>CACJLN010000005.1 GCA_902594255.1 uncultured Pelagibacteraceae bacterium
TTCCAGCCCGATGATTTATTTCACATAGATAATATGGATTCTCATAACAAAGAATTTAGTTTATATTTTAAAGGCAGAGAAAAATCTATTTTAGCAAGAGGTGAGGAAAGTAATTATATAAACGATTATCCAAAAGATCTGTATATTTACAATTATTCAACTAAGTCATCTTCTCCTCTAATTTCTTATGATTGGTTTCCATCTCAAGCAAAATATTTTTTACAGGAATATGATTTTCCAGTATTTCCTGATGATTTTGCATATTATTTATTAGAGGATGACAAAACATTGGTGATGATTAGTGCAGTAAAAAGTTTAAATGCAAATTTTAAGTATGATATCAGTAAGAAAAAATTAGAACTCTATCCCACTACAGGAAAGTTTGACTTTATAATTTCATCATTTTCAAAAGATTGTGGGTATTATAAATTTAAAGATAATTACAAATGTAATATCTACAAACCATTAATTTCTAGTAATTTGATTAATTAACTTGGGTAAATGCTTCAGCAAATTTTTCGGCATCAAATAACTGAAGGTCGTCCTCTTTTTCACCTAAGCCTAATGCAATAATGGGAAGTTTATATTTTTTAGCTAATGCTAAAAGTATGCCACCTTTTGCTGTTCCATCTAATTTAGTCATTACAACACCTGTTATAGGAATTATTTTATTAAATTCTTCAACCTGATTAATTATATTTTGTCCAGATGTAGCATCTAAAACTAAAATAACATTGTGGGGCGCTTCATTATCAATTTTTTTTATAACATTTGCTATTTTTTTGTATTCTTCCATAAGATTTTTTTTATTTTGAAGTCTGCCGGCTGTATCTATTAATACTTGATGAAAATTATTGTTAATTGCTTTTTCAACTGCCTTATATGCCACCGATGCGGGATCAGCACCTTGAGAAGATTTAGTAATTGAAACATTAATTTTATTTGCCCAATTTTCTAGTTGTTCAATTGCTGCTGCTCTAAAAGTATCTGAGGCTGCAAACATAACTTTATTGCCATTAGATTTTAAAATTTTACCAATTTTACCGATAGTTGTCGTTTTTCCAACTCCATTAACTCCTGAAACTAAAGTTGAATTAAGTTTTTCTTTTTTCTCAAAAAATGAGTTATTCTCTAAAGGTTTCATTAAAGAAATTATGTACTCTTTTAAAATATAATTTATCTCACTAGTTAGATCTTTGTTTGGATCGATTTTTTTATTCGAAATAATTTCTTTTATTTCTGATGCAGCTTCTAAACCTACATCTGATTGAATCAAAAATTCCTCTATTTTATCTAAATTTTTATCATCTATCTCTTTTTTTATTATTATTTCTTTTAGACCGGATGTAAGTGCAGAAGCGCTTTTTTGAAAGCCAATTTTAAATTTATCAAAAATTCCCATTATAGTTTGATTTCAATTTCCTCTACATCTGATACAGGACCTTTCATATGTATTGAATTTTTTGCATCAATCCATATCGACAATTTTCCTGTCGAAAATTCTATATCTGTTTTATTTTCTGTTAAATTATTTATCTTACCAGCAAATGCAGTTGCGCAGGCAGCAGTACCACATGCCTTAGTCAATCCAGCTCCTCTTTCCCAGACTTTAACTTTAATCAAATCTTTATTTATTACTTGAGCAATTGTGACATTACATTTTTCTGGGAAAATTGAGTGATTTTCAATTTCCGGACCAATTTTTTTAATATTGAAATCGTTTAGTTCATTAACAAAAAAAATGATATGTGGATTCCCGACATTCACTGCAGTGCCACCAATATGCTCTTTATCATTTATATCAAGAATTTTAATATTTAAATTTCTTGTATCTAATTTTTCCAACAAGGGTATTTCACTCCAATCTGTTTTAGCTTTACCGATTTCTGTTGTAACAATCTTATTTCCTAAAATTTCAGACTTTAACAGTCCAGAAAATGTCTTCAAAATTATAGTTTTGTTATCTGTTTCTTTTGAAATGAAATTAGCAATGCATCTTGTTCCATTACCACATGCTCCTGACTCTCCACCGTCAGAATTAAAAAATTTCAAGTATGCATCAGCTGAATTATCGTTTTCTATCAAAATCAATTGATCGCAACCAATAAAACTTCTATCGCAAATTTTAATTATCTGCTCTTTATTTAAATTGGTAATTTTTTGTCTATTATCAATAATTACAAAGTCATTACCTAAACCATCCATTTTAAATGCTTTAATGTTCATATATGTTTATTTAACTTATTTATTGACTTTTTGAACCTCTATTATAGTTTGTGGCAGTTTCCGCAAAAACGTTAAATTTGCGGTGTCTTTGGAAACAAAGAGATCGACACTAGTCTGCGAGGGTTCGCCCACTAGTGCGATTACTGTTGGGTGTAATAAATATGTTTGAAAATTTGACTAATAAATTTGAGGAAGTTTTTTCCTCTTTAAAAAAAGCACCATCACTAGATGAAAATCAAGTAGATGAGGGATTAAGAGGTATTAGGCAGGCCTTGTTAGAGGCAGATGTATCTCTTGAAGTTGCAAAAGACTTCATCGAAAAAGTAAAACCAAAAGCTCTAGGTAAAGAAATTATCAGATCGACATCCCCTGGAGATATGGTTGTGAAGATCGTTTATGACGAATTAGTCAGTTTGCTTGGTGAAAAAAATGATGATGTAAATCTCAACGCAGTCCCGCCTGTACCAATGATGTTGGTTGGACTTCAGGGCTCTGGTAAAACTACTACAACTGCTAAACTAGCAAGGTATCTAGAGAACACTAAAAAAAAGAGAGTAATGATGGTTAGTTTAGATATCTATAGGCCTGCTGCACAAGAACAATTAAAATTATTAGGTGAACAAAATAATATTATAACTTTACCGATAATTGAAGGTCAGCAACCAAATGAAATTTGTCAAAGAGCTTTAAGTGCTGCAAATTTAAATGGCGCAGATATAATTCTATTTGATACCGCTGGTAGAACTCAAATAGACTTGCAGATGATGAGTGAAATTAAGCAAATTGAAAATACTATTAACCCTGCAGAGATATTTCTTGTTGCAGATTCATTAACAGGACAAGTGGCAGCGTCCGTCGCAAAAGAATTTAAAAACACTGTTAACCTCTCAGGAATAATCTTAACTAGAGCAGACGGAGATGCAAGGGGTGGAGCAGCAGTGAGTATGAAATTTGTGTCACAAGTACCAATTAAATTTTTAGGTATTGGTGAAAAAATTGAAAATCTTGAATTATTTCATCCAGATAGAATAGCAAATAGAATTCTTGGTATGGGAGATATCATATCTCTTGTAGAAAAAGCAGCTGAGGATTTAGGTGAGGAAAATATAAAGAAAGCTGAAGAGAATTTAAAAAAAGGTCAATTTTCAATGCAGGATTATTTAACACAATTAAGACAGATGAAAAAAATGGGAGGAATAGAAGGTGTGATGTCATTTATGCCTGGTGTATCTAAGGTTAAGTCCCAAATGGAAGCTGCTGGTATAGATGAAAGTGTTATCACTAAAAACGAGGCAATAATTTTGTCGATGACCAAAAAAGAACGAGAGAATCCAAAAATAATTAATGGTTCAAGAAAAAAAAGAATTGCTAATGGCTCTGGTACAGATCCAGCCACTATCAATAAATTGCTTAAACAATTTAAAATGATGTCAGAAATGATGAAAAAAATGTCAAAGGGAAATCTGAAAGGTATGTCTGATAAAGGAATACCACCAGAGCTATTTAATCAATTAAAATAAAAGGAGAGTAAATGTTAAAGTTAAGGTTATCAAGAGGTGGCACAAAAAAAAGACCAGTATACAAGTTAGTTGTTGCAGACAGTAGGTTTTCAAGGGATGGAAGATTTATAGAAAAGGTAGGTTTTTTTAATCCGTTACTTCCAAAAGAAAAAAAAGAGAGAATAGGACTTGAAGCTGAAAGAATTAAATATTGGTTGGGTCAAGGAGCAAAACCAACTACAAGAGTTGCAAGAATTCTAGGAGAAAATGAGTTAATGCCTATGCCTGTTAACGGAAATAATCCTCAAAAAGCTATTCCAAAAAAAGATAGAAAAAAAGAAGCATCAACAGAAGCCAAAAAAGAAGAAGCTCCTAAAGCAGATGCAGCACCAGCAGCAGAAGCAAAAAAAGAAGAACCTCCTAAAGCAGATGCAGCACCAGCAGCAGAAGCAAAAAAAGAAGAGGCTTCAAAAGGGGAAAAAAAGTAATTTAAAAAATCATCATGTTCCAAGCTCAAGTATTTACTTTGTACCCAGAATTTTTTCCTGGCCCTCTTGCTAAAGGCCTGTATGGAAAAGCTCTATCTAATAAGTTATGGAATTTGAATGTTGTAAATATAAGGGATGCAGCAACAGATAAACATAAAACTGTTGATGACACTCCGTATGGAGGTGGAACAGGAATGTTACTTAAACCAGATATATTAGCAAAATCGTTAGACCAAAGAGTAAAAAAAGATGAAAGAATTTTTTATTTATCACCTAAGGGAAAAAAGTTTGACCAAAAATTTGCAAAAGATTTATCAAAAGAAAAATCTATCTCTCTAATTTGTGGTCATTTTGAAGGAGTTGATGAGAGAGTTTTAGATACAAGAAATATAGAGGAAATAAGTATAGGAGATTATGTTTTGTCTGGTGGAGAAACTGCTGCATTAGTTGTGCTTGATACCATTTTAAGACTTTTACCTGGTGTACTAGGAAATAAAAAATCTGCAATTGATGAAACCTTTGAAAATGGTCTTTTAGAGTACCCCCAATATACAAAACCTCAAATTTGGGAGGAAAAACCAGTACCCGAGGTATTATTATCTGGAGATCATGCTAAAATTAAAGACTGGCGTTTATCTCAATCTGAGGCTATAACTCGCGACCGAAGACCAGATTTGTGGCAAAAATATAAGAAAAACTAATTGAACAATTATAGAATGAAAACAATCGAGGAAATAAATCAACATAATGTTAAAAAAATTCTATCAGAGAAAAAAATTCCTGATTTTTTTGCTGGAGATGTAGTTAAAGTAGGTGTCAGAATTACAGAGGGTAAAAAAGAGAGAATACAGTTCTTCGAAGGCGTTTGTATTGCAAAGAAAAATAGAGATTTGAACTCGTCATTTACAGTCAGAAAAATTTCATTTGGAGAAGGTGTTGAAAGAACTTTTCCACTATATGGGACTGTGATTGACTCTATTAAAGTAATCCGTTCAGGCAAAGTCAGAAGAGCAAAGCTTTACTACCTAAGGGATAGAACAGGAAAATCAGCAAGGATTGCTGAAAAAATAAGAAAAAAAATTGGCATTGATATTGATGTAAAGCCTGAAACGGTAAATGAGGAAAATCTTGCCCCAACAAATAAAGAAATTGAAACTGAGATAAATATAAAGGTTGTGTCAACATCGGATGAAAAAAAAGAGGAAACTACTAAAAAAGAACCTCAAATAGATGCACCTAAAGCTGATATTAAAGCAGAAAAAAAACTTGAAAATCCCTCAGAAAAAAAATAATTTTTTTCTCAATGCCCAATACTCTTTACGATAAAATTTGGAACGATCACCTAGTAGATCAACAGGCTGATGGAACAGCTTTATTGTTTGTTGATAGGCATTTGGTTCACGAAGTAACTAGCCCACAAGCTTTTGAAGGTCTAAGAAATTCAAATAGGAAAGTTAGACATCCAAAACTTACTCTAGCTGTTGCAGACCACAATGTACCAACAACTGATAGATCAAAAGGAATATCTGATAAAGAGTCTAAAATTCAGGTAGATACATTAGAAGCAAATTGTAAAGAGTTTGGTATTAAATTATTTGGAATGGGTGATAAGAGACAGGGTATAGTTCATATAATCGGACCTGAGCAAGGTTTTACGCAACCAGGAACAGTAATTGTTTGTGGAGATAGCCATACAGCGACACACGGTGCCTTTGGATCTTTAGCTTTTGGAATTGGAACATCAGAGGTAGAACATGTTTTGGCTACTCAAACATTAGTTCAAAAAAAAGCAAAAAATTTTAGAATTAATGTAGAAGGTAAACTACCATTAGGAGTAACATCAAAAGATGTAATTCTTCAAATAATAGGAAAAATTGGAACAGCTGGTGGAACTGGATGTGTTATAGAATATGCTGGAGATCTAATTAGATCTTTGAGTGTTGAGCAAAGAATGACTATTTGTAACATGACTATAGAAGGTGGAGCTAGAGCAGGATTGATTGCCCCTGATGAAAAAATATTTAAATATCTTGAGGGCAAACCTATGTCACCAAAAGGAAAAAATTGGGAAAATGCTTTGGGATATTGGAGAAATTTAAAGTCAGATGATGGAGCAAAATTTGATAAAGAAGTTAATTTAAAAGCTGAAGAAATTTTACCAATGATAACTTGGGGGACTTCTCCACAAGATGTAATCACGATAGATGGCAAGATTCCCAACCCTCAAAATGAAAAAAATGAAGATAAGAAAAATTCATTAGAAAGAGCGCTAAATTATATGGGCTTAAAACCTAATATGGCTGCAAAAGATATTAAAATAGATAAAGTTTTTATAGGAAGCTGCACAAATGGTAGAATTGAAGACCTAAGAGAGGCTGCGAAAATTCTTAAAGACAAAAAAATAGCCTCCCACGTTCATGCGATGGTCGTTCCTGGATCAGGTTTAGTAAAAGAGCAAGCGGAGCAGGAAGGATTGGATAAAATATTTGTTAACTCAGGTTTTGAATGGAGGGAACCAGGTTGTTCAATGTGCCTAGCAATGAATGCTGACAAATTAAAACCTGAGGAAAGATGTGCATCCACTTCAAATAGAAATTTTGAGGGAAGACAAGGTAGAGGTGGAAGAACACACCTTGTCAGTCCAGGCATGGCCGCTGCAGCAGCAATATCTGGTAGTCTTGATGATGTGAGAAAGTACCAAAATTAGATGCAAAAATTTAGCACACTTAAAAGTATTCCGGCATATTTACCGATTGTTAATATTGATACTGATATGATTATCCCTAAACAATTTCTTAAAACTATTAAAAGAACTGGGTTAGGTAAAAATTTATTCTTTGAAATGAGATATGATGATAAAGGTAAAGAAATTAATGAATTTATTTTAAATAAAACTCCATTTAATAAATCAAAAATTTTGATAGCTGGGAAAAATTTTGGATGTGGCTCTTCAAGGGAGCATGCACCCTGGGCATTGTTAGATTTTGGTATTACTTGTGTGATTAGCTCAAGTTTTGCTGATATTTTCCACAACAATTGTTTTAAAAATGGAATTTTACCAATCATTCTTAATGATGATAAAATTAAAGAATTATCAGAGTATGCTAATAGAAAAGAGGAAATTTTTGTAGACCTTAATGAGGAAAAAGTAATTTATGGAAATAACGAAGTTATATTTAAAGTAGACCCATTTAAAAAAAAATGTCTATTAGAGGGCTTAGATGACATAGCGTTATCACTTAATAAATCCAAAAAAATTGAAAATTTCGAAAAAGACCTTAAAAGTCAAAAGCCATGGATCTTTAATGATTAAGGTTAAAAAAAGAAAAATATTATTATTACCAGGTGATGGTATAGGCCCCGAAGTCATTGGTGAAGTTAGAAAGATAATAAATTGGTTTAATGACAAAAAATCTTTAGATTTTGAAATTGATGAAGATTTGGCTGGAGGATGTTCTTATGACAAACATGGAACCCCAATTACTGATGAGGTATTTTATAAAGCTTTAGAGAGCGCTGTTATAATGTTAGGCGCTGTTGGAGGGCCAAAATGGGATCAAGTTGAATTTTCTAAGAAACCTGAAAGAGCTCTTTTAAAATTAAGGAAAGAGTTGAAACTTTTTGCTAATTTAAGACCAGCAATATGTTTTAAACAGTTAGTCGACGCATCAACTTTAAAACCAGATGTTGTCTCAGGTTTAGACATTATGATTGTCAGAGAACTTACTGGTGGAATATATTTTGGAGAACCTAGAGGTATCAAACCAATAGAAAATGGTGAGAGAAAAGGAATTAATACGCACTCTTACACTAGTAGCGAAATAATCAGAGTCGCTCGTATTGCATTCGATTTAGCAAAAAAAAGATCAAATAAAGTCACATCTTGTGAAAAATCAAATGTGATGGAAGCAGGTCAGCTTTGGAAAGAGGAAGTTCAAGCACTTCATGAGAAAGAGTATAAAGATGTTGAGTTAAGCCATATGCTAGCAGATAATTGTGCAATGCAATTGCTTAGAAATCCTAAACAATTTGATGTTATTGTGACGGATAATTTATTCGGTGATATGTTGTCCGATCAAGCATCTATGTTGACTGGATCATTAGGTCTTTTACCATCTGCATCTCTAGGAGCCAAAAATAATGAGGGAGAGATGAGAGCAATGTATGAGCCAATTCATGGATCTGCACCTGATATAGCAGGTAAAGGTATTGCAAATCCGATTGCAACTATATTAAGTTTTGCAATGGCTTTGAGATACTCCTTAGACCTGGATAAAGAAGCAGAATCTTTGGAAAAAGCTGTTCAGAGTGTACTAAATGAAGGATTAAGGACAAAAGATATTTTATCTAAGGGAATGAAAGAGATATCGACATCACAAATGGGTGATGCGATTATTTCAAAATTGCAATAACTAATTATTTATTCTAAAATTAAAATATGCCTAGCTATAATGCACCAGTCAAAGATATGATGTTTCTATATGAGAAACTAAGGGATAATAAAAATTATAATGAATTAGAGAAATATAAAGAAGTTACCTCAGAGTTAGTAAAGGATATCTTAGAGGAAGCTGCAAAAATAAATCAAAATTTAATTTTACCTCTTGCAAAAGCTGGAGATGAAAATCCAGCTATATTAGAAAATGGAGTAGTAAGAACACCCCCAGGATATAAAGAAGCTTATAAGAAATATATCGAGGATGGTTGGACTTCGTTATCTTGTGATCCAAAATACGGAGGACAAGGTATGCCTAGAACAGTGAGTGCATTTTTTGATGAAATGTTATCTTCAGCTAGTCTAGCATTTAAACTTTATAGTGAATTATCACTTGGTGCCTACAATTGTATTCACCACCATGCCCCAGATGAAATTAAAGATAAATATCTTCCAAAAATGGTTGAGGGAAAATGGAGTGGCACTATGTGTTTAACAGAACCAGTTTGTGGAACGGATTTAGGTTTACTTAAAACAAAAGCTGTAGAGCAACCCGATGGAACATACAAAATCACTGGCCAAAAAATATTTATTACATCTGGTGATCATGATTTAACAGAAAATATAATTCATCTTGTAATAGCAAGAGCATCAGATTCACCGAAAGGTACTAAGGGAATAAGTTTATTTTTAGTCCCAAAATTTATTGTAAAAGAAGATGGAACAATTGGCGCTAGAAATGGAATATCTACAGGATCAATAGAGACAAAAATGGGTATTAAAGGTTCAGCTACTTGCGTTTTAAATTTTGATGATGCAACTGGAATTATGATTGGTCCTAAAAATAAAGGACTAAGTCAAATGTTTACAATGATGAATTTAGAAAGAATTGTCGTTGGAATTCAAGGTTTAGGAATTTCAGAAATTGCTTATCAAAATTCATTGAGTTATGCCAAAGAGAGAAAGCAAGGAAAAAGCAACAATAATAAATCGCAAAATGGAAATGCTGATGCAATTATTGAACATGCAGATATACGTAAAACATTGTTGAACATGAAATCTATAATTGAGGGAGAGAGAGCATTATGTTTCTGGTTATCACAACAAACTGAAGTAAGTTTAAATCACGATGATCAGAAAATAAAACAAGATGCTTCAGACATGGTCTCATTAATGACACCTGTTGTAAAATCTTTATTTTCAGATTTAGGAATGGAGATTACAAGCGATGCAATGCAAATTTTTGGTGGGTATGGCTATACTAAAGATCAAGGTATAGAGCAATTATATAGAGATAACAGAATTACACCAATTTACGAAGGAACAAATTCTGTTCAAGCTGCTGATTTAGTTTTTAGAAAATTATTAAATAAGAATGGAAATATAATAGATAAATTTTTAGATTTAGTTAAAACTGAAACAAATTCAAATAACGAAAAAGTCAAGCCATTTATAAAAGAATTTAATTATTATTTAAATGTACTTAAGAACTTTAGTGATTGGACTATTCAGAGATTAGAAACCAATAAAGATGATGTAAGCGCAGCTGCGAATGATTATTTAAAAACTCTTGGCTATATATCATTAGCATTTTCATGGATAAAAGTTCTTAATATAAGTTTCAAAGACTATGAGGAGAATAGAAAATTTTATGATGACAAAATAAATACTGCTAAATTTTATTTTGACAAAGTGCTACCAAGAGCTGAACAACATTATAAATCTGCAATTACCGGAAGTTTAAATATAATGAACTTCAAATTTAGTTAAATGAGTCATTACGATACCAATCTAGAAAAAAATAATGCAAATTATGTTCCTTTAACTCCTTTAACTTTCATCAAAAGGGCTAAAGAAATTTATCCAAATTATGAAGCTGTAATATATGAAGATCGAAAATATTCATGGAGCGAGGTCTATAAACGGACTGTTAAATTTGCGAGCGCGCTAAACAAAATTGGCGTTAAAAAAGGTGACACTGTTTCATTTTTAGCTTTCAACACTCCTGAAATTTTTGAGGGTCATTATTCTGTGCCAATGACAGGGGCAGTTTTGAATACAATTAATATAAGATTAGATGCTAAAACGATTGCTTATATTTTAGATCATAGTGAAGCGAAAGTATTAGTTGTAGACAGACAGCTACATATAGAAGTTAAGAAAGCGTTAAGTGTTTTAAAAAGAAAAATTACCATCATTGATATTGTTGATAAATTTGCTGATCAATCTAAGTGTGAAAAAATTGGCGATTTAGAGTATGAAAGTTTTTTAAATACTGGTGATGAGGATTATGACTGGAAAATGCCAGAGGACGAGTGGCAAGCAATATCTTTGAGTTATACATCTGGAACCACAGGCAACCCTAAAGGGGTAGTCTATCATCACAGGGGATCATATTTGATGTCTACTGGAAGTGCTGTTGCATGGAATATGCCTAATAGATTAAACTTTTTGACTATTGTGCCAATGTTTCATTGTAATGGCTGGGGGTATCCATGGACTGTTCCAATGTTAAATGGAAGAACGATTTGTCTAAGAAATATCGATATAAAAAAGATATTTGAATTAATTGATAAATATAACGTTACTCATTTTGGTGGCGCTCCTATTGTATTAAATATGATTACAGGTGCTCCTGAAGCTGACAGAAAAAAATTAAAACATAAAGTTTATGTACTCACAGCTGGAGCTCCTCCCCCAAGCATTATATTCAAAAAAATGAAAGAGCTTGGATTTGAGGTAATGCATGTTTATGGATTAACCGAAACTTATGGACATGTCACCCAATGTGCATGGAATGATGAATGGAATAACTTTGATGAGGAAAAACAAAACGAAATAAAAGCGAGACAAGGGGTAAGGTACCCTAATACTGAGGGAATATCAGTGATGGATCCAGAAACAATGAAAGAAGTGCCCAAAGATGGAAAAACAATTGGCGAGATTATGATTAAAGGAAATGTTGTGATGAAAGGGTATTTCAAGGACAAAGATGCAACCAATAAAGCTATGGACGGTGGATGGTTTCATTCTGGTGATTTAGCAGTAATGCATTCTGATGGTTACGTCAAAATTCAAGACAGATCTAAAGACATAATTATTTCAGGAGGAGAAAATATATCGTCAATAGAAATAGAAAATACTTTAGCAAAGCACCCTTCGGTTTCGATAGCTGCAGTAGTTGCTAAGCCTGACCAAAAATGGGGTGAGGTTCCATGTGCGTTTATTGAATTAGTAAAAGATAAGCTAGCTACTGAGAAAGAATTAATCAGTTTTTGTAAAGAAACCCTTGCCGGATTTAAAGTTCCAAAGCAAGTTATTTTTTGTGAGCTACCAAAAACTTCGACTGGAAAAATTCAAAAATTTGAGTTAAGAAAAAAATTTTAAGAACATATTTTAGATGAAAAGTTACCCAATTACAAAATCGAGAAGAGTAAGGAGTACACCTTTTACATCTAGAATAGAAAAACAAGGAGTTACAGCTTATACAGTTTATAACCACATGTTATTACCAGCTGCATTTGGCTCAATAGAGGATTCATGTGAACATCTTAAAAAAGATGTGCAAGTTTGGGATGTAGCTGCTGAGAGACAAGTCGAAATTTTTGGTGAGGATGCAGCAAATCTTGTACAATTAATGACTTGTAGAGATTTATCGAAATCAAAAATAGGGAGATGCTATTATTGTCCAATAATAGATGATAACGGCAACTTAGTAAATGATCCTGTAATTTTAAAGTTGGCTGAAAATAGATGGTGGATTTCAATAGCAGACTCAGATGTTATATTTTTTGCAAAAGGTTTAGCTGCAGGTAATAATTTTAAAGTTGAAATTTTCGAACCTAATGTTGATATCATTGCTATTCAGGGACCAAAATCATTTGCTTTGATGGAAAAAGTTTTTGGCAAAAAGATAATAGAATTGAAGTTTTTTGGTTTTGATTATTTTGATTTTAAAGGAACAAAACATTTAATTGCAAGATCTGGGTGGTCAAAACAAGGTGGTTTTGAGATCTATATAGAAAATACAGAGTCAGGCCTAGATTTATACGATTATTTTTTTGAAATTGGTAAAGAGTTTAATTTGAAACCTGGATGCCCAAATCTTATAGAAAGAATTGAAAGTGGTCTTCTTTCTTATGGAAATGATTTTGACAATAACGACAATCCTTTTCAATGTGGTTTTGAAAAATACGTCAATTTAGATTCTGAGGTGACTTTTTTAGGAAAAGAAAAATTAAAGAAAATAAAAAAGGAGGGAATAAAGCGAAAATTAATGGGTGTTCACCTTGAAACGGATAAAATTAGTTTAACCAAATCTTTAAAGATTACAGATAATGAGGGTAACCTGATGGGTGAGCTAAGATCTGCTTGTTATTCTCCTCATTTTAAAGAAGTTATAGGAATTGCAATGATTAATGAGCCATACTGTAAATCGTCCGTAAAGGGCAAGTTAAAAATTGATGGAAATTCCGTTAGTGTTAAAGTTTGCGATTTACCTTTCATCTAGTATAAAAGCTAGATCATGAATATTGCAATAGTAGGAGCAACAGGAAATGTTGGTAGAAAAACTTTAGAACTTCTTGAAAAAAGAAATTTATCTATTGATCATTTATATTTGGTTGCTTCCTCAAAAAGTTCTGGAAAAAAAATAAGTTTTAAAGGAAAAGACCATGAAGTTTTTGACCTAGAAACCTTTGACTTTTCTAAAGTAAAAATATCTTTTTTTGCTGCAGGAGGAATTATCTCAGAAAGATTTGCAGAAAAAGCAGCAAAACATTGTTTAGTTATTGATAATTCAAGTTATTATAGAATGGATCCAGATGTACCTTTAGTTGTTCCACAAGTAAATTCTAATGATTTGAAAAAAATAAAAAAAAATATTATAGCAAATCCAAACTGCTCGACAGCTCAGTTAGTAATTGCTTTAAAACCATTACATGATTTATTTGTAATAAAAAGAGTAGTCGTTTCTACATATCAATCAGTATCAGGTGGTGGTAAAGCACCTATGGATGAATTAATTGAACAAACAAAATTAGTTTTAAGTAAAAAAAAAGTTAAATCCGAAAATTTTACTAAACAAATAGCATTTAATGCAATTCCTCATATTGATGTATTTTCGAATGATGGTTATACGAAAGAGGAATTAAAAATGAGCAACGAGACAAAAAAAATTTTGGATGATAAAATTAACTTGACAGCAACATGCGTGAGATTACCAATATCTGTATCTCATTCTGAGTCAGTTAATTTGCAATTTGAAAAGCCATTTTCTCTAGAAAAAGTAAAAGAGGCACTAAATGACTTTGAAGGTTGCAAAGTGATAGATCAAAGAGAAGATGGTGGATATATAACACCTTTGGAGGCAGAAGGAAAAGACGAAACGTTTATTTCAAGAATAAGGGAAGATCATACGATTAAAAATGGATTAAATCTTTGGATTGTTTCTGATAATCTTCTAAGAGGCGCGGCTTTGAATGCAGTAGAAATAGCAGAAAGATTAATTAAAAATAATTTTTATGGAAAATAAAGAACCTTTATCACCTCATATTCAGATTTATAAGTGGCATATTTCATCATTGGTATCTATCTCACATAGAATAACAGGAATAATTAATATAATTGTAATTACCTTTATTTGTTTGTTAGCTTCTCTCCTTGTTCTTGGTCATAATAGTTATGAAATGATTAATTTATTTTTAATTTCAAAAATAGGAAAATTTTTTATTCTAGGAATCACATGGTCTTTTTGTTTTCAAGTTTTAAGTGAGATTAGACATTTAATTATGGATTTGGGTTACGGGTTTGAACTAAAGACAACAAAAATAACTGGTTTAATTGTTATATTTGGATCAGTATTGTTAACTGTGGTTTTTTTTTTAATTGCAAAAAATTTTTTATAAAATGATTGACGCAACAAAAAAATGGATTTTTTTAAAAATTAGTGGCGCAATATTAGTTCCGTCAATGTTATGGTTTATTATAAATTTTATAAAAATTTATGACCAAGAATATTCAGTTATGGTTAATTTTTTTGCAAACCCGTTGTCTAATTTTTTATTTAGCTTATTTATTATTAACGCGTATTTCTTTTCTGCTTTGAGTATTAGTGAGGTTTTTGAGGATTATATTAAAAATGAAAAAATCAAAAATGTCGCAAACAGACTTTTATATACATCAGCAGTGGTAATTCCTTTAATTACAATTATATTAATAAATAATTTATGAGTTCATATAAAATAATAGATCATGAATATGATGTAGTAGTATTGGGAGCTGGAGGCTCCGGTTTGAGAGCTGCTGTTGGTTTGAGTGAAGCTGGCTTAAAAACTGCATGTATTTCAAAAGTTTTTCCTACAAGAAGCCATACGTCTGCTGCTCAAGGTGGTATTTCTGCTGCTCTTGGAAATATGGGTGAAGATGATTGGCGTTGGCACATGTATGATACTGTGAAAGGAGCTGATTGGTTAGGCGATCAAGACAGTATTGAGTATTTGTGTAAAGAAGCACCTAAAGCAGTTATAGAGTTAGAAAAATATGGAGTTCCTTTTAGTAGAACAGAGGACGGAAAAATCTACCAAAGACCATTTGGTGGAATGACTAAAAATTATGGTAATGGAATTGTTCAAAGAACTTGTGCAGCTGCAGATAGGACTGGCCATGCAATTTTACATACTTTGTATGGACAAGCCCTGAAACATAAAACAGAGTTTTTCATAGAGTATTTTGCATTAGATTTACTGATGAAAGATGGTGAGTGCAAAGGTTTAATTGCATGGAACTTAAATGATGGAACTATTCACAGATTTAGAGCTCACTCAGTAATCATTGCTACAGGTGGTTATGGCAAAGTTTACTATTCTGCAACTTCTGCACATACTTGTACTGGTGATGGAAATGCTATGGTTTTAAGAGCAGGATTACCATTGCAAGATATGGAATTTGTACAGTTTCATCCAACTGGAATATATGGTCATGGAACACTTATAACAGAAGGAGCAAGAGGTGAAGGAGGATATCTTACGAACTCTAAAGGTGAGAGGTTTATGGAAAGATACGCACCTAAAGCTAAAGATTTGGCATCTAGAGATGTAGTAAGTAGATCAATGTCAATAGAAATAAATGAAGGTAGAGGAGTTGGAAAAGATAAAGACCACGTCCATCTAAATTTAAGTCACTTAGATAAAGAGGTTATAGAAAGTAGATTACCAGGGATAACAGACGCTGCAAGATTATTTGCTAACGTAGATGTAACTAAAGATCCAATTCCAGTAGTACCAACTGTACATTATAATATGGGTGGAATTCCAACTAATTATAAAGGCGAGGTTCTAACAGTTAATGGCTCTGAAAAAGTAGTTCCAGGTTTAATGGCAATAGGTGAAGCAGCATGTGTTTCAGTTCATGGCGCAAATAGACTAGGTTCTAACTCGTTAATCGATCTTGTAGTTTTTGGAAGAGCAGCCGCAAAAAGAGCTGCAGAAGTGATTAAGCCAGGAACACCTCACGAAGAAATTGGAGAGTCTGAAACGCAAAAATGTCTTGATAGGTTTGACAGAATTAGGAATGCGGATGGAGAAATAGGGACTGCAGAACTAAGACTATCAATGCAAAAAACAATGCAATCGAAATGTGCGGTTTTTAGAACTGAAAAAACACTTAAAGAAGGGGTTGACGAAATAAGAAAAACTTATGATGGATTAGAGTCTTTATCCGTAAAAGATAAATCATTAATATTTAACACTGATCTAGTTGAAACTTTAGAGTTTGATAATTTAATTAGACAGGCAGTTGCAACTGTAGACTCAGCCTATCACAGAAAAGAAAGTAGAGGAGCTCATGCAAGAGAGGATTTCCCAAAAAGAGATGACGATAAATTTATGCAACATACTCTTGCCTGGTGTAATGGCAAAGAGACAAAAATAAGCTATCGTGAAGTTCATAAATCAACATTGACTAATGATGTACAATATTTTCCTCCACAAGAGCGAGTTTATTAATGGTTCAATTAAATTTACCTGAAAATTCAAAAGTTAAAAAAGGTAAATATTTTAAAGACACAACAGGTTCAAAAAATCTTAAAAAAGTAAACATTTATAGATGGGACCCATCCTCAGGAGAAAACCCAAGAATTGATACTTATGAGGTTGATATGGATAATTGTCCCTCAAAAGTGCTTGATATTTTAAATAAGATAAAAAATGAGATAGATCCAACTCTAGCATATAGAAGATCCTGTGCACACGGAGTTTGTGGTTCATGTGCAATGAACATGGGGGGTAAAAATGGCCTTGCATGCACAACACCGCATGCAGGAATAGAGGGTGATATTGATATTTATCCTCTGCCTCATTTAAAAGTGAAAAAAGATTTAATTGGTGACCTAGATGGTTTGTACAAACAATATAAGTCAATCGAACCTTGGTTAAAATCAAACTCTAAATCAGAAACAAAGGAAATTTATCAATCAAAAGAAGATAGAGCAAAGTTAGATGGTGCTTATGAGTGTATAATGTGTGCATGTTGTTCAACGTCATGCCCTAGCTATTGGTGGAATGGGGATAAATATTTAGGTCCAGCTGTTTTACTACAAGCTTATAGATGGATTATAGATAGTAGAGATGATGAAAGACAAGCTAGGTTAAAAAAGGTTGCTGATGAGCTTAAACTTTATCGTTGTCATACAATTCTTAACTGTACAAGTGCTTGTCCTAAAGGATTAAACCCTGCAAAAGCTATAGCTGAAATAAAAAAAATGTTAGCAACAGCTAATATTTAAACAATAGACTAACAAGTATTTTTACTCTAAAAGATCGTTCATGAAATTAATAGAGCATTTTGTTGGTGGAAAAATAATTTCTGGAACTTCTGACAAAAAAGGAAAAGTATTTAATCCTGCAACTGGTGAACAAGTTAAAGAAGTTAGGTTAGCATCTAAATCTGATTTAGATCAATCAGTTATAATTGCAAAAAAAGCATTTGAAGAATGGTCATTAAAACCTCCACTTCAAAGAGCTCGAGTAATTTTTAAATTCAAAGAGCTAATTGAGAAAAATTCAGATGAACTCACAAAATTAATTGTTGAGGAACATGGAAAAGTTTATGAAGATGCAAAAGGATCTTTGACACGAGGACTAGAAGTTGTCGAATTTGCATGTGGAATTCCTCATTTGCTTAAAGGGGAATTTTCGGAAAATGTCGGAACAAATGTTGATAGTTGGTCAATGCGACAACCTTTGGGAGTAGTAGCTGGAATAACTCCATTTAATTTTCCAGCGATGGTACCTATGTGGATGTTTCCAATCGCTATTGCTTGTGGAAATACTTTTATATTAAAACCATCAGAAAAAGATCCATCGTGTTCTATAAGATTAGCTGAGTTGTTAAAAGAAGCTGGCCTGCCAGATGGTGTATTCAATGTTATAAATGGAGATAAAGTTGCAGTAGATGCAATCTTAGATAATAAAGATATTAAGGCTGTAAGTTTTGTTGGGTCAACTCCAATTGCTAAATATATTTATGAAAACTCAGCTAAAAATGAAAAAAGAGTTCAAGCTTTAGGAGGCGCAAAAAATCATTTGGTGGTAATGCCTGATTGCGATTTAGATGGTGCTATTAATGGTCTAATGGGTGCAGCTTATGGTTCTGCTGGAGAAAGATGTATGGCCCAATCAGTTGCTGTTGTAGTTGGTGATATCGGAGATGAATTGGTATCTAGATTATCAAAAAAAGCAGAGGCTTTAAAAGTCGGTCCCGGAATGGATAAAAATTCAGAAATGGGACCACTTGTGACTAAGGAACACTTAGAAAAAGTAAAAGGCTATGTTGATTTAGGAGTAAAAGAGGGAGCTAAGTTAGTGGTTGATGGAAGAAGTTTAAAGTTACAAGGGTATGAGAATGGTTTTTATATTGGAGGTTGTTTATTTGATCATGTCACAAAAGATATGAGAATTTATAAAGAAGAAATATTTGGACCAGTTCTCTCTGTTGTGAGAGTGAAGACTTTTGAGGAAGCCTCAAAATTAATTAATGAACATGAATATGGAAATGGAGTTAGTATTTATACTAGAGATGGGGATGCTGGGAGAACATTTGCTAGCAAAATCCAAGTTGGTATGGTTGGGATAAACGTACCAATACCTGTGCCAATGGCATTTCATAGCTTTGGGGGGTGGAAAAGATCTTTATTTGGTGACAGTGCAATGCATGGTATGGAGGGAATAAAATTTTATACAAAATTAAAAACTATAACTTCAAGATGGCCTTCAGGAATTCGATCAAATGCTGAATTTGTGATGCCTACAATGAAATAAAAAAATGAGCAAGATATCTTTAATAGGTGCTGGGCAAATAGGTGGGACTTTAGCTCACCTGATTGGAATCAAAGAATTAGTCAGTGAGGTAGTTTTGTTTGATGTTGCAAGTGGTATTGCAAAGGGAAAGGCACTAGATATTGCTCAATCATCCTCAGTAGATGGTTTTAATGTAAAATTTTCAGGCACAGACAAATATAATGATATTAAAGGATCAGATGTAATTATCATAACAGCGGGTGTGCCAAGAAAACCTGGAATGAGTAGAGATGATTTACTTGGTATTAATTTAAAAATAATCAAACAAGTTGCCGAAGGAGTAAAACAAAATGCTCCAGATGCATTTGTAATATGTATTACTAATCCTTTAGATGTAATGGTAATGGCATTTCAAAAATTCTCAGGGTTATTACCTAGTAAAGTGGTTGGGATGGCTGGTATATTAGATAGCTCAAGGTTTAAATTATTTTTGTCTGAAGAATTTAATACCCCAGTAAGAGAAATAGAAGCAATGGTAATGGGTGGCCATGGAGATACAATGGTTCCCTTACCAAGATTTACTAAAGTTTCACAAAAACCTTTATTAGATCTAGTTAAGGAAGGGAAAATCTCTAAAGAAAGATTAGAGGAGATAAATCAAAGAACTAGGGACGGTGGAGCAGAAATAGTCAAATTTTTAGAAAAAGGCTCTGCTTTTTATGCCCCTGCAGCGTCAGGTGTTGAAATGGCAAAAGCATATTTAAATGATGAAAAAAAATTACTTCCTTGCGCAGCTTATCTTAATGGAGAATATGGAATAAAAGAAATTTATGCTGGTGTACCAATAATCATTGGTAAAAATGGAGTTGAAAAAATTGAGGAAATAAAGTTAGATGAAAAAGAAAAATCTGAATTTCTTCATTCAATTGATGCAGTAAAAAAGCTTTGGGAAGCAGCTTCTAAAATAGATCCAGATTTAGCATAAATAATGAATATACATGAACATCAAGCTAAACAGATTTTAAAAAAATTTGGTGTAACAGTTCCGGAGGGAGTATTTGGATTAACAGTCGAGGAACTTTTAGAGAAATGCAAGTCATTAAAAACAAATAAGTACGTTTTAAAAGCCCAAATTCATGCAGGTGGTCGAGGAAAAGCTGGGGGCGTTAAAATTTTAGATAATTTAAGTGAACTTGAAAAATCAGCAAAAGAGCTTTTTGGCAAGAAATTAATAACACATCAAACAGGACCAGAGGGACGGGAAGTAAAAAGACTTTATGTTGAGGAGTCATCAAATATCGACAAAGAATTTTATTTATCTTGTTTGGTAGACAGAGCGTCTTCAAAAATTGCCTTTATTTCTAGTGATCAAGGTGGAGTGGATATTGAGGAAGTGGCAAGTAAATCGCCTGATAAAATTTTAACAACTAAAGTTGAATTAAAAGAGGAAATTTCTGATGAAGAGTGTGAAACTATTATTAAGATTTTTCAATTAAAAGGAAATTCAAAAAATGAGGCAATTTTTTTGATTAAATCTATTTATAAAATGTTTGTTAAAACAGATGCAAATATGGTTGAAGTAAACCCTTTAATTCTTACGAAAGAAGAAAAAATTATTTGTTTAGATGCTAAAGTAAATTTTGACAGCAATGCTCTTTTTAGGCAACCAGAAATTTTAGAATTAAGAGATTTGAATGAAGAAGAACCTGCAGAAATTGAAGCTAGCAAACATGATCTAGCATACATAAAATTAGATGGAAATATTGGATGTATGGTTAATGGTGCTGGTTTAGCTATGGCCACAATGGACATAATTAAACAATATGGAGAAGAGCCAGCAAATTTTTTAGATGTAGGAGGAGGAGCCTCTAAAGAAAAAGTTTCTGCTGCATTTAAGATTATTTTGTCTGATAAAAATGTAAAAGGAATTTTGATTAATATTTTTGGTGGCATTATGAGATGTGATGTCCTCGCTCAAGGTGTAGTGGATGCAGCAAAAGAAATTAATATTGAAGTTCCACTAGTTGTAAGATTAGCTGGTACAAATTTTAAAGAGGGTAAAGAAATTTTAGATAATTCAGGTTTAAAATTAATTTCTGCTGAAAACCTTGACGATGCAGCAAAAAAGATTGTTGAGGCTATAAAATAAATGTCAGTTTTAGTAAATAAGAACACTAGACTAATTTGCCAAGGTTTTACTGGTTCACACGGTACTTTTCATTCTGAACAAGCTATCAAATACGGAACAAAATTAGTTGGTGGCGTTACTCCTAAAAAAGGTGGTCAAAAACATTTAGGATTACCTGTTTTTAATACGGTGAAAGAGGCAAAAGATGCTGAGAATGCTAATGCTTCTATGATTTATGTGCCAGCTAAATTTGCAGCTGAAGCAATTATTGAGTCAATTGATGCATCAATTGAACTGATTGTTTGTATAACTGAAGGAATTCCCATCCAAGATATGTTAAAAGTGAAACAAAGATTATCAAAATCAAAAAGTAGATTAATAGGTCCAAATTGCCCAGGAATTATTACTCCAGAGGAATGTAAGATTGGAATAATGCCAGGTAATATTCATAAAAAAGGAAGTGTGGGAATAGTATCAAGATCTGGTACTTTAACTTACGAAGCAGTTGCTCAAACCACTGAAAATGGTTTAGGCCAATCGACTTGTATTGGAATAGGTGGTGATCCTATTAACGGTACAAATTTTATAGATTGTTTAGATTTATTTTTAAATGATGAGGAAACACAGTCTATACTAATGATTGGAGAAATTGGAGGAACTGCAGAAGAAGAAGCCGCAGACTTTATAAAGAATCATAAAATAAAAAAACCAATTGTTGGATTTATTGCTGGTATCACAGCTCCACCAGGAAGAAGAATGGGTCACGCTGGTGCAATAATTTCTGGAGGCAAGGGGGGTGCAGAGGAAAAGATGAAAAAGATGGAGGAATGTGGAATAACTATGGCAAACTCACCCTCAAAAATTGGAAAAACATTGTTCAATAAATTGTCTAATTGAAAAATTTTCCGCTAGGTTTATATTGATTACAAATGTCTTCTTCTAAAAATTTCGAATTAAAGAAAACAGATTTCTTAAGTAAATCAAATAGTACATTTATAGATGAGATGTACATGAAATTTGTAAATAATGACCCGTCATTACCTAACAGCTGGAGAAGCTATTTTAATGAAATTGGAGATGAATTTGAAACCATTGTTGATGAGATTAATGGTCCATCTTGGAGTCCAGCTAAAAAATTTTCTGTAAGTCAATCTCAAGTTCAAAATAATGAAAATAATTTTAAAGATAACCAAGACTCAGTTAAGTCAAATGCAAACTCAATAAAAGCTGTTGCCATGATTAGATCGTATAGGCAACGAGGGCATTTAATTGCTAAATTAGATCCTTTGGGCATGTTAAAGTCTGAGTATTTAGACGAACTTCACCCGGAATCTTATGGATTTAAAAAAGAGGACTATAACAAAAAAATTTTTTTAGACGGTGTAATAAATAAAGAGTATTCAAATATAAATGAAATATTGGCTTTTTTAAGAGAAAAATATTGTGGTTCGCTTGGTTATGAATACATGCATATCTCTAATCCTACAGAAAGAAAATGGTTTAGAGACAGAGTTGAAAAAAATGATGACTTTAAATTTACTCAAAATGGGAAGGAAGCAATCCTAAATAAATTAATACAAGCAGAGGGTTTTGAAAAGTTTTTACATACTAAATATGTGGGAACAAAAAGATTTGGTCTTGATGGAGGCGAAAGTTTGATACCCGCACTTGAACAAATAATTAAGATTGGGGGACAATCAAATATCAAAGAAGTTAAAATTGGAATGTCACACAGAGGTAGATTGAATGTATTAGCTAATGTTTTACAAAAATCTTATAAAAGAATATTTAATGAATTTGCAGGTGAAATAAGCTCAAAATCAGAGGATGATACTGGAGATGTAAAATATCACTTAGGAGCTTCTTCAAATAGAGAGTTTGATGGAAATTCAGTTCATGTAAGTTTAACTGATAACCCTTCACATTTAGAGGCAGTAAATCCAGTTGTTTTAGGCCAGACAAGGGCTAAGCAATTTTTTCATAAAGACAAAGAGAGAAAAAAAGTAATTCCAATTTTAATTCATGGAGACGCTGCTTTTGCTGGACAAGGAGTTGTAGCAGAGTGTTTTGCAATGTCAGGACTACCAGGACACAATACAGGTGGAACCATTCATATTATAATTAATAATCAAATTGGTTTCACCACAAGCCCAAGATTTGCTAGATCATCCCCGTATCCCTCAGATATTGCTAAAATGGTTGAAGCTCCAATTATTCATGTTAATGGTGATGACCCAGAGGCTGTGGTTTATGCAGCAAGAATCGCTACTGACTTTAGGTTAAAATTTAACCGAGATGTTGTTATTGATTTGATTTGTTATAGGAGATTTGGACACAATGAGGGTGACGAACCATCATTTACTCAACCATTAATGTATAAAAAAATACGCTCTCATCCATCCGCAATAAGAGTTTACGGTGAAAAATTGGTTAATGAAAATTCAATTTCTAAAGAATTTTTAGACGCTTCAATTAAAAAATTCAAAGATTTGTTGGATGAGCAATTTAAAAATGCAAAAAATTATAAACCAAAAATTGAGTGGTTTGAGGGAACCTGGTCTAGATATAAACCTGATGAAGGAAAAGATAAAAGGGGGGTTACAGGGTCAGATTTAAAAAAGCTGATAGAGATTTCAGAAAAAATTAATTCAATTCCAAAAGAGATTAATATACACAAAACTATATCAAAAATTCTAGATATTAGAAAAAATAACGTTTTAAAAGGAGCAGAAATCGACTGGTCCACAGCAGAGTCCTTAGCCTTTGGTTCACTTTTAGAGGAAGGCTATCCTGTTAGATTAGTTGGCCAAGACACTGGTAGAGGAACATTTAGTCAAAGACATTCTGTTTTAAGAAATCAATTGGATAATTCAAGATATATACCTTTAAATAATATTTCAGAAAGACAAAAAAAATTTGAGGTTGTTGACAGTTTTTTATCTGAACTAGCAGTTTTAGGTTTCGAGTATGGTTACAGTTTAGTAGAGCCAAATACACTTACAATTTGGGAGGCTCAATTTGGTGACTTTGCAAATGGTGCACAAGTAGTAATTGATCAATTTATCGCCTCTGGAGAAAGAAAGTGGTCAAGAGCATCTGGCTTAGTTATGCTACTGCCTCATGGATATGAAGGTCAAGGACCTGAACATTCTTCTGCAAGACTAGAAAGATTTTTACAACTGTGTTCAAATGATAACATGCAGGTTATGAACTGTACAACTCCTGCAAATTATTTTCATGCATTACGAAGACAAATGCACAGAGATTTTAGAAAACCATTAATTATAATGACACCAAAATCACTATTACGACACAAACACTGTACATCAAACTTAGAGGATTTTAGTAAAAAAAATTCATTTCATAGAATTTTATGGGATCATGCTATGGATCCAAAACTAAAGGGTTTCATAAAGCTGAAAAAAACAAAAAAAATAAATAAGGTAATTCTTTGCTCAGGAAAGATTTATTTCGATCTATTAGAGGAACGAGAAAAATTAAAAAGAAATGATGTGGTGTTTTTTAGAATTGAACAACTCTACCCATTTCCTGCAAAAACGCTAGCTGAAGAGCTTAAACCCTACTCAAAAAATGCTAATTTTTATTGGTGTCAAGAAGAGCCTAAAAATATGGGTGCATGGTTTTCTGTTAGAGATTATATACAATGGACATTAGATAATATTAAGGCTAGTAATAATATGATTTCTTATATTGGAAGAAGTCCTGATGCATCACCAGCAACAGGATATTTA
The DNA here is from genome assembly GCA_902594255.1 of uncultured Pelagibacteraceae bacterium. Taxonomy (GTDB): domain Bacteria; phylum Pseudomonadota; class Alphaproteobacteria; order Pelagibacterales; family Pelagibacteraceae; genus Pelagibacter. The sequence goes on from CACJLN010000005.1 coordinate 24,824, forward strand.
AAGAGACATATGTCACAACAGCAAGAAATTCTGAAGAAAGTTTTTGAGTAAAATGAGTGAAAAAATTTTGGTTCCAGTACTTGGCGAAAGCATTGTAGAGGCAACAGTCTCTAAATGGTTAAAAAGCGAAGGCGATGCAGTTGAAGCAGATGAGCCTATTGTAGAATTGGAAACAGATAAAGTAAATTTAGAAGTCCCCTCTCCCGCCTCAGGTGTTTTAGATAAGATAATTTCCAAAGATGGTTCTGTTGTTGAAGTTGGTGCTACTTTAGGTTCAATATCTACAAATGGCGAAATAATAAAAAAGGACGATGTTAAAGAGACAAAATCTATAGAACCTAATGTTGAAGAAAAAAAAGAGGAGTTATTTATCTCCCCAGTCATAGAAGATAAAAAAGAACAAGATAATCAAAATTTAGATGAGCCCCTAATATTAACGAAACAAATTGAAGAACCTAAAAAAAATTTAAATTTATCTCCAGCAGTTAGAAAAATTGTAAGTGAGAATAAAATTGATATTAAAAATATAAAAGGCTCAGGAAAAGATGGCAGAGTTTTGAAAGGTGATTTGATTGATTTAATGGGAGTCAATCCACCTCCGTCAGAGAGAAAAATTAAATATGGTCAAGAAGAGAGAATCAAAATGACCAGGCTGAGACAAACCATAGCAAAGAGATTAAAACAGGCACAAGAAAATGCAGCTTTATTAACTACTTTTAATGAGGTCGATATGACTAATATAATGGATATAAGAAAAGAAAATCAGGAAGATTTTCAAAGTCGTTATGGGATTAAACTTGGGTTTATGTCCTTTTTTGTTAAAGCGTGTGTCGTTGCGCTGAAGAATTTTCCAGCGGTAAATGCTGAGATAGAGGGTGATGAAATTATTTACAAAAATTATTACAATATAAGTTTTGCAGTAGGAACTGATAAAGGATTAGTCGTCCCAGTTTTGAAAAATGCTGATGAATTATCTTTTGCAGATATTGAAAAAAATATTAAAGATATTTCAGAAAAAGCAAGAGAGGGAAAACTGACTATAGAAGACCTCCAAGGGGGGACTTTTACCATAAGCAATGGAGGTGTTTATGGCTCGATGTTGTCTACCCCAATATTAAACTTACCTCAGTCCGGGGTATTAGGTATGCACAATATAGTCGACAGACCAACAGCAATTGATGGAGAGATAAAAATTAGACCAATTATGTATTTAGCTTTGTCATATGATCACAGAATTATAGATGGAAAAGAGTCAGTCTCTTTTTTAAAAATGATAAAAGAAAATTTAGAGGATCCAAGGAGATTATTTTTAGATATTTAAATGGCAGAAAAATTTCAAGCAGTTGTTATAGGAGGTGGCCCTGGAGGTTATGTTTGTGCAATTAGACTTGCACAGTTAGGTCTGAAAACCGCATGTATAGAGTCTAGAGGTTCATTAGGTGGAACTTGTTTGAATATAGGCTGTATACCATCTAAGAGTTTGCTTAATTTATCTGAAGAATTTCATAAAGTTAAAGATTTATCAAATAAAGGGATTGAGGTTGGACAGGTAAAATTAAATTTACCAAAAATGATGAAGAGCAAAGATAAAGCGGTTACAGTTTTGACCAAAGGTGTGGAATTTTTACTTAAAAAAAATAAAGTTACTTACTTTAAAGGTACTGGAAGTTTCAAATCAAAAAATGAAATTCTGATTAAAGATAGTGAGAATAAAGAAACACATGTAGAAGCAGATAAAATTATAATTGCAACAGGTTCCTTACCTGTATCTTTGCCAGGCGTAAAATTTGATGAAAAAGTTATTGTATCCTCAACTGGTGCATTAAAATTAGAGCAAGTTCCAAAAAAAATGGTTGTAGTTGGAGGAGGATATATTGGTCTTGAGATGGGATCAGTCTGGTCCAGACTTGGAACTGAGGTTCATGTGGTTGAGTATTTAGATCATATTACACCTGGTATGGATAAAGAAATTTCAACGGAGTTTATGAAAATTCTTAAAAAACAAAAAATAAATTTTCATTTGCAGCACAAAGTAGAACAAATTAAAAATAATAGCATAAATGCAATAGTTTCCACATCAGATAAAGAGGGTAAAAAAAAGGATTTTGACTGTGACGTTGTTTTAGTTTCAGTTGGCAGGAAACCAAATACAATTGGATTAAATTTAGATAAAGTAAATATTGATTTAGATAAAAAAAATAGAATTAAAACAGATAAAAACTTTAAAACAAATCAAGATAACATTTATGCGATAGGAGATGTAATAGCTGGACCTATGCTAGCGCATAAAGCAGAAGATGAAGGTATTGCTGTTGCAGAAAATATAGCAGGTCAATCAGGACACGTAAATTACGATACTATTCCAGGAGTAATCTACACCACCCCAGAAGTTGCTTCTATTGGAAAAACAGAAGAACAACTTAAAGAATTAAATATAAAATATAAAATTGGTAAATTTTCATTTATGGCTAATTCCAGAGCAAAAGCGATTGATGATGCAGAGGGATTTGTAAAAATTCTAGCAGATGAAAAAACTGATAAAGTATTGGGTGCACACTTAATTGGTCCACATGCAGGAGAATTGATCGCTGAAATTGGTGTTGCAATGGAATTTGGTGCTAGCTCAGAGGATATTGCTAGAACTTGCCATGCACATCCTACTTTCTCTGAAGCGGTAAAAGAAGCAGCATTATCTGTAGATAAAAGGGCAATACACTCTTAAAATTTTTTCATATTATTCGTATATGAAGTTTCCGATTCTTTTACCAAATATTTTTAATTATCCATTTACTTATGAAAGTGATTTAAAATTAAATATTGGAGACTTTGTAGAAGTACCTTTTGGGAAATCAAAAAAAACAGGTGTGGTTTGGGATAATTTCGAAGAAAAGAAAAATAAAGATTTTAAAATTAAAAGAGTAATAAAAAAACTTGATGTTCCAAGACTGAATGAAAATATTGTAAAATTTTTAAATTGGTTTTCAGAGTATAATATTGTGCCAAAAGGTATGGCGCTAAAACTTGCTTTATTGAGTGGCCAAACTGCACACAAGTTCGATATAAAGTTTTATAAAAATTTCGACTCAAAGATAAAAGATTACCCTTTAAATTTAACAAAAGAACAAGAGGACTCATTAAATCAAATAAATAAATATAATCAAAAATTTAATGTCCACGTGTTACAGGGTGTGACAGGCTCAGGAAAAACGATCGTGTACTTCGAAGCATTGAAAAAAATTTTAAAACGGGGATATCAAGGTTTGATAATGCTACCAGAGATTGGTTTAACGAACCAATTTGAAAAAAAATTTCAAGAATTTTTTGGCTTTTCACCAGCGATTTGGCATTCGGGAATCACAAAAAAAAATAGAGAAATAATTTGGAGTGGGATTATTAATAATAAAATAAAAGTTGTTATAGGAGCAAGATCATCATTATTCTTACCATTTAAGAAGCTAGGACTAATTATAGTTGATGAGGAACACGACCAGTCTTATAAACAAGATGAGGGAATAATATATAATGCTCGAGATATGGCTATTTCTAGGGCATTGTTTGAGAATATACCAATAAATTTAGTTACAGCAGTGCCATCAATTGAAACATATGAAAATATAAAAAAAAAGAAATACACTTGTTCACAATTGAATCGCCGATATCAAAACGCTTCTTTGCCTAACTATGAAATAATTAATTTAAATAACGTAAAGTTAGGTAAACAGTCTTGGCTTTCTAAAAATATAATTGAAAAAGTTAATCATCATTTAAAAAAAAAAGATCAAGTTTTATTTTTTTTAAATCGAAGAGGCTTTTCACCTAATGTTTTTTGTATCAAATGTTTAAGCAGTTATTCATGCCCAAATTGTTCTATTAATCTTGTATACCACAAAAATAAGAATAATCTCTTATGTCACTACTGTGGTTTCAAGTCTTCTTTGATAAAAGATTGTTCAAAAGGTAAAAAATGTGATTTCAAATTTACAGGACCTGGTGTTGAAAGAATTTCTGAAGAAGTTAAAAAATACTTTCCATCAAAAAAAATTGAAATTTTTTCGAGCGACACAATGAATAAAAAAAGTTCGGGAAATATACTTGAAAAAATCGTAAATAAAGAAATTGAAATTTTGGTTGGCACCCAATTGATTTCAAAAGGTTTCCATTTTCCAAATTTAAATTGTATTGTTGTGGTCGATATTGATTTATCATCACAAGGACACGATCTAAGAGTAGCAGAGAAAAATTTACAGTTATATCATCAATTATCTGGAAGAGCTGGGCGAGCAGGTAATTCTTCAACTGTTTATTTTCAAACTTACAATACAAATAATAATATGATTTTAGACATAACAAGCAATAACCCTCATGTTTTTTTAAACAAGGAAATAGAAATTAGAAGAAAAAATAATCTACCTCCTTTTCAAAGATTTATTTCTTTAATCTTAACTGGTGAAAATAATATTAAATTAGAAAAAGAAGCTCTAAATTTTAAGAGTTTCATCGTGAATAAAATTAAAGGTAAAGTTTTAGGACCAGTCAGTGCTCCTATATTTAAAATTAAACGGAAATATAGAATTAGATTATTAATACGTGGCCAAAAATCTTTAAAATTGCAAAATTCTCTAGCTTCAGTAATCTATAATTATAAATTTCCCTCAGGAATAAAACTTTCAGTTGATGTTGATCCAATTAGCTTCAATTAAACTAAAAAAAAGTCATTTTGGACGAATGTGTTGCTTGAACAGTATTTGGTCATATGCTAATTAAATCGTGTTTATATAATTAATAATCAAATCTTAGGCAACAAATTGAGTAGTAATAAAGGATTTTCTGACACATCAGCTAATAGATATTCTTTAGCTTTATATGAACTAGCTAGTGAGTCCGATTTACTCGAGAACATTGAGAAAAACTCATCTGAACTAATAAATTTGATTAATATTAATGATGAGTTCAATAAACTTATTAAAGACCCAACAGTAAGCCAAGATAATTTGACTAACATTATAAATAAAATATCCGAAAACTTTAAATTAGAAAATTTATTTAAAAATTTTTTATGTTTTTTGGTTAAAAAGCGAAGATTTTTTTATATAGAACAAATTCTTAAAAGTTTTGAAGAAATATGTTCTGAAAAAAGAGGCGAGATTAAAGCAGAAATTAAATCCGCAAAACAACTATCTGAAACTGAGATTAACAAAATTACTGAAGAACTTTCAAATAATTTTAAATCAAAAATAAAATTAAACTATAAGTACGACCAAAGTTTGATTGGTGGCTTGATTGTGCAAGTAGGAAGTACAATGATCGACACTTCTATAAAAAATAAATTACAACAAATAGAAAATAAGATGATAGAGGCATAATATGGAAATTAATCCTTCAGAAGTAACAAAAATATTAAAAGAGCAAATTAAAAACTTTGGTGAAAAAGCAGAAATATCTGAAGTAGGTCAAGTTTTGTCTGTTGGTGATGGAATAGCAAGAATTTATGGTTTGGATAATGTTCAGGCAGGAGAAATGGTTGAATTTTCTGATAGCTCTAAAGGAATGGCTTTGAATTTAGAGAGCGAAAATGTAGGTGTTGTGATATTTGGTGACGATCGAAATATTAAAGAGGGAGATGTTGTTAAAAGGACAGGAAGTATTGTGGACACTCCAGTTGGAAAAGAGCTACTGGGTAGAGTAGTCGATGGCCTTGGAAATCCTATTGATGGAAAAGGAGCTCTTGATAAATCTGTAAAAAAAAGCAGAGTAGAAGTTAAAGCGCCAGGAATTATACCAAGACAATCGGTAAGTGAGCCAATGCAAACAGGCTTAAAATCAATAGATAGTCTAGTACCAATTGGAAGAGGACAACGTGAACTAATCATCGGAGATAGACAAACAGGAAAAACGGCTGTTGCTGTTGATACAATTATAAACCAAAAAAAAATAAACGAGTCTGGTGATGAGAAACAAAAACTTTATTGTATTTATGTCGCTATAGGACAAAAAAGATCAACCGTTAGACAAATACAGAAAACTTTAGAAGAAGCAGGCGCAATGGAATATACAACAATTGTTGCTGCAACAGCTTCAGATTCAGCGCCACTACAATTTTTAGCCCCATATACAGGTTGTGCAATGGGTGAATACTTTAGAGATAATGGAATGCATGCCTTAATAATTTATGATGATCTATCAAAACAAGCTGTCGCTTATAGACAAATGTCATTAATTTTAAGAAGACCTCCGGGAAGAGAGGCTTACCCAGGTGATGTATTCTATTTACATAGTAGACTACTTGAAAGGGCTGCTAAGTTAAGCGATGAACATGGCGGTGGGTCCCTAACAGCTTTACCTATTATTGAAACGCAAGGGGGTGATGTCTCCGCATATATACCAACTAATGTAATATCGATTACAGACGGGCAAATTTTTTTGGAAACAGAATTATTTAATCAGGGTATTAGACCTGCAATCAATGTTGGTTTGTCAGTTTCTAGGGTTGGGTCTGCTGCCCAAACTAAAGCAATGAAAAAAGTTTCTGGATCTATGAAACTAGAATTAGCTCAATACAGAGAAATGGCAGCATTTGCACAATTTGGTTCCGATTTAGATGCTTCAACACAGCAACTTTTGAATAGAGGCTCTAAATTAACAGAGCTTTTAAAACAAAATCAATTTTCTCCTATGACAGTTGCAGAACAGGTAATTTCGATATTTTGTGGAGTAAAAGGTTATTTAGACGATTTAGATTTAAAAGAAATTGTAGACTTTGAGAATAAAATAATTGAAAGCTGTAAAGCTGATCAACCTGAAATCATAGAGGCAATTTTAGGTTCTGGGAAATTAGATGATGATACTGAAAAAAAATTAATCGATATAATAACTAAATTAAAGAAAAATTTTAAGTCTTAATAATTTATGGCAAGTTTAGACGATTTAAAAAAAAGAATTACCAGCGTAAAATCTACACAAAAAATTACCAAGGCGATGAAAATGGTTGCAGCAGCTAAATTAAAAAGAGCCCAAGAAAGTGCAGAAAAAGGAAGACCTTACTCAGAAAAAATGAATAATGTAATTTTAAATTTATCTAATGGTATCTCAGATAAAGAAACTGCACCTAAATTACTCTCTGGTACTGGAAAAGACAAAATCCATCTTTGTGTTGTTATGACATCTGATAGAGGTCTGTGTGGTGGTTTTAATTCTAATATAATTAAAAAAGCCAAAAATTATTTCGGAGAGATATTGAAAGAAGGGAAAGAATTAAAAATTATAACAGTAGGATCGAAAGGAAACGATCAACTAAAAAGACAATATGGAAATAAAATAATTGAGAATGTTTCATTTAAAAACTCAAAAAATGCTAATTACTTTGATGCAGAAAAAGTTGGTAGGATAATTATTGAGAAGTTTGAAAAGGAAGAATTTGATATATGCACAATATTTTATAATCAATTTAAAAATGTAATAACTCAAATTCCTCAGGCTCAAAAAATTATTCCTTTAAATACAGAAAGTGCAGATAAAAATGAATTAGAAGATAGTTATGAATTTGAACCAGATGAAGACGAAATATTGAATAATTTATTACCAAAAAATATTTCTACACAGATATTCAAGGCTATGTTAGAGAACTCAGCTAGTGAGCAAGGTGCTAGAATGAGCGCAATGGATAATGCAACTAGAAACGCAGGTGAGATGGTTGACAAACTTACTATTCAGTATAATAGAAGTCGACAGGCAGCAATTACAAAAGAACTAATAGAAATCATATCAGGAGCAGAAAGTTTATAATTATGAGTAAAGGAATAATCACACAAGTTATTGGAGCAGTAGTAGATGTAAAATTTGAGGGAGAACTACCAGAAATCTTAACAGCTTTAGAGTGTAAAAATGGTGACAATAGACTTGTTTTAGAAGTTGCACAGCATTTAGGAGAATCTACTGCAAGAACTATTGCAATGGATGCAACAGAGGGACTTAAAAGAGGCGATGAGGTAATAAATACAAAAGCACCGATTAAAGTTCCAGTAGGACCAGAAACATTAGGAAGAATAATAAATGTTGTTGGAGAGCCAATAGATGAAAGAGGAGAAGTTAAAACAAAAGAAAATTGGCCAATTCATAGGTCAGCACCAGAATTTAATGACCAATCAACTGAAACAGAAATTCTAGTAACAGGTATTAAAGTTATTGACTTGCTGGCACCTTATGCCAAAGGTGGAAAAATTGGTTTATTTGGTGGAGCTGGAGTTGGAAAGACAGTTTTAATTATGGAGCTTATAAACAATGTAGCTAAAGCTCATGGAGGGTTTTCTGTCTTTGCAGGAGTTGGCGAAAGAACAAGAGAAGGAAATGATCTTTATCATGAAATGATGGAGTCAGGTGTAATTAAATCTGATGGTCCTGGATCAAAGGCTGCTTTGGTCTATGGTCAAATGAATGAACCTCCTGGAGCTAGAGCAAGAGTTGCTCTTACAGGGTTAACGGTAGCAGAATATTTTAGAGATCAAGAGGGACAAGATGTATTGTTCTTTGTAGATAATATATTCAGATTTACTCAAGCAGGCTCAGAGGTTTCAGCCCTTTTGGGCAGAATACCTTCAGCTGTAGGTTACCAACCTACATTGGCTACTGACATGGGAAATTTGCAGGAAAGAATTACAACGACCAATAAAGGATCAATTACCTCTGTCCAAGCAATCTATGTGCCAGCAGATGACTTAACTGATCCAGCGCCTGCGACTTCTTTCGCTCATTTGGACGCAACTACTGTGCTTTCTAGACAAATTGCTGAAATTGGTATTTATCCAGCAGTTGACCCGCTAGACTCCACATCAAGAATTCTCGATCCAAGAATAGTTGGCGAAGAGCATTACAGAGTGGCCCGTGAGGTACAAAAAATTCTCCAAACATACAAGTCTTTGCAGGATATTATTGCAATCTTGGGTATGGATGAATTATCTGAGGAAGACAAACTAGTAGTTGCAAGAGCAAGAAAAATTCAAAGATTTTTATCCCAACCCTTTTTTGTTGCTGAGGTATTTACAGGATCACCAGGAAAACTTGTGGATTTAGAGTCAACAATAAAAGGTTTTGATGCTATTTGTAAAGGAGAATATGATCATTTACCAGAGGCAGCTTTTTACATGGTTGGAACTATTGAGGAAGCAATAGAAAAAGCTGAAAAAATGAAAAAAGATGCTGCTGCTTAATGAGTGAGGAATTCAAAGTAGAAATAGTCAATCCCGAGGCGTCTTTTTTATCAAAAGAGGATGTTACGGAAGTAATAGTTCCTGCATTTGAGGGTGAAATGGGAATACTTAAAGATCATATTTCTATAATTTCTTTTTTAAAACCAGGTATATTAATAATTTATACTAAGTCTGGTGAGCATAAATTCTACGTAGAGGATGGAATATTTGAATTTAAGAACAACAACTTATCCGTATTAACAAGCTCAATTTTTGATTTAAAAAAAATAGAAAAAAGCATGTTAATGAATTTGATTAAATTAGCAGAGGAAGAGGCTAGTAAAGAGGATATTGACGATCAATCGAGATTTTTAATTGATCAAAAAATTGAAGTTTTGAAATCGCTTAATTAATTATTTTCTTAACTTTATCTTTAATTTCCGCATATACGTGACTTTTAAAGTCTACTGCTACATCGGTTATCATATCAAGATCAATCCATTTCCATTCTAAAAATTCAGGTTTTTTTGTTTTAATATTTATATCTTTGTCATCACCTAAATATCTCATTAAAAACCATTTTTGTTTTTGACCTTTATATCTTCCTTTCCAAATTATACCCAGTAAATGATCAGGGAGTTCATATGTCATTGTGCCATCAATTTCTTTAATGAGTTTTACATTTTTTATACTTGTTTCTTCTTCAAGTTCTCTATATGCAGCGGTTAAAAAATCCTCACCCTTATCGACTCCACCCTGAGGCATTTGCCAATAATTTTTAGGATTATCTATTCTTTTTGCTACAAAAACTTTGTTCTTATTATTTAAAACAACAATACCTACTCCATTTCTTAAAGGTAAATTTTTAAATTTTTCTTTCACCTTAACCGTTGAGTAGTTTAATGGCGTAGTTTAATTGGTTATCTGTTTCTGTTTTAATTCTAAATTCATCAGTTTCTTCTGCAATTTCAATATCTGGAGAAACACCTACTTCTGAAATGGATTTCCCTGAGGGAAGATAATATTTAGCTATCGTTAACCTAATAGCTCCATCATTTTTTAAAGGTATTATTGATTGCACCGATCCTTTTCCAAAACTGTTTTCACCTAAAAGAATTGCTCTTTTATGATCCTTTAAAGCACCTGCTACAATTTCAGAAGCTGAGGCCGAACCATAATTTATTAATACAATTAATATTTTTCCATTTGTTAAATCACCTTTTTTAGCAAACCATTTTCTATTTTCAGAGGCTTTTCTACTTTTTGTTGATACTATTTCTCCATTATCTAAAAAAAAGTCAGAAATTCTAATTGCTTGAGATAGAAGACCACCCGGGTTGTTTCTTAAATCTAAAATATATCCTTTTACATTTTTATTTTTTTCTAAATTTTTGATTTGTTTTTCTACTTGGTCATCACTATTTTCATTAAAAGAAGTTAATCTTATATATCCAATATTTTTTTCTAACAAGTCTGCTTTTACAGATTGGATTTGTATTATTTCTCTCACAATTTTAAATGTAAGAGCTTTTCTCTCACCTCTTCTCCTAATTGTTAGTTCAATTGCTGAACCAACTGGACCCCTCATTAAATCTACTGCCTCACTCAAAGATTTTCCTTGAACTTGGATTTCATTTATTTTGACAATATAGTCTCCTGCTTTAATACCAGCTTTAGAGGCTGGTGTATCGTCAATAGGTGATATAACTTTTACAACACCAGACTCCATAGTTACTTCGATACCAAGTCCACCAAATTTTCCACTTGTTTCAGTTTGCATTTCATTAAAAACTTCAGGCGACATATAAGCCGAATATGGATCTAAAGACTGGAGGAGTCCGTTTATAGCAGAGTCCATACTTTCGGACTGATCAATTTCATCAACATATTCTTTATTAATTTTTTCAAGAACTTCACCAAACAAGTCAATTTTTTTATAAATGTTTTGTTCAGATGAATTTACAAGTGGAAAAAAAAATAAATTTAACAGAATGATTATTATAAAAAATTCTTTTTTCATTATATTATCAATTTTTCTTTCGGGATTAATTCTGCCCACATTTTTTCTAACTCATAAAATTTTCTTTTTTCAGGATGAAAAATATGAATTACTATATCAATACCATCTACTAATTTCCATTCGTTACTATCTTTACCCTCAATTTTGGAGTCTTTAATACCATTGTCTTTTAGTTTATCTAAAACTTGCTCTGACAAAGATTGAATATGTCTAGATGAGGTGCCACTGGCTATTATCATATAATCAGCCATAGAACTTTTATGTTTTAAATCAATACTGACTATATCCAATGCTTTATTGATATCTAAGATTTGTATTATGATTTCTTTGAGCTCTGATATTTTATCCATTAAACACTTAAACTTTATCAAATTTTTCTTAATTTAGAAGATGAAATATTGACTTTATTAAATTCGATAAATTTAAGATTATTCTTTAACCTTCTAAATGTCATAGAATTTAAAGATTTTTTTTTATATCCATGGCGGTCAAAAACTAAAATATTACATTTTTGTAAAATTGATTTCCATTTGTACCATTTATGAAAATTAATTAAATTATCTGCACCCATTATAAAGTAGATATCATATTTTGGTTTCTTAGTTAGGTAATTAATTAAGTCGAAAGTTTTATTTGATTTAATTCTGTCTTCGTAAAACTGTACCTTAATAGATTTATTTTTTCCTATTAATTTTTTACAAAATTTAATTCTATCTAAAACTTTTATTTTGCTTTGTTTTTTAAAAGGGTTTTTTTTTGTAATTGCCCATATAATTTTTTTAAGTCTAAATCTTTTTACTGCTTCTTTAGATATAGCTAGATGGCCTTTGTGGGCAGGATCAAATGAACCACCTAAAATTCCGATTCTTTTTTTTTTTGAATTCAAATTATTTCCTTATTTGACCTTTACTAGTGACTTGATATTTGTGGGAAATAAGTTGATTAAGTCCAACTGGTCCCCTTGGTGGAAGCGTGCTAGTTGAGATTCCCACCTCACCACCAAATCCAAACTCACCTCCATCTGCAAATTGCGTTGAAGTATTGTGCATAGCTATTGAGCTTTTTACTTCATTTAAAAATTTTTTTGCTGATTTTCTGTTTTGAGTAATAATACAATCTGTATGCATGGTTCCGTATTTGTTAATGTGCACTATAGCTTCATCTATATTTTTTACTGACTTCACAGATACAACAGGTGATAAATATTCTTTTGACCAATCTTTTATAGAAGCCCTCTGAATTTTTTTATCATAAAGTTTTCTGATCTTATTATCACCAATAATTTTACATCCGTTTTCTTCTAAATTTTTTAAAATTTTGTTTCCAAATTTCTTAATTATTTTTTCATGTAAAAGAATTGTCTCAGTTGCTCCACATATTGCGGTGTTTCTCATTTTAGCATTTTGAACTATTTTATTTGCAATTTTTGGATTTGCATTTTTATCTACATAAGAATGACAAATACCTTCCAAATGACCAATTGTTGGAACAGATGACAAATTCTGCACTTTTTTAACTAAACCTTTCCCACCTCTTGGAATTATTACATCAATAAATTTACTCATTTTTTGTAGAAGGAAATCAACAACACTTCTTTTTTTTAGTGTTAAAAACTGAACAAAATTCTCATCTACGTTATTTTTCTTTAGTGATTTTCTAAAGAATTTTGTCAGAATAAGATTAGAATAGTATGCTTCAGATCCACCTTTTAAAATTACAGCATTTCCAGACTTAAAACACAATGATGCAACATCTGCTGTAACATTAGGTCTACTTTCGTATATGACACCAATTACACCAATAGGTATAGATACTTTTGATATCACCAAACCATTAGGTCTTTTCCACTTTTCTAAAACAACATTTGTAGGATCCTTTAAACTAATAATTTTTTTTATAGAATTGGTTATCGCAATTATTTTTTTATCATTTAATACCAATCTTTGGATTAAATTATCTTTAATACCTTTTTTATAGGCATTCTTAACATCTTTTTTATTTTCATTAATTATCAATTTTTTGTTTTTTATGATTAGAAGTCGATAATCTTTCAAAACTTTGTCTTTTTTTTTTGTACTTAACCTTTTATTAACTGCTTTTTTTGATTTTTTTCCGATATTAGTTAGTAGCTTTTTCATTAAACCTCGACCATATCATCTTTATGAACCACCTCGGATCTTGTTATGTATCCAAGTTTTTTTTCAATTTCATTTGATTGACAACCAATTATTTTATTTATTTCTTCTGATGAAAAAGAGCTCAAACCTCTTGCAAATTCTTTATTTTTGGTATCAAGAATTTTTATATGATCACCTTTATCAAATTTCCCTGATAAATTAACAATTCCTGCTGCCAATAAACTTTTACCACCAACCAGGGCCTTTTTGGCACCGTCATCTATGACAAGAGTTCCTTTTGGTGAAACAGAACTTATTATCCATTTTTTTCGTGCATGTAATTTAGATATTTTTGACTCAAATAAAGTACAAATATTCTTTTTTTCAATTTGTTCTATTGGATTTAAATATAATCCATTCGCAATAATCATATTACATCCTGCCAAATTACAAATCTTAGCCGCTTCAATTTTAGTATTCATTCCTCCTTTACCAAACTGTGTTACCCCTTTTATATAAATTTTTTTTATATCTTTATCTAGATTATTTACTTTTTTTACTAATTTTGCGTCTTTAAATAATTTTGGATTTTTTGTGAAAAGACCATCCACATCAGATAATAATATTAAAGTATCGGCATTAGTTATCTGTGCAACACGTGAGGCAAGTCTGTCATTATCACCATATTTTATTTCTGAAGTTGCAATTGTATCATTTTCATTAACAATAGGTATGTAATCTAGTTTAAATAAATTATCGAATGTCCTCTTAGCATTTATTGATCTTCTTCTCTCCTCTGTATCATCCAAAGTTAGCAAAATTTGAGAAATATTAATCTTTAATTTTGAAAAAGTTTGAGAAAATAAATTCATAAGTTCGATTTGACCCACAGAAGCTATCGCTTGACTTTTATCAAGCTTTAAATTTGACTTGTTATAATTCATTTTTTTACATCCAAGTGCAATTGCTCCTGAGCTAACAATTATAATCTTTTTATTTTTAGATTTTAGTTTTTGTACATCTTTAGCAAAAGTAGATAGCCATTTTTTTCTTATCTTTTTTTTACTATCTACAATAAGTGATGAGCCAATTTTAATTACTATAATTTTCGAATTTTTAAGATGCATAACTAACTAATTTTGATTTAATTTTGGAAATATATTTTTTCTCTATTGTAGAAATTGCAATAATTTCTGATTTAGTGATTTTTTTTAAATTTTTTTCAATTTTTCTCATTTCTTTATCATCAATTAAATCGGTTTTATTTAAAACAATAAGCTCCTTTTTTTTTGCAAGTTTAGAACTATAACTCTTTAATTCTTTTTTCACTTGGTTGTAACTTTTTTTTATATCATCGTTTGTTACATCGATCATGTGTAAAAGAGATTTACACCTTTCTATATGTTTTAAAAATTGTGTACCCAAACCAGTTCCTTTATGTGCCCCCTCTACTAATCCAGGAATGTCAGCAATTGTAACCTCTTTATCATCATAGCTTGCCACACCAAGATTAGGATTTAATGTTGTAAATTCATAATTTGCAATTTTAGGATTAGCATTTGTAATAGCTGCCAGTAAGCTTGATTTACCTGCGTTAGGTAATCCTATTATTCCAACATCAGCAATTGTTTTTAGTTGAAGCCATATAGTGAATTCTTCACCTCGGGTACCTTTAGTAAATTTTCTTGGAGCTCTGTTTGTTGAACTTTTGAATCTAGTATTACCTAAACCACCTTTACCTCCTGCGGCAGCTACGAATTCCTCTCCAATTTTTATAAAGTCAAAAATTAAGGTTTTATTATCTTCTTCAAAAACTTGAGTTCCTAATGGAACTTTGAGGATGAGATCGTCTCCACTTTTTCCAGTCCGATTTTGTCCAGCACCATTGTTACCTCTTTTAGCTTTATGGTGTTGTTGATATCTAAAATCGATTAAAGTATTTAAATTTCTTTCAGCTTTTAAAATTACTGAACCACCTTTACCACCATCACCGCCGTCTGGTCCGCCATACTCAATAAATTTTTCTCTTCTAAAACTTGGGGAGCCATCACCACCGTTGCCAGCTTTAATATAAATTTTTACTTGATCTAAGAATTTCATAATACAACACTATTTTGAGTTGTAATATTAATTGGGTTTTACTGAAACAAAAGTTCTATCGGATTTTGTTTTTTTAAAAACAACTTTACCTTTTATTACTGAAAAAATTGAGTGATCTTTTCCCATACCCACATTTTTTCCTGGAAATATTTTTGTACCTCTTTGTCTTACAATTATGTTGCCGGGAATAACGTTTTGACCACCATATTTTTTTACACCAAGTCTTCTGCCGGCACTATCTCTACCATTCCTTGATGATCCACCAGCTTTTTTTGTAGCCATATTTTATTCCTTTATTTCTTCAATTCCTTTTTCGCAGGATCTTTTTTTGTTGGTTTAGAAATTTTCTCAGCTTCAGATAAAATTTTACCATCTTTTGAAAAAATTTTATTTATTCTAATCATAGAATATTCTTGTCTGTGACCATTTTTTCTTCTTGAATTTTGTCTTCTTCTTTTTTTGAAAATAAGTACTGTTCTATTTTTACTATTTTTTATTAAGTTTGCCTCTACTTTGGCACCTTGAATTGTTGGTGAACCTATTTCTATAATTTTATTATCACCATATGCTAATATATCATTAAATTCAATTTTAGTGTCAGATTTCGAACCTGGTAACTTTTCAATTTTTAAAATTTCGCCAGACTTCACTTTGTATTGTTTTCCACCTGTTTGTATAACTGCGTATGACATAAATTTGATTTTTTATGTGGCAATATAGTCGGGGCATTTCTTTAGTCAAGCTTATTAACTAAAAATTATCCTTTAAATCTCTTAATTTTGAAAAACTCTCTAAATCTTTTGCTTTAAGAAATATATTACATTCTAACTCATCAGCTAAGGTACTCGGTATAGTTGGCAATGCATTTTTAAGTTTTCTATTAATTTCTAGGATTTTATTTTTTAATTTTAAATTACTAGAGTCATTGGCAATACAAAAATTTGAGTTTTGTAAAGTATATTCATGGCCACAATATATTTCTGTATCATTTGGTAATGACTTAATTTTTTTAAGTGAATTAAACATCTGTTCATAGGTTCCTTCAAAAATTCTTCCACACCCTAAAGAAAATAGAGTATCACCTGTGAAAATTTTTTTTTCTTTAAAAAAATGAAAAGCGATATGTCCAGATGTATGACCTGGAACATGATAAATTTTTGCTTCAAAATTATCTTGTTTCCAAATTTGGTTGTCCTCTAGAGATATATCAATCTTGGGTATACGATTTTTATCTCCAATAAATCCAACTACTTCACAATTATACTTTTTTTTTAATTCAAGATTTCCACCTACATGATCATAATGATGGTGTGTATTAAGAATAAATTTTAAATTTATTTTTGACTTATCAAGATAATTGATTATTGGTGTAGACTCGCCAGGGTCAACAACACAAGCAGTTTGATTTTCATCATCAATAATTAAGTAGCTATAATTATCCTGCAGACATTTAATAATTTCAATTTTCATTTATTTTTCTATTAAAAATATCCCAAGTTCTCCAAATAAATTTTTAAAAATAAGATTTAAGTTATTAATATCAGAAACGTTCCCATTAATTAACGCTAAAGATTTAAAAATTTTAAAGTTAATAATCTTAGAAAATTTAACAAAATCTTTTATAGTACACATGTGAATGTTTGGTGTGTTATACCAATCATGAGGCAAAGAGTTTGTAATTGGCATTGTTCCTTTAAATAATAAATTTAATCTTACTTTCCAATGTCCGAAATTTGGAATAGTTACTATAGCTCTGTTGCCAACTCGTAAAAGTTCTTTAATTACTATCTCAGGATTTATAAAAGCTTGTAAAGTTTGTCCAAGAACAACATACTCAAAAGAGTCATTTGGAAATTGCTTTAAATCAAGTTCTGCATTCCCCTCGATAACTGTAAGCCCCTTAGCAATACAAGTTTGTACTTTTTCTTTTGAAATTTCAATTCCCCTGATGTTGACATTTTTATTTGTCTTTAAAAATTCCATTAAAGTTCCATCATCACATCCTACGTCAAGAACTTTTGCATTTTTTTCAATTAGATCTGAAATAATTTTATATTCTGGTTTCATGAGAGCTTTTCTGCATAAGATTTATCTAAAAAATTTTTAAGAGTTTTTAAGAAATCTGGGACATTAAGCAAAAAAGAATCGTGGCCTTTATCAGACTCAATTTCAACAAAACCTACATTTGCGCCAATTGCGTTTAAGGCAATTACAATGTCTTTATTTTCTTGTGTTGGATAAAGCCAATCTGAGGTAAAAGATATTATGAAAAATTTTGCTTTAGTATCTTTAAAAGCGTCTGATAGATTGCCATTAAATTGTTTTACTAAATCAAAATAATCCATGGCTCTGGTAATATATAAATAGCTATTTGCATCGAACCGGTCTACAAATACTGAACCTTGGTATCTAAGGTAGCTTTCAATTTGAAAGTCAGCGTCAAAACCAAATTTTAAATCATCTCTTTCTTGAAGTTTTCTGCCAAATTTTTCCTGAAGCCCTTTTTTTGAGAGATAAGTGATATGTGCAGCCATTCTAGCAACCGCTAATCCTTTATCAGGTGCAACGTTTTTTGAATTATAATTTCCATCTGACCAATTATGATCTGCTGCAATGGCTTGTCTGCCAAGTTCATTAAAAGCAATATTTTGAGCTGAATGACTTGAAGTACAAGCAATTGGTATTGCTGTTTTCGTTTTATCAGGATAATTACTAATAAATTGTAGGACTTGCATTCCACCCATTGAACCACCTACAATTGAAAAAAGTTTTTTTATTCCAAAAAAATCTAACAAATTAATTTGTGCATTTACCATGTCATTAATTGTGATAACTGGGAAATCTGTCCCATAAATTTTTTTTGTCTTGGGATTTTCATGGCTAGGCCCAAAAGACCCCATACATCCACCTATTACATTTGCACAGATTACAAAATATTTATCTGTATCTATCGACTTACCCGAACCTACTGCGTAAGACCACCAACCATCCTTTTTGGTCACTGGATTTATACCTGTTACAAATTGATCACCAGTTAAAGCATGAAATACCAAAATCGCATTATCTTTTTCATTATTTAGTGAACCATAAGTTTCATATGCTAACGGAAAATTATTAATAGTCTGACCACAATCTAATTTGAGTGGTTTTTCAACGATCAACGTTTTTATATTTTGTTTAATATCCATAATAAAAGCTGAAAATTGAATTGTGAGAAAAAAACTTTTTTAGCGGTTTTTTTAAAGCGCTCGCAATTCAGGTAAATCAGCGCGGGTTTTTTGTACAAGAACTTAATTAGTATGTCAATTTTAAAAAAATATTTTAACTAATACTATGTAAAAAATTGTTATTTTATTTATAAAGGGGCTTAAATTTAAAACATGACAATTATAAAATTTAAAAAATTCAATATTGAAGCTTATGAGCCTGGTAAATCAAGTATCAGAAATTTTAAAGAAATTATAAAACTTTCTGCTAATGAGTCTGCACTTGGTGTGAGTGCTAGAGTAAAAAAGATTCTATCACCAAAAAACCTAAAACTATTTAGGTACCCAGATGGTAAGTCTGACATATTAAGGAATCAAATTTCCAAAAAATTTAATTGTGATAAAGAAAAAATTATTTGTGGAGCAGGTTCTGATGAAGTAATTCAAATGCTATGTCAGCTTATTTTAAACCCTAAAGATGAGGTAATTGTTCCAAAATTTAGTTTTTTGATGTACAGAATTTATGCAAAAATAGTCGGTGCCAATGTTATTTTTTCAAAAGAAAAAAACTTCAAAGTTTCTGTTCCAGAAATAATTAAAAAAGTTACTAAAAAAACAAAAATTGTTTTTTTAGCTAATCCAAATAATCCAACTGGCACTTATTTATCAAAGTTAGAATTAATTGAATTAAGAAAAAAACTAAGAAAAAATATTTTATTAGTCATTGATGATGCGTATGCTGAATATATGAAAAATAAAGATTATAAATCCGGCTTAGATTTATTTAAAAACAAACAAAATGTTTTTATATTAAGGACGTTTTCAAAAATTTATGGGTTATCATCTTTAAGAATAGGTTGGGGTTACGGATCAAAAAAAATTATTAAAGCTTTAAATGACATAAAGCCTCCTTTTAATGTCAATGAGGTTGCTCAAAAAGCTGCTGTAGAGTCACTTAAAGACAATAAATTTATATCTCGATCAGTTAATCATAATTTTTTTTATGCAACAAAACTAAAACATTTTTTAAATAAATACAAAATTAGCTCTAATAAAGTCTCTGCTAATTTTTTGTTATTGAATTTTGATAAATGTAAAATTAATGCTAAATATTTTTATGAAAAATTAAAAGACACTGGAATAATATTAAGATCTACAGAGAATAGCTATAAGATAAAAAATATGTTGAGATTAACTGTTGGTTCAAAAAAAGAAAATTTAAAATTCATGAAAACAACTGAAAGTATATTTAAGAAATGAAAAAGATATTTATTATAGGCTGTGGTCTGTTAGGCTCTTCTTTGGTTAGAAGAATTGCAAAAAAAAAATTAGCAAAAAAAATTTCTATTTATGAAAAATCTAAATCAAATATTATTAAAATTAAAAAATTAAAATTACCGGTTAAATTTGCTAAAACACTAAAAGATGGTGTATCAAACTCAGATTTAATAATTTTTTGCACTCCTATGAGTGAATATAAAAAACTTATTTTAAAAATTAATAACTTCATATCACCAAACACAATTATAACTGATATTGGTTCTGCAAAAATGAATTCATCAAAAATAATTAAGAAATTTTTAAAGAATGGAATTAATTGGATTCAAAGTCATCCTATAGCAGGATCTGAAGTGAGTGGACCAGAACATGGCAAAGAGAATATGTTTGTTGATAAATGGTGTGTTTTGATTAAAGACAAAAAAACAAATCCTAAACATCTAAGATTTTTAAACTCTTTTTGGAGAAAAGTTGGCTCAAAAACTGTTTTAATGAGTTCTGAAAAACATGATCAGATTTTTTCAATTACAAGCCATTTACCTCATTTGATAGCTTATAATCTAGTTAAATCTGCAAAAGATTATGAAAAAAAAATAAAATTAGATCTTATCAAATATAGCGCTGGGGGTTTAAGAGATTTTTCAAGAATCGCAGCATCTAATGAAATTATGTGGAGAGATATTTTTTTTGATAATAGTTATAATATATCAAAAACAATCGATATTTTTGTAAAGAATCTAAAAGATTTTAAAAAGGATATTCAATTAAAAAAAAATAAATCAATTATCAATAAACTCATTAAAGCAAAAAAAGTTAGATCCCAAATAATAAAATTAAAACAAGATATTAATAAACCTGATTTTGGTCGGTCTAATTAGACTCAATTATTGATTTTATATTTTTAAGATAATCTTTGTACCGGTCAGAGGATTTTACAGCTGTTTTATAAATTGGCTTTCTTGCTTGTATAGAACTTGCTGTTTTGATAGCTCTTTCATTTTTATGATGGTTTAAACAATTATCATCCCATTTTAACTCACAAAAATTTAATAATTTTCTTATTTCAATTTCACTATTTTCAACAAGTTTCGAATATTCAATATCGTAAATAATTTCAGGAAATTTTTTTTGGAAAAAAGTCATAAGGTCTTCGTATAATTTGTAAAATTGAGCGATATCCTCAAGGTCATTAGTAAATGGCATAGCATTTGAAAAATAATTTTTAAAATTTGACCAAATAATATCCATAGGATCTCTTTTACAATTTATTATTTTCGCATTAGGAAAAATATATTTAATAAAACCAATAAATCTAAAATTAAGTGGAGCTTTATCAGTAAATATCTTGGATGAGTTATTGTAATTTGAAATTCTCTCTAGATACTTTTTTTTACAATCTATAATTAAATTATGAATTTCTTCGATATTTAATTGATTATTTTTTTCAAATTTTTGAAAAAATTTCCTTACTTCTTTTTCTAAAAACGGCAATTCGCCTCCTCCAAATACCTCTTGATGAGAAGACAAAATTTGCTCAACTAATGAAGTTCCAGATCTGGGCATCCCAACTATAAAAATTAATTTTCTAGAGTTTTCTATATTTGGAATATTTAAATTTTTGTAATTAAAATCTTTAATATTGATAAAGTTATTTTTTTCCTCTTGAATTTTATAATTTGTCTTTTTTTTAATTATGTTGTTTCCATGTGAATAATTTTCGAAAGATTTTTCGTAATCTTTAATATCTTCAAAATATTTTCCTAGAGAAAAATATAAATTAGATTTTTGTATTTCATTTAATTTAATATTTTCTAATTTATCTTTAATATTGAGATAATGTGGATGGTTATTTGTATATTTTGTCATGAGTGATAAAATTCGATCCGCGTCAGTAAATTTTGGATTTAATTCTAAAATTTTTTTTAGGCACTCTGAAGATTTTTCAAATTCCCCCAAGGCCTGATAATTAATTGCTAAATTGAAATATGGTTCGATTAATTTATCATTGATTTTTAAAATTTTATTAAAATACTCGACAGCTGACTTATTTAAATTAAGATAACCTTTAAGATTTCCTAAATTATTCAAAATACTTATATATTTTGGTGCTTCAGCTAAACCTCTCTTAAAATAAGTTTCTGCTTCCTTAAAATTACTTAGTTTAAAATGCGATAGGCCAATATTATTTAAAAAATGAGGATTTTTGGGATTGGCCTTTAAAGCTATCTCCATTATTTCTACAGATTTATCATTTTGACCTAAACTTTGATAAGAGAGGCTTAATAAATTGAACAGCACCTGATGTTTTCTTTTTTTAAGTAAAATTTTTGACTCATCTACAACTTCTTTAAACAAACCTAATTTTAGTTTGTTAGTTAAAATTTCAACTTTCTTTTGTAATTCTATATCATTAAGCATTATTCGATATGTATTGGTTTTAATTTTGTATCCTTAAATATTTTATTGATAGTTTTTTTTATGTTCATTATCAAAACCTTTTTTTTTGGGCCGTAGGCATGTATTAAGTTTTTTTTATTTAGACAATATGCGATGTGTCCTTTCCAAAAAATAATATTTTTTTTAAAATTCTTTCTATTAGAAATTTTTCTAAGATATTTTAATTGGTCTTTTGTATCTCTAGGAAAAAAAATTCTATTATAATAAAAGAAGATTTGTATTAAAGCAGAACAATCAATACCCTCAGATGATTTTCCACCCCATAAATATTTGACATTTAAAAACAATTTTAGAATTTTTACTAAGTTATTTTCTGAATGATTAATTTTTTTGGTGTCAATAATTTTTACCCATTTATTTTTTTCGAATTCAAAAAATTCTTTCCTCTTATTAGTTACTGAAATTCCTGAGCCAAAATATAAAAAATTTTTTGTTTGAAAAAATTTATTACCCTTTTTTTTAAATATTCTTGACTTGAGTTTACAAATTTTATTCGTCGGTTTAAATTTTTTAAGAAATTTTTGACTCTTAATAAAACCAGTATAATTATCGTATTTAGTTTTAATTTTTACCCAGCCTTTACTTTTTGATAAAATTTTGAATTTTTCGCCATACAGAATTTGAGATGTTACCTCTGATTTCAAAAAAGGTCGCGAATTTATATTCCCAATCGATTTATTAAAAAAATTATTTTTCACTAAGTTTGAGTTTATTTTTCATTATCCACAATATAATAAGAGATGGAATTACCATTAATGCCGTTAATATAAAAAATATACCCCAGTCACCATTTAACCAGTCTACAAGGGCTCCTGAAGATGAAGCAAGGGTTGTTCTTCCTGCAGTACCTATTGATGCTAACAGTGCATATTGGGTTGCAGTATAAGTTCTGTCCACTAAAAGAGAAATAAAAGCAACAAAAGCAACAGTTGCAAACGCAGCAGCTATATCATCAAAAATGACAGCTAGGGCAAATAAGATTTCCGATTTTTCAGACCAGGCTAAAACACTAAATAAAAGGTTGGTACTTGCCATAATAATCCCAGCCATAAACATTGCTTTTAAAACTCCTGATCTTATAACAAACAAACCTCCTAAAAGAGTGAATACTACCGTTGTTATCCATCCTAGAGTTTTAGAATAAATAGCGATATCAGATTTGCTGAAACCAATTTCTTTGTAAAAAATTATCGACATTCTTCCAAGAAAAGCCTCACCTACCTTGAATAGAAAAACAAAACCAAGAATTCCGATTGCAATAGAAAAACCATTTTTTTTAAAAAAACTAATTATAGGACCACTAATTGTTCCTCCAATCCATATCAAAAATTGTGAGAAAAGATTTTCATTTCCAAGTTGATTTGAGATTAATTTATCATTTTCTTTTTGTTTAGTTTGTCTTTCGTTACCACCTCTTTCATTTATGAACATCAAACCAATATTCATAAAAATAATTAAGATACCTAAAATTAAAAATGTTAATTGCCAATAATTTTCAAATCCTCTGTTCTGTAAAAATTCAGCAGAAAATAAAGAGATTACACCTCCAAGCTTATAACCACTCCACCAACCAACCACAGCCATTGCTGCACCAGCTGCCATTGATTTCCCCTCATTTTCTCCGATTTGTTCAATTCTTAAAGCATCTACAGTTATGTCTTGCGTGGCGGATGCAACAGCAATAATTAATCCTATGGAAATTACAAAAGCTAGATCGAGTTTTGGATTAGAAATACTCCACAAGATAAGTGAAAATAAAATAATAATTTGCATTAAAACTATCCACCCTCTTCTATGACCGACTTTTTTCGTTAAAAAAGGTATTTGTATTCTATCTACTAAGGGCGCCCACAAATAATTAAAAGCATAAACTCCAAAAATTAAGCCTGCCCATCCTATTGTTGATCTACTAAGTCCATCTTCCTTTAACCACAAGCTAAGGCTGCTTCCAATTAATACCCAAGGGAAACCTGAAATTGCGCCTAATAACAAAATCTTTAACATTCTTCGATCAAAGTAAATGGAGAAAGTTTTTGAAAAAGGCTGTTTTTTAAATTCTATCATTATTAATTTCTCCAAAAAGATGGTAAAAATAAAACTAATATTGCAAATAATTCTAATCTACCTAGGATCATGCCTAAAGATAGGATCCATTTAGATAGATCAGGTAAAGATGAAAAATTACCATTTGGACCTATCTCTGAACCAAGTCCTGGCCCAACATTAGAAATTGATGTTGCGGCCCCAGAAATTGCTGTAACAAAGTCTAGACCAGTTAAAGAGAGTAAAGCAGTTAAAATGAGGAAAATCACAAAGTAAAAAAATATAAAAGAAATTATAGATGAAATAAATTTTTCATCAATTGAACTTTGGTTATATTTTATAATGAATACTCCTTTAGGATAAATTATCTTTTTTAGTTGATTAGTTATAAATAAATATAATATTTGAAATCTGAAAATTTTTACACCACAAGTTGTTGATCCTGCACATCCACCAATAAACATTAAAGACAAGAATACCAATAAAGAAAAACCGCCCCAGTTATCAAATTGCGCATTGACGTAACCAGTTCCAGTAAGAATAGATATTACATTAAAGAATATTGAACGTATGTCATAAGAATCTGGATTATTGAAAATTAGATACAATGATAAAATTATAATACTTATGAATATTACTTTAAAGAAAGTTTTTATTTGAGTATCTGAAAAAAAGATATCTTTGTTTCCATTAATAAATTTAATATACGAAATAAATGGCAGACTGCCTAAAATTATAAAAATTATAGCTGAAATTTCAATTGCTAAACTATCAAAAAAACCGATTGACTCATTGTAATTCGAAAATCCGCCAGTGGCTAAAGTAGTCATTGAGTGGGTTATGCTGTCAAAAACACTCATCCCGAACCCATAATAAGTTAACGCACACATTGTTGTTAGAGCTGAATAGATATAGATTAACCTAACAGCGATTTCTTTTGATTTAGGAAGCACTTTTTCAGAAGAGTCGTTACTTGAAATTTTAAACAATTGCATACCCCCCACATTCATTATTGGCATAAGCGTTATTGCCATTATAATTATACCGATGCCCCCTAACCATTGAAGTATTGCTCTCCACAAAAGAATACTTTTTGGCATATTTTCTAAATTCGCAATGACAGTTGAACCAGTGGTAGTAATGCCAGACATACTTTCAAAAAAAGCATTGGTAAACGAGAAACCTAGATTTGAGAAAAAAAAAGGTAAAGATCCAAAAACGGCTACACTTAGCCAAGATAAAGCAGTTAATAAAAAAGCTTGTTGTAAATTCAATTTATTTTCATGATCTAGATTTGATAAGAAAAACAATGTACCAAAAATAATTGTTACTATAGAGGCGCCAAAAAAAGACGAGTCAATCTCTTGATAAAAAAATTGAGCTATTATTGGAATGAACATAAAAATTCCAAGAATTATCTGTAATATTCCTAACGTAAAAAAAACTGTTTTATAATTAGACATTTTGAAAAGAGATTATTTTATGGTAAATAAATTTCAACTCTATAAGAATAAACTTAACCACTAATATTAGATTATATTTGAATTATTCATGATTAAAAAAGAGAATTTAGACAAAACAAGTGCTTGGCCGTTTGTTGAAGCAAAAAAAATACTTAGAGAGAGAAAGTCTATTATTGAAAAAAAAGGAAAAATTACTCTGCAAACAGGTTATGGACCTAGTGGTCTTCCACACATTGGAACTTTCGGTGAAGTTGCAAGAACATCAATGTTAGTTAATGCTTTAAAACATTTAACCGATTTTCCAACAGAGATAATTACATTTTCAGATGATATGGATGGTCTTAGAAAAATACCGGACAATGTGCCAAATAAAGAAATTTTAGAAAAAAATCTTCATAAATCTCTGACACAAGTCCCAGACCCTTTTAACAAATATGGTAGTTTTGGTGAACACAATAATGAAAAACTAAAAACTTTTTTAGATAATTTCAATTTTAAATACGATTTTAAAAGCTCTACTAAACTCTATAAATCAGGTTTTTTTAATCCAACTCTAGAAATCATTTTAGAAAATTATGAGGGGATTATGAATATTATTTTACCTACACTTGGTAAGGAACGACAAAAAACTTATTGTCCATTTTTACCAATTTGCCCAGATACGAATCACGTTTTAGAAATTCCCATGAAAGAAATTAATAAAAAAAAGTCAGAGATAATATTTGATAATAATGGAAAAGATTTAGTATCTAGTATTTTAGATGGTCATTGTAAATTACAATGGAAAGTTGATTGGGCAATGAGGTGGTTTGCTCTCGATGTAGACTTTGAAATGTATGGAAAAGATTTAATAGAAAGTGCAATATTATCAACCAAGATAATTAAATTAATTGGAAAAAAAAACCCATCAGGTTTTGCTTATGAGCTTTTTTTGGATGAAAAAGGCGAGAAGATCTCTAAATCAAAGGGTAATGGAATAACAATAGAACAATGGTTAGATTACGCTTCTCCAGAGAGTTTATCACTTTATATGTACCAAAATCCAAAAAGAGCAAAAAAACTTTACAATAAGATAGTTCCAAAAGCTGTTGATGAATATCTTGAGTTTATAGAAAAAGCTAAAACTCAAGATGAACTTCGGTTATTGATGAATCCAGTTTGGCATGTTCATAACGGAAAAGTTCCTAAAGAAAACATGATTATGTCTTTTTCAATGTTATTAAACCTCGTTGAAACAAGTAATGCTGATAATAAAGACCTTTTGTGGAAGTTTGTTAAAAAATATAAAATAAATATCTCTGAAAGGGAACACCCTATATTTAATAATTTAGTCGGATATGCAATAAAATATTTTAACGATGTGATTAAAAGTAAAAAGAAATATAAAATACCTGATGAAAAAGAAAAAAAGGCATTAATGGCTTTAATTAAAACACTTGATGGATGTAACGACAAAATGTCTCCAGAAGATATCCAAACGTTAATTTATTCAACTGGAAAAGATAACGGATACTCAGAAAATTTAAGAGATTGGTTTAGATTGATATATGAAGTTGTTTTTGGAGACGAAAATGGTCCTCGAATGGGTTTTTTTATAAGTTTTTTTGGTGTTAAAGAAACAAAAGATCTTATAATAAATAGAATTAAATAATGTTTTCAAATTTAAGATCTTTAATTTTTAAACTAGATCCAGAGATAGCGCATAGTTTAGCAATAAAATCATTAAAATTGAATTTTGTTCCAAATATTTTAGATTCGAATAAAGATAATGATTTATTTAAAACCAAATTATTCAATAAAGACATAGCTAATCCGATCGGAGTAGCAGCTGGATTTGATAAAAATGCTGAAGTTTATAATTCATTGTTCAAGCTTGGATTTGGTTTTGTAGAAGCTGGTACCGTTACCCCTCTAAGACAATACGGCAATCCTAAACCTAGAGTTTTTAGACTAGTAGAGGATGAAGCCTTAATAAATAGATTAGGTTTTAATAACTTAGGTGCAAAAAATATTGCTGATAGGATTTTATCAAACAAACAGATCGGCTTACTTGGAATTAATATTGGTCCTAATAAAGATACAAATGATAGACACAAAGACTATATCGAATGTTTAAAAGCTTTTCATAGAATTACTGATTATATTACAATCAACATTTCATCTCCCAATACAGAAGAGCTTAGAAATTTTCATGACCAAAATAAATTGAATGAATTACTAAAAATTATTAATAATGAAAAAACAGTCCTTAATTCCAATATTCCAATTGTTGTTAAGATTTCGCCTGATATAAAGGATCAAGAAATACCCAAAATATCTGATGTTCTTTTAAAGAATAATATAGAAGCAGTAATTCTATCTAATACATCAGATTCGACTAGAGATGAACTAAATGATATTCAAAAACATCAAAAAGGTGGCCTTTCAGGAAAACCAATAGAGGAAAAATCAACAAAATTGATTGAAAAATTTTATGAAATTATAGGTGAAAAAATTAAAATCATTGGTGTTGGGGGAGTAGACTCAGGAATAAGCGCTTATAAGAAGTTTTTGGCCGGAGCAAGTTACATCCAACTTTATACAGGGATGGTTTTCAGAGGACCTAATATTGTGAACTTAATTAAAAAAGAGCTAAAGGAATTGATGCTAAAAGATGGAGTTAAGCACTTTAGTGAAATAATAGGAAAAAAAACAATTTCTTAAAATATATAAACTTGACGCCTTAGAAATCTCTCTTTATATACTCGTTGTAATCATGTCAAAAAAATGTGAACTCACTGGTAAAATTCCTCTTAAAGGTCACAACGTAAGTCACGCAAATAATAAGACAAAAAGAAGATTTTTACCTAATTTAAAAAAAGTTAAGTTTACTAGTGAACTTTTAAAAAGGAGCATGAAACTTACAGTCAGTAATGCAGGTGTAAGATCTGTTGACAAAAAAGGCAGTTTTGATGAGTTTCTTAAAACTGTTAAAAATAAAAACTTATCACCAAGATTAAAAAAATTGAAAAAAAATCTGCTTATAAAATCTCCATTTCAAAAAAAACAAGTTCAATCTAAAACAACTTAATGAAAAAGATATTTTTAATACTCTCATTTTTAATGGGAGTTGTTGTATTAGCTTCCAATTATCTGGTACAATTTCCCATTAACCATTATGGCTTAAATGAAATTTTAACTTATGGAGCATTTAGCTATCCTATTGCTTTTTTGATAACAGATTTAGCCAATAGATCATTTGGTAAGGTAGTCGCTAGAAAAATAGTTTATATTGGTTTTGCAATTGGTATTAGTTTTACCCTTTTATTTTCAACAAATTTTGCAGATTTAATATCCATTAGGATTGCAATTGGATCGGGTACGGCATTTTTAGTTGCCCAGTTATTAGATGTTCAAATTTTTGATAAATTAAGGCAAAAGAGATGGTTTGTTGCACCTCTAACTTCATCATTGGTAGGCTCGACAGTTGATACATTTATATTTTTTTCAATTTCTTTTTATGGAACAGGTGTTCCCTGGGTCACCTTGTCTTTAGGAGATTTAAGTGTAAAAATTTTTGTAGCATTGGTAATGTTAATTCCATTCAGATTGTTATTAAAAACACTTAAGCCAGTTTAATTTTTTAACAGGAATTTCAAAGATAAAATTTTATAAACTAATTTAGCTACTAAAAAATTGTAGGAATTGAATCCTTTTATCGGCGCAAGTTCATTAACATCAGCTCCAACAATATTTGAATTTTTTGTGGCAATTTTTATAATGTTTAATGCTTCGTCCCATAATAAGCCACCAGGCTCAGGAGTTCCAGTTGCAGGCATAATACTTGAATCTAAACCATCAACATCGAAAGTTAGATAAACAGTTTTATTTTTTATAAGCCTTTTAAACTTTTTAAAATCCCACTTTGCCTTATCTTTTGCCCAAAAAATGTTAATCCTAGACTTGTTTTTTTTTAAAAATTGTATCTCTTCCTGAGATATATTTCTAATTCCAAATGAAATTATCGATACATTTTTATAATCTAAACATCTTCTCATAGCTGATGCATGTGAAAATTTCTCTCCGTTATAATTTTCTCTTAAATCGGCATGAGCATCAAAATGTAAAATACATATTTTTTTATATTTTTTTACAAATGGAACAATGCACCCTGCGGTAATTGAGTGTTCTCCGCCAAGTGTCATGGGAAAAAGTTTTTTTGTTAACAATCTATTATTTATATCTGCTATTTTTTTTAAGGCTTTTTTAATGTTTTTATCGATTTTAAAAAATTTTAAAGTTTTTATTCCAATTTTTCTATAAGGCTCACAATTTAATTCTTCATCGTATAATTCAACTTGATGTGAGGCTTTAATTATTTCTTTTGGACCATTTTTAGTTCCACCACCATAACTTACAGTTTTTTCTAAACCGAAAGGAACTATTACAACTTTTTCCTTTAAATTAAATTTATTATCTATCCCTAGAAACCCTTTTTTATTTGAAAGATACTGCAAGGTTTTATCCAAAAATTTTCGTAAAGTTTTTTCTGTCTCTATTTTTCCATGCGCCTTTGTGATAAGCATCACTTGCAATTAAAGGTAATACGCTGGTTGCCTCTGCAAAGACCATTTGCTCTTTTGTAATATCGACTTTACCCCAGGAACTAGCTTCTTTCAAAGTTGAACTACTACAAGCACCATCTCTTGAATCTGCAACAGTAATTTGGACTGCATATTTGTGCATTTCAACTTCTTTACCTAAAAGTTCTGCACATATAACTGTATCCTGAATAAAGTTTTTTGGCACACCACCACCAATCATAAATAAACCCGAACTTTTTGATTTAATCTTTATTTCAGTCAATTCTCTAAATTCCCTTATCGAGTCTATTGTAATATGTTTTTTAGGGTTTTTTTCTTGATGGATTACTAAACCAAAACCAGCACTAGAATCAGTAAAGGCTGGACAAAATATTGGTACATTGTGATCAAAAGCAGTTTCAATCAATGAGTCTTTTTTGATAGAATTTTTTTTAAGATATTTACCCATTTCATGAATAAACTCTCTTGATGTATAATTTCTAGGATCTAATCCATCAGCAATTTCACAAATCTTTTTATCACAAATTTGTAATTCATCTTCATCAATGTATGTGTCATATATTCTATCAATATAATTTTTTCTCAGTTCAGTGTCGTCTTGAAATTGGGAACCTTGATAATGTTTAAATCCTAATGCCTCAAAAAAATCCATATCAATTATTGATGCTCCAGTTGCAACAATTGCATCTACCATATTGTATTTCACCATATCTCTGTAGATATGCATGCATCCCGCTGCAGAGGTAGAGCCTGCTAATGTTAAAAAAATTGTACAATCTTTATCTTTTATCATTTGATTATATATTTTAGCGGCATTAGCGGTCTCTCTTGAAACAAAAGACATTTTTTCCATTGAGGCTATAATTTTTTGTGAGTCAAAGGAAGTTATATCAATGTGTTGGACAGGATTTTTTAAGAAATCTTTTTTACTGTTATGACCAAATTTTTTATCTTCTGACATTAAGCAACCAATGTAGCTTTATTAACATCTTTATCATAAAGCGTCATAATTGGTTGGTCCTCTACTTCATAAATTTCGTCTGAAAAGAATCCATTAAATTGTGTTCTAAAAGTTAATCCGTAAGCCCCTAGTTGCCCAAGCTCAATATAATCATTTTCTTTAATATTGTTTGGAAGTAAAAAAGGACCCTTCATATAATCCATACTGTCACAAGTAGGACCATAAAAATCAAACGACGTCAATTTTTTGGAAATAATTTTGCTTGAGCTATCTTTAATCATTTTAGATGGAAAAACTATGTTTGGAGTTCCAGCATCAAAAAGTGTTCCATAGGTTCCATCATTTATATAAAGTTTTTGTTTCTTTTTTAGATTAACTCTCACTATGGTAGATCCACTTTCTGCTACTAGGGCTCTTCCAGGCTCACAAATAATTTCTGTCTTATCATTTAATTTTAAATTTTCTAAACTTTTTTTAATTTCATTTAGATAATTATTTAAAGACTGTGGAATTAAGTCAGGGTATATCGTGGGAAAACCACCGCCAACATTGATATAATCAGGAATAATTTTAGTTTTTTTAATGATATTTCCAATTTCAGTGATACCTTTGTGATAAGAAATAGGATGCATGCACTGAGATCCAACATGGAAACTTAACCCTATTTTTTTCGCGTATTGTTTTACTAATCGTAATAATCCTACCGCTTCAGAATTTAAGGCTCCAAACTTTTTAGATAAATCTATTTCTGCGTGTTCATTCGATACAGCGACTCTCACAAATAATTCAAGATCTTTAGCGTTATTTGTGTTTTTCATAATCTTAATAAGTTCATCTTTAGTATCTAAAGCAAATGTCTTTATCCCATATTTAAAGTATGCTTCGAATATACTGTTTTTACTTTTTATTGTGTGCATATAAGAACATTTAGCTGAGTGGCTAAATTCTCTTACAGCTTTTATTTCCTCTATTGAAGCTACATCAAATTGTTTTATTCCACTTTCAATAAGAGTTTTAATTACTTCTTTATGAGGGTTTGTTTTTACAGCGTATAATATCTCACCTGGGAAATTTTTTTGAAAGTACTTAGAAGCGGAAAGAATAGAATTCTTTCTTATACAGTAGACTGGTTTGTCAGGTTTCAGTTGAGTTACTAATTCTTCAACCGACTTAAATTTTTGCATTTAAAATGCCCCCTAAAAAAAATTTAATAAAAAAAGTCTTTTTATTTAAAAAACTTTAGTAATTTCAGCAGTTAATTCATTAGTTAATTAATGTAAAGCAAATAATGGCCTATTGAATTGTGGAAAAAAATATCCATATATAATCCATGAAAAATGAAGCACCATTACAAAACTTGGCTGATTTCGACAATAAATCCTTACTTATTGTTGATGACGATAATCCTTTCAGAGAAAGGTTGGCACGAGCTATGGAAAAGAAGGGTTTTGAGGTTATTCAAGCTGAAGGTGTAAAAAAAGGCATAGATACAGTCAAATCTAAAAAACCAGGTTTCGCGGTGGTAGATCTTAGGTTGGGAGATGGAAATGGATTAGAGGTAGTTAAAGAAATCCAAAATACCAATTCATCTAGCAGAATTATAATGTTAACTGGTTATGGAAATATTCCAACAGCAGTAGCTGCTATTAAAGAAGGGGCGATTGATTATTTAGCAAAACCAGCAGATGCCGACGATGTTGAAAAAGCTTTGTTAGCCGATCCGTTAAAAAAAGCGGCTCCACCAGAAAATCCAATGTCAGCAGACAGAGTAAAATGGGAGCATATTCACAGAGTGTTTGAATTGTGCAATAGAAACGTATCCGAAACAGCTAGAAGATTAAAAATGCATAGAAGAACTCTTCAAAGAATTCTTTCAAAAAGATCCCCTAAATAAATTTTCTAAATTTTAAAACATACTTGGAAATAACTGTAAGCAAAACAATCTTAAATAATTCTGCTAATAAGAATGGTGTTACTCCTAATTGAAAAATAGGTTTATCCCAACCTATTAGAGTTCCTAGCCACAACACCCCTAAGATATAAATTATTGAAACTGCTACTACTAACTTAATAAAAATAATAAAATAATTATCTTTGATTTTAACAAACGAAGCTAAAAAACTAGCAAAGATGAATCCTATAAGGTAGCCCATAGTAGGGCCAGTGAAATAAACTAAACCCACACCTCTTTCAGGAGAATTAGAAAAAACTGGCAATCCTAAAACACCCTCTATTAAATATAATCCAACTGTAGAAATTGCGATTTTGTATCCAAAGCAGACACCTAAAAATAAAACCATAAAGGTTTGCATTGTCATAGGCACTGGATAAAAAGGTATTTTAATTTTTGCAGAGATTGCGAGCATTACTGAACCAAAAAAAATTACAATTACTGATTTAATTATTTGTGTGTGAGTATTTTGCTTTATAAGGTCCATAAAAAATAATACTCTTATTTCAATACATAATCTATATTTATTTATAATGAGTAAAATTCAAAAATCTGATCATTTTTATCTGATTGATGGCTCAGGTTATATTTTTAGGGCTTATTATGCTTTACCACCTTTAACACGTAAAAGTGATGGACTGCCAACCGGTGCTGTAAGTGGATTTTGCAGTATGTTATTTAAATTATTAGAAGACTCTAAATCAAATCAAAATAAACAAAAGCCCACACACTTTGCAGTTATTTTTGACTCAGCAAGAAAAAC
The DNA here is from genome assembly GCA_902594255.1 of uncultured Pelagibacteraceae bacterium. Classification (GTDB taxonomy): domain Bacteria; phylum Pseudomonadota; class Alphaproteobacteria; order Pelagibacterales; family Pelagibacteraceae; genus Pelagibacter. The sequence continues at coordinate 58,948 of CACJLN010000005.1, forward strand.
TTTTAGAAATGAAATTTACCGTGACTATAAAGCGAACCGATCTGAAGCACCAGACGATTTAGCTCCACAATTTGAATACATTAGAAAATCTGTTTTGGCATTTAATCTACCTTCAGTTGAGCTCGCCAACTATGAAGCAGATGACCTTATTGCAACCTATGTAGACCAAATTTTAAAAAAAGGTGCAAATGTTACAATTGTATCTTCAGATAAGGATTTAATGCAATTATTCAAAAAAAATGTCCGAATTTATGATCCGATGAAAAATAGATTTATTTCTGATGAAGATGTACAAAAAAAGTTTGGAGTAGACTCTTCAAAAGTAATTGATGTTCAGGCTTTAGCTGGAGACAGCAGTGATAATGTTCCCGGTGTGCCTGGTATAGGAGTAAAAACAGCAGCAGAATTGATAAATAAATATGGAAATTTAGAAACACTTTTAAAATCTGTTAATGAAATTAAGCAGAATAAAAGAAGAGAAACAATTATTGAGAATAAAGACAAAGCATTAATTAGTAAGAAATTAGTTACTTTAAAAAATGATGCTCCTGTAGACAGATCTTTAACAGAGTTTCAATTAAAGGAAATCGATAAAGACAAACTTTATAAATTTTTAAGAGAAATGGAGTTTAATAGATTGTTAAGCTCAGCAATTTCAGCTTATGGTGAACCGAAACTTACCTCAGAAAAAGATATTGTTAAAACCGACGAAAAACAAAAAGCTATAGATAGAAAAAAATATTATTTAATAACAAATCTTGACGAAATCGACAGCTGGATTAAAGAGGCTGAGGAAGCAGGAGAAGTGGCTGTAGATACAGAAACCAATTCCCTTGATCCTCATCAAGCAGATCTTATTGGAATTTCACTTAGTTCTAAAATTGGTAAAGCTTGCTATATTCCTGTAGGGCATAAATCAAAAAAAAATATTGATAAAGATCAAACATTAAAAAAACTTAAACCTTTGCTCGAGGACCCGAGTATAAAAAAAATAGGGCAAAATATTAAGTTTGATTTCATTGTGCTATTTAAACACGGTATTGAGATTACATCTATGGAAGATACCATGCTTATGTCGTACGTGTTAGACTCTGGTAAAAATAGACACAATATGGATACTTTATCCGAAATTCATTTAAATCATAAACCGATAGCATTTAAAGACTTAGTTGGTACTGGAAAAAAAGAAATTAATTTTAGTTTTGTTGATTTAGAAAAGGCCAAAGATTATGCAGCAGAAGACGCTGATGTTACTTTTAGATTATATAAAAAATTTAATAAAAGTTTGAAAGACGAGAAAATGATCAATATTTACGAAACATTTGAAAAACCAATGATAAAAATTTTAGCTGATATGGAAATAGAAGGTATTAAAATTGATAATGATTTTCTTAAGACTCTGTCTTCGAAATTTGGGAAAAAAATTGAAAAAATTCAACGTGAAGTTTATAAAATATCAAAAAAAGAATTTAATATTGCATCTCCAAAACAGCTTGGTGAGGTTTTGTATAATGATCTTAAGATTTCAGACTTAAAAAAAACCAAAAAAGGAAGCTTTGCAACTAGTGCATCAGTATTAGAGGATTTAGCTTTTAAAGGCCATAAGTTTCCACAATTAGTTTTAGATTGGAGGCAAATCTCAAAATTAAAGAATACTTATTCGGACACTCTTCCAGAGCATATTAATCCAAAAACTAAAAGAATACATACCTCCTTTTTACTGGCAGCGACTACAACAGGAAGACTAGCTTCAAGTGATCCAAATTTACAGAATATTCCCATAAAGTCTGAGGACGGTAAGGATATTAGGAAAGCATTCATTGCAGAAAAAGGTCTCTCTTTAATTTCAGCAGATTATAATCAAATTGAAATGAGAATTTTAGCTGATTTAGCTGATGTTAAAGAGTTAAAAAAAGCTTTTAGAAATAACGAAGATATTCATTCTTTAACAGCTAGTCAGATATTTAATATTGGTATCAATAAAGTTAATGAAGATCAAAGAAGAAAAGCAAAAGCAATAAACTTTGGTATTATTTACGGTATCTCTCAATATGGGTTAGCTAAACAAATAAATGTATCTAACCAAGACGCTGAGGAATTTTTGAATGCATATTTTGCTAAGTTTCCAGAAATAAAATTATATATGGATAAAACAATCAAATTTTGTAGAAAAAGTGGTTATGTGAATAATATCTTCGGAAGAAAATCTCATTTCATAAATATTAATGACAAAAACTATAATGTTAGAAACTTCCAAGAACGTGCAGCCATAAATGCTCCAATTCAAGGATCTGCGTCTGAAATTATGAGATTGGCGATGATCAGGCTTGACAAAAGACTTAAAGAGCAAAAAAATAAAAAAACGAAAATGTTACTTCAAATTCATGATGAGCTTATTTTTGAAACTTCTAAAGAAGAAGTGAAAAGAATCAGCAAAATTATAATAGAAGAAATGTCAAGCGTAGTTAAAAGCGAACAGCACTCATTTTCAATACCATTAACTGTAGATTTGAATATAGGTGATAATTGGGGTGAACTTCATTAATTAAATTTGATTGCCCAAATTAGAACAATTTAGTATTTTTATAATGCGCTATGCATAAACAAGTAATCGCATTAATAGATGATGATCGTAATATTTTGACAAGTTTAAGTATTGCGTTGGAGAAAGAAGGATTTAAAGTTCAGACATATATCGATGGTGAAAGTGCGCTAATAGGTCTAACAAGAACACCCCCTGATCTTGCAATAGTCGATATTAAGATGCCTAAAATGGATGGTGAAGAGTTACTAAAAAAATTAAGAAAAAAAACCTCTTTACCAGTAATTTTCCTAACATCCAAGGATGACGAAATTGATGAGTTGCTTGGATTAAAATTGGGTGCTGATGATTTTGTAAAAAAATCAGGAGGTTTTTCTATTAAAGTGCTCATTGAGAGAATAAGAGTTCAACTTAGAAAAAAAGATTCTAAAGACTCTATTGAAGAAAATAAAAGTATTATATCTCATGGAAAACTAAAGTTGGACCCATCCCAACTTGAATGTGAATGGGATGGTAAACAGTTACCAGATAAATTAACAACCACTGAATTTTTGTTAGTTAAAGAATTGGCTAAAAGACCTGGAATTATCAAAGAGAGAGGACAATTGATGGACATAGCCTATAGGGAAGATACAGATATTGAAGATAGAACAATAGATAGTCACGTAAAAAGAATTAGAAAAAAATTTAAAAAGGTTGATCCTGAATTTTCAGCTATTGAAACAAGATATGGGAGTGGTTATAGGTGGAATGTTAGCTGATGTTCAACAAAATACTTAAAGATTTATCTATTCTAAAAAAATTTCTATTTATTAATTTAATTTTTTTTACAATTATTGGATTATTTACATTTATTTATATAAAAAATGTGCAACCAAACCTGATAAAAAAAAAATCTTCTAATCACATTGAGGTGATTAATAATACAATTAGTAATTTAACAAGACTAAATGTTAACTTTGTTGAGGAGGATATTAGACGATTTTTATTGTCTACAAGATTTTTATTTCAGAATCTTGATAGAGTAATATTCTTTGATAATAATTTAAATTTAGTCGGTGACACAGATACATTAGATCTGGATCCTAGATCATTTTCTTCAAGACTTGATATTATAGAATTAGAAACTTTAAACGAGAAGAAATCAAAAGAAATAGTAGAAAAGAAAAATATTGATATTGGAAAAAAAAAAACAGTTTCTTTAAATGAGGTATTGTTAAATTATTCTACTTCAAAGGATTTTGGGATTCCATTTACATTCACTCAAGAAGAATTTAATAAATTCAAATTAACTACCATCAAAAATGTAATGCAAAATGGTAAAAATATTGGTTATTTAGCTATAAGCGAAAATGCTAATGATATAAAAGCGGCGATTGATGAGAGAAAAACTTTTATCATTAGAACTGCAATTGCTGTAGGTATAGTGATATTAATTTTTTCTTTTGTTTTGAATAGATATTTTTTAAAACCAATTAAAAATCTAGTTAGTTATACAAAAACAATTAAAGATAAAAAACAAAAAACAACAAATATAGACAACTTAAAACTGAGAAATGATGAGCTTGGTTTATTGTCTAGTTCTTTAGATGACATGACGCTTGAACTGCAAAAAAGAATAAGACATGCTGAAAATTTTTCTACTGATCTGGTCCATGAAATAAGAAATCCACTTGCTTCTTTAAAAAGTGCCTCAGAAATTCTACATGACACAAATGACATTACACAAAGGATTAAATTGATCGATATATTAAGTCATGACGTTCAAAGAATTGAAAGATTAATTACTGATTACTCTCAAATGCTAAAGGATGAAGTTGCCTTGAGTAAGGAGAATATTAAAAAAATAGATATTGAACCGATTATTAAATCTGTTGTTGATGATTTTAATAATCTTTACAAATTAAAGAGAGGAATAAAAATTTTTTATGAAAATGACCAAAAAAAAGAATATTTTATTAATGGAATTGAGAATAGAATTGAGCAAATGATAGCAAATCTTTTGGATAATGCAGTATCTTTTAGTGAGGATAACAAAGAAGTTTTGGTAAAAATATTTAAATCAGATAAAGATAATGTGATTGTAAATGTCCTAGATGAAGGTAAAGGTTTTATAGAAAAAGATACAAAAAAGATATTCAATAGATTTTATAGTAATAGGCCTGATAAATTTGGACAACACTCTGGATTAGGTTTGAATATAGTAAAAAATTTAGTGGATTTACATAATGCTACAATTAAAGCTTCCAATAGAACTGACCAAAAAGGAGCTAAAATTGAAATAGAGTTCCCTCAAGTTTAAAGAGTTCTATTGATTAATTAATTCTTTATTGTTAGAAGAACGTTCATGGAAGATTTCAAAGTAAAAGATTTATCTCAAGCAGAATTTGGACGTAAAGAAATTTCAATAGCTGAAAGTGAAATGCCTGGATTGATGGCTTTGAGGGAAGAGTATGTTGGAAAGCATCCTCTTAAAGGAGCAAAAATTGTTGGCTGTCTACACATGACAATACAAACAGCAGTGTTAATCGAAACATTAGTTTATCTTGGAGCTGAAGTGAGATGGTCATCTTGTAATATTTTCTCAACCCAAGACCACGCAGCAGCAGCAATAGCAAAAGCTGGAATACCAGTATATGCATGGAAAGGCGAAACAGAGGACGAATATTGGTGGTGCGTTAAACAAACTATCGAAGGTAAAAAAGATTGGAAACCAAACATGATTCTGGATGATGGAGGAGATTTAACAGCTTTAATGCATAAAGAATATAAAGATTTAATGAAAGATGTGAAAGGTTTATCTGAGGAGACCACCACTGGTGTATTAGCGCTAAAAAAAATGGAAAAGGAGAAAACTTTGTTAGTGCCTGCAATTAATGTTAATGACTCTGTTACAAAATCAAAATTTGATAATTTATACGGTTGTAGAGAGAGTTTAGTTGATGGAATTAAACGAGCTACAGATGTAATGATGTCTGGAAAAGTAGCAATTGTAGCAGGCTTTGGAGATGTTGGAAAAGGTAGTGCAGCATCTTTAAGACAATCAGGTGCAAGAGTAATGATTACAGAAACAGATCCAATATGTGCATTACAAGCAGCTATGGAAGGATATGAAGTAGTAACGATGGACGATATGATAAGTGAAGCAGATATTGTTGTTACTGCAACTGGCAATAAAGATATCGTTACAGCTGATCACATGAGAGAAATGAAAGATCGGGCTATTTTATGTAATATTGGACATTTTGATAATGAGATACAGGTTGATGCACTTAAAAACTATAAATGGGATGAAATTAAACCTCAAGTACACGAAATAACTTTACCAAGCAAAAAAAGAATAATTTTACTTGCAGAGGGCAGGTTAGTAAATTTAGGTTGTGCAACAGGACACCCTAGCTTTGTTATGAGCGCTTCATTTACAAATCAAGTTATTGCACAAATCGAATTATGGAATAATTCTAAAAATTACGAAAAAAAAGTTTATGTATTGCCAAAACACTTGGATGAGAAAGTTGCCACATTACATCTTAAAAAGGTAGGTGCAAAGTTGACTAAATTATCAAAGGATCAGGCAGATTATATTAGTGTTAAAGTTGAAGGCCCTTATAAACCAGATGCTTACCGCTACTAAGAGCACAAAAATAAAGTTAAACTCAGAAAATATAACAAAAGAATTTGCTGATACTCTTTCATCAAAAATTAAAGTTGGAGATATAATTTTCTTATACGGTGAGATAGGTGTAGGTAAGACCACATTTGTAAAATATTTAATCAACATTATTCAAAAGAAAAACAAATTAGAACCATCTGAGGTAACCAGTCCTACTTTTAATATATTGAACGAGTATCAAATTAAGCAGATAAAAATAAATCATTATGATCTATTTAGACTTAAATCTGTAAATGAAGTTAAAAATTTAGGTTTATTTGATGATAGTTCTAAATCAATCACTTTAATCGAATGGCCACAATTAATTCAAGAAAAACCAAAAAATCTGATAGAATTGACTTTTACATATGAGAATGATTATCAAATAAGAACAGTTCAAGTTAAGGGTCTCAATTAGATATAAATCGAATGTATAAGTTTCAAAATTTAAAACTAATTGAAGGAGACGCATCTTTTAGAAAGTTTTTTCGAAATAAAATTAAAAATAAAAGTTCTATCGTAGTTTTTGCAAAGAGAGAAAAATCCAAAAATTTGGTTGTGTATGACGCAATTAATAAAATTTTAAATAAAAATAAAATACTAGCTCCAAATTTATATAAGGAAAACTATAAAAAGGGCTATATAGAAATTCAAGATTTCGGTGATAATACAATTTTTAAAATTTTATTAAAAAAAAAAAATAATAAAATCAAATATTTTAAGAAAATATTAAAAACTTTGATGCAAATACAATCTATAAAAAATAAAGGTATTAAAGATTTTAAAAAGAAAAAATATACAATACCAAAATATGATAAATTAATTCTTTTAAGAGAAGCTCAGTTATTTTGTGACTGGTATGCTAAAAAAAAACTAATAAAAAAAAACAGAGATGAATTTAATAAGAATTTTAAAAGAATAACTAAAAAATTAATCTCCAACCTCCAATTAAAAAATAACGTTTTTGTTCATAGAGATTTTCATATATCCAATTTAATGTTAGTAAATAATCGAATTGGAGTAATAGATAGCCAGGACGCTTTGATTGGAAATAAAGCATATGATTTAGCTTCTTTAGTAGATGATGTAAGATTTAAAACTCCAATTACATTCAAAAACAAAATTTACAAATATTATATTGATAAACAACATAATTTGAATAAATCAAAATTTAAAAACGATTTCGATATTTTATCAGTTATGAGAAATCTCAAAATTATTGGAATATTTACTCGTCTTGCAATAAGAGATGGTAAAAAGAGTTATATAAAATTAATTCCTAGAGCTTGGGAACTAATTCGTATTAGAATTGATAATCAAATTTTTTCAGAATTAAAAAAACTTTTAAATCAAAATTTTAAAAAAGAATTAAATGCAAATTAGAACAGCTCTAATACTGTGTGCAGGTTTTGGTAAGAGGTTAAATCCATTGACAGAAAAAATTCCAAAACCACTCCTTGAACTTAATAATGTCACATTATTGGAAAACTGTATTAACTTAGTTATTAAACTTGGTATTAAAAAAATTTTTTTAAATACATTTCATTTAAGTAAACAAATAATTAGTTTTATTAAAAAAAAAAATTTTCAAATCGAAATTCAGATAGTTGAAGATGGTAAAGAAATTTTGGATACAGGTGGCGGGATTTTAAATATGATGAAAAAATCTTCTGATGAGGATTTCATCATTTTTAATCCTGACACGCTATGGAGTAACACCTATCATGAAGAAATTATTAAAATGCAGAATTTTTATTTTTCAAATAAACTTAACAACACCCTTCTACTTACCAATAAGATACTGAGTTTTGATAAAAATCTCTCAGGTGATTTTAATCTTAAAGATAATTTAATATATAGAGAAGATACAACAAATTTTATTTATATTGGCTGCCAAATTTTAAATAAAAATTTATTTAATAAATATGAAGTTAAAAATTTCTCTGTCACTGAAATTTGGAATGAATTGCTGAAAAATAATGAATTAAATGGTTTTGAAAGTGTTCATCAATTTTATCATTTAACAAATTTAGAAACTTTTAGAAAATTAGAAGATTTTTAGATCTTTCTTTATCTAAGTACTCACAATTTTTTATTTTGAATTTATCATCGAACTCTATTATGAGAGGATTTCCTGTTGGTATTTCTAACTTAGAGATTTGAGAACTATCTAGTTTAAATAAATACTTACATAATGCTCTTATTGAATTGCCATGAGCTGAAACTAATATATTTTTATTCAAAAGTTTTTTTTCAATTTCATCGTGAAAGTATTTGAGAACCCTTTCATATGTATCTTTCAATGATTCAGTGTCTGGAATTATTTCTTTTGGTATATTTTTGTAAGTTCCAATATTAAAAGGATGATAAGGGCTTTTTTTATCTAGTGGCTCAGGTTTTGTGTCCCAGGATCTTCGAAACTCAAATATTTTATCTTCACCAATTTTTTGAGCCATTTCTATTTTATTGAGACCAGTTAAGGCTCCATAGTGTCTTTCATTTAGTTGCCACGCTCTAGGGAAATCATCCTCATCATTTAAAATTTTTTGTATTATTTTTAAAGTATTATTTGCTCTTAACTGTAGAGATGAAAAATATTTATCAATTTTAATATTTTTATTTTTGATTAAAAAACCTGCTTTTTCAGCCTCTAACATCCCTTTTTTAGTAAGGTCAACATCTACCCAGCCAGTAAATCTATTTTCAAGATTCCAAACACTTTGACCATGTCTTACTAGTATTAAAAAACTCATGTTGTTATTTTTAAGATATATTTATAAATAAAACTATATAATTAAATGACTAATTTTTTTTCCAAATTTAAAATAATTTTTTATTTTTTAAACATTATTTTGATATTTTTGTATCTTTTTCCTGGAAGTTTATTAGGGGCAGTTATATATAATAATAAAAATATCCAACCACAGCTAACACCAGATTTTTTTATATCTTCGAATCACTTTTATGTTTTTACTTTAATTTCAGTAACGGGTTATTTAAGTTTTATAAAAAAAAAACATATTAGTTTATTAGCAATTTATCTAATTTTTCTTTCGATTACCTTGGAAACATTTCATCTAATTATTCCAGCGAGAAGCTTTGAGTGGTCAGATTTATTAGGAAATTTATTAGGTGTCTTTATTGTAATTATTATTAATATTCTTATAAAGAAATATGGTTATTTTAAAAAATAAATTAATAATCTTAATTATATTTATACTAACCGGATGCTCGTCAATACCAAATAATACAGCTAATAGCTGTTCTATTTTTAATGAAAGATATCTTTGGTATAAACATACCAAAAAAGTAGAGAGAGAATGGGGGACACCAATATATATTCAATTAGCAATTATTAAAATGGAGTCTGATTTTGACTGGTTAGCTAAGCCACCAAGACAAAAAATTTTCAAAGTAATACCTTTTAAAAGACCCTCAAGCTCATTTGGATATTCACAGGCAGTTAGAGGGACATGGGAACAGTATAAAAAAGAAACAGGAAATAAATTTGCAACAAGAGCGAGATTTAAGGACAGTGTTGATTTTATTGGATGGTATACAAGTAAAACTGAAAATATTCTCAAAATTTCAAAAAAAGACGCATTTAGACAGTATCTTGCTTATCATGAGGGATGGGGAAATTATAAATATTATAAAAAAAATAAAAAAGTGATTAGATTGGCAAAAAAAGTAGAGAAACAATCTAATATTTATAAAAAACAACTTTCAGGGTGCAAAAATACTCTTAATAAAAATAAATATATTATTTTTTAAATAATTCTTTCTTTAGCTCTAAATCAACTGAGTCAATTCTTTTGGTATTTTTAGCTAATGCCAAATACATTGTTGGTGTCACGTACAAGGTAAAAAATGTTGAAATTATCATTCCTCCCAAAATTGTTGAACCTACTGCTAATCTCGAGCCTTCACCAGCACCTGGGCCAATATTTCCTATAACTAAAGGTAACATCGCGATCATTGTACTTAATGATGTCATTATTATAGGTCTAAATCTTATTAAACACGCTTCTTTAACTGCTGAAATAATATTTTTTCCTGTAGCTCTTATTTGATTAGCATAATCTACAATTAAAATACTATTTTTTGTTGAAATGCCAATTAGTATGATCAAAGCGATTTGAGAAAAAATATTCACTGAACTATTTAAAAAAAGAATAAATACTAATCCTCCAAAAATAGCCAATGGGACTGTCAATATTATTATAAATGGGTGTATAAAAGAGTTGAATGTTGCAGCCATTACTAAATAAGCGGTCAGTAAGGCTAAAGCAAATATCATAAATAATTCATTACTCGTTTCCTTAATTTCCTCAGATTTTCCCTTCCAGGTAATTTGATTTTTTGGGGCTATATCGGACATTACATTTTCAAAGAACTTTATTGCTTCAGTTAAAGTATAGCCTTCATTTATGTTTGCCGAGATAGTCACTGCTCTTTGTCGGTTATATCGAGCCAGTTGTTTAGCAGTTCCTTCATTCTTAAAACTTATAAGATTTGCCATGGAAATCAGTTTTGCGTTTGTTTCAGAACGAACAAATATTTTAGAAATTCCATCTTTGTTTCTTCTATCAGATATATATTGCTGAACAATTATTGGGTATTCTTTGCCTAATTTATTAAAGGTTGTGATCTTTTTACCACCATATAAAGTCTCAAGCGTTTCACCTATTGTTTTAGTTGAAACTCCCAAATCTTTAGCTTTATTTTTGTTTACAATTAATTTTACTTCAGGTTTATTCCGATTGTAATCTGACTCAATTCTTGATAAATTTTTATTAGATCTGAGTGCTCTAATTACTTTTTTTTGTATTAACTCTAATTCATCATAAGTATTTCCATAGATTACCATCTGAACAGGTTTGTTGTAGTTGGATACTCTTATTGATTGAGGTGATATAGGGAATGCTAAAGCCTGTGGTAAAGTTACAATTTTTCCAATTGCTTCTCTAAGGACAACTTGCTGACCTTTTTCTCTTTTTTTCCAGTCATCGAGGAGAGCAATAATTATAAAGCTATTGTATGAATTCGCAGAATTTCCAAAACCTGGAACTCTCATTATAAATCTTGAATATGGACTATTCTCAGCTTGGAGAAGTGGAAGCAATCTTGCCTCAACCTTTTGAGCTTGCTCTTGAGTATATTCAAATGAACTTCCTTCATCTGTTGCCCCAATAATCAAGTAAGCCCCACGGTCTTCCATAGGCAGTAATTCTTTCTTTGAAAAACTAAATAAAAACACTGATGTGACCATTATGAATATTATAAAAACAACAACTGATTTAGCTTTATTTACAACAACCTCTAATGAATCCTCATAAAAATTGGAAAAACTAGAAAAAATTTTATCAAATTTTTGGACAAAAACTTTCTTTGATTTTTTCTTGTATAAAAATTTACTTGCAAGCATTGGTGATAAGGTCAGTGCTACGAAAGAGGATATAATAATTGAAAAAGACAATGCGATAGCAGTTTCTTTAAACAACGTTCCTGTTATACCCTCTATAAAAATCAATGGTAGAAAAACAGCTACCAAAATTAAAGTTGTGGCTACTATCGCAAATGAAATTTGTTTAGAACCTCTATATGCTGCCACTAAAGGTGTTTCTCCGTTTTCTATCCTTCTGTATATTGCATCTGTCATAATTACCGAGTCATCAGTAATAATGCCTATTGCTAAAATAAAACTTAAGAGAACAAAAATATTTATTGATAATCCAAATATATAAAGTCCCAAAAATGAGGCTATTAAACTAACAGGTAAAGCGATAGCAGGTACCACTACTGCTTTTAGGTTTCCTAAGAATAAGTAAATAATTAATACAACTAAAACAAAAGCAATTATTAAGGTTTTATAAACCTCTTCAATAGCCGCCTCAACATAATTTGCCCTATTAAAAGAAACTCTTAAATCTAGTTCTTCAGGCAAAGACTTTTTAACCTCAATAATTTTTTTTTTAACATTTTTTGAAAGTTCAACTGTGGAAGCCCCACTTTTTGCATAAATACCTATTCCAACAGTCTTTAAATTTATTTGATCTCTTGTTTGAGCTTTAAAAAGAGTTTTTTCTGAAACTGGGCCGAATTCTATTTTTGCAACATCTGATAATAAAATAACCTTGTTGTCATTTTTTTTTATAGGCAATTGTTTAATGGACTCAATATCGTTGTAAGATTTATCTAAATTTAAAGTAAGGTCGATGTTATCTGCTTCTAGCGTTCCGGCTGGTAGACTTATATTTTCCCCACGTAATGCAATTTCAACTTCTTGTATTGTGAGGTCATTTGCTGCTAATTTAATTGGATCAACCCATACTCTGATACTCAGCTCTCTTAATCCTCCAATTCTTATTCTACCAACATTTTTTACACTGGAAAATTGGTCGATTAAAAAACGCTCAGCATAATCTCCTAATTCTAAATCGCTCCAAGTTGATGATGACAAAGATAACCACATTGTTGTTGTAAAACCTGCTGCTCTTTTCAATATTTGAGGAGGATTAGACTCAGAGGGAAGATTGTCAGCAATTCTTGCCACACGCTCTCTAATATCGTTTGCTGCGTTATCTAAATCTATGCTAGTATCAAACTCAATATTTATTGTGCTTCTGCCATTCTCTGATTTAGAATCTATATTTTTTATACCCTCTGCACCACCAATGACATCTTCTACTACTTGAGTTATTTCTTGATCAACAATAGAAGCTGAAGCAGATTTGTAATCAACTTGTACCTGAACAACAGGTGGCTGGATACCACTTGGTAGCTCTCTGACAGGCAATTTCCAAAAAACGAATAAACCAAAAACAATTAAAATTAGAGACATTACCCAGGATACGGTCGGTCTTTTAATGCTTAATTCAGTGATGAACATTTATTTATTTATAGGTTTAATTTTCCCTTTAGGTCGGACTTTTTTTAGACCCTCTGCCACTATAATGTCTCCTTCATTTAATCCAGAGATAATTTCAATATTTTTATTAGATCTTATTCCTGTAGCCACATTTATTTTATTTGCAATATTTTTGTCTGAAATTTTATAGACAAAAGATTTATCACCTTCTACCATAATACTCGTATCTGGAACCCCAACAGAACTTCTTAAATTAAATTTAATACTTACTTCTAATAAAGATCCTGAAATTAATTCTAAATTTTCATTTTCTATTTTAATTCTACATAATAAGCTTCTTGTATCTGCATTTATTCTACTTGAGACAAAATCTATTTCACCTTGAAAAATTTTATCTTTATAACTTGAAATCTTCACTTCTACAGGCAACCCTCTTTGAATAGAAGCAGAGTAATTTTCAGGAATTTTTATATCTGAATAGATTGTTGAATTATCATCTAGCGTTATTATAAATATATTGTCAGAAACAAGTATATCTTCAGTTAAGCCAGTATATCCCAGCACACCATCAAAAGGAGCTAAGATATTTCCACTTTTAAGTTTTATTAAAGTATCACCCTTTTTTACAAAATCTTTGAATTTCAAATCCTCATATAGATCTTCTTTCTTGATTTTAAAAGTTTTAGATCTTTTTGAAACTGCGGTACCAAAAGTTTCTATTTTTTCAGAGAATTCATGTTTTTTTACCTCGGTAACTATTATTCCCGGGGGTGGTTGTTTACTGAATTTTTTTTTGAAGTGGTTACCAATCATTGCTCTCGCAATTATTACAGTTGCTATAATCAAAAAGAATATTGATATAATAGAAATAATTTTTGTAGATCTTTTCATATTCGTTTAAATTTTCCCATACTCAGCCCAAGAACCATCGTAAATACATGGACGATATTTATCATTTATTAAAGAATAAGCTAGTGCCAAAACACATGCAGTAACACCAGATCCACATGAGAAAACAATCTCTATTTCTTGACTGTCTTTTATATAAGCATCAAAAATGACTTGAAGATCTTTTTTGTTTTTGAAAGTTTTGTCATCATTTAAACATTCATTAAAGGGTAAACACCAAGAATTTTTTATGTTACCACTTCTTAAACCCTTTCTTGGCTCTGGTATTTTTCCTTCAAATCTTTCTCTGCTTCTTGCATCAATCACCTTGAATTCTTGCGTATCTATATTTTGATCAATCATTTTCATATTCTTTATCAATTCTTTGTTTTCTAATCCTTTGTATTCACTTATTTCAATATTCTTTAAATCCTTAGTGATTTTTCTTTTTTCTTTTATCCATTTTTTTAATCCCCCATTTAAAACATGGACCATTTCAGCGTTGTGTCCAAAATAAATAAAATTAAACCAACATCTACAAGAGCTAATAACATCAGAGTTATCGTAAATGATGATTTCATCATCATTTTTAATTCCCATTTTAGATACTATTTTTTCCCATTCTGCTTTTTCTACTATCATATGAGGTAAGTTAGTGTTTTTTTTTGAATTTTTATCTAAATCAAAAAAAACTGCATTTGGAATATGCATTTTTTTATATTCTTCAAAACCAACTCTTTTAGTTTGGGGCATATGCCACGAACAATCAATTATTTTGACGTCATTAAGGTTTTTATCTAGCCAGTCTGTTTCTACTAGAGACATTTTATCTTTTTTCTAAATATTTTTGATGGTATTCCTCGGCTGTACAGTAATTCTTAAGTAAAGAAATTTTTGTAACAACTTTTCCTGATAATCTTTCATTTGTATCTTTCAACACCTCTTCAGCAATAATTTTTTGTTTATCATTTAAGTAAAAAATCTCACTTCTGTATTGTGTACCAAAATCTGGTCCTTGAGAGTTCAAAGTAGTTGGATCATGAATTTGAAAAAAAATTTTTAAAATCTTTTCATAGCTTATAATTTTTTCATCAAAATCAAGTTTGACAACTTCAGCATGGTTTGTTTTACCGGTACATACTTCTTTATAAGTAGTTGTAGGGCTATCGCCACCACAATAACCAACCTCTGTTTTAATAATTCCCTCAATTTTACTAAATTTAATTTCTGGTCCCCAAAAACATCCAAGTGCTAAAACTGCTATTTCCATTGATTATCAAATAAATTAATTTACAAATTATTCATATGCTTAGTAAAAATCAATTGGGTTTTTTGTACATGTTTATGTCCATTTGTGCCTTTTCTTTAATGGATATTATAGTCAAATGGTCTGTTGATTATCCAATTGGGCAAGTATTGTTTTTTAGAGGCTTTTTTGGAATAATTTTTTATTTTTTTATTATTCCAAAGGAAAGGCTCCATAATTTTTATCAGACTAAGAGACCAGGTTTACATTTGCTAAGATGCATTTCTGGATTAATTGCTCTAGTATCAATATTTATTGCATTGCGAGAATTACCTTTAGCAACAGTTGTAAGTATATCTTTTGCAGCACCGATATTTACTACAATCTTTTCAATTTTTTTATTAAGTGAAAAAGTTGGTATTTTTAGATGGCTAGCAGTGATTATAGGTTTCATTGGAATTTTGATTATAACAGAACCGGGAATAAGTGAGTTAAATATCTATTATATCTTTCCAATAATTTTTTGTTTAGGACTTTCTTATGTAGCAATAACAATCAGACAACTCTCTTCAACTGAACCAGTATGGTTAATTTCTTTTTATTTCTCTTTATCAATTATGATACTAAGTTTTTTCACAATTCCACAAGGGTGGGTGATGCCAAGTTTTAATCATTTGGTTTTATTATCTTTTGTTGGAATTTTTGGTGGAGTTGCTAATTTGTGGTTAAGTCAGTCCTATAAGTACTCAGAGGTCTCACTTGTTACTCCACTTAAATATTTGGCGTTAGTTTTTGCAATATTTTTTGGCTATTTAATTTGGGATGAAATTCCAACAATCAAAACACTTTTTGGAGCTTTCTTAGTAATAATTTCAACATTAATAATTTTTAGAAGAGAGATTTACAAAAAGAAAGTTGTTACCCCTGAGCCTTTAAATGACTAATGTTCCTAAATATTGGAATAAAGCAAAAAAGTATTTATGCCAAAAAGATAAAGTTATGGCAAAATTAATCAAAAGATATCAAAGTCCTACAGAGACAATATTAACGTCTAGAAGAGATATTTTCTTTTCATTATGTAAGAGTATAATTGGACAGCAAATAAGTGTAGCAGCCGCCAATTCAGTCTTTCTAAAATTTAAAAAAAAATGTAAGAACAAAATCAACGCAAAAACAGTAAAAAAGTTATCTTCAATTCAATTAAAAAGTTGTGGATTAAGTAAACAAAAAGTTAACGGAATAAAAAGCTTATCTAAACAAATATTAGATAAGAGCTTTGACCCAAAACTTATTGCCAGCATGAATGATGAAGAGGCGATAATTTATCTTTCTAAATTAAGACAAATTGGAAGATGGTCTGCTGAGATGATATTATTATTTACTTACAACAGACCAAACATTTGGCCAATTCAAGACATAGGCTTATTAAGAGCAATTTCAAAAAATTATAATAAAAATTATTTACCACCAGATACATTTATCAATTTATTGAATAAAAGGTTTTCACCATATTGTTCAGTCGCAACCTGGTATCTTTGGCGTAGTATTGATCCAGAGCCGATACAGTATTAATTACCCTCGACAAGCTGATGATGTCTTACAACATGACCTTTTAAAATATTATGAGCTTCTTGATAGTCTGTTGAATCGTAGCACTTTACGGCAGTATCATAATCAGGAAACTCAACTACAACTGTTCTAGGCGACTCAACTCCATCATTAGTTCTGTTTTTTCCACCTCTAACTATGAATTTACCAGAAAATTTTTCTATAGCTGGCTTAGCTTTGCCCGCATACTCCTTAAGTTTTTCTAAATTATTGATTTTTTCATATATACAAACCCAATAACCTTTCATAATTCTCCTTTTTTAATTTTTTTTTTGTGATACCAAATTTTAATGACAAATAAATTAATAGTCACCTTTGAAGAATATAACAAGATTGTTGAAAAATTAGCAATACTTATACATCAAAATTATAAACCAACAGTGCTTGTTGGCATAATGAGAGGAGCCGCACCCATTATAGATATTTTGTCACGAATTCTTAAATTACCAATTGCTTATATAGTAATTCAAAGTTACTCTGGAAAAGGTACCGAAGATAAACAGGGAGAATTAATGTTTGCGAGGGAAATAAGTTCTTTAGCAAATAATGAGGATTTTAAACGAGTACTTTTAATTGATGATTTATCTGACACAGGATTAACTCTTAATAAAAGTATTGAATGGTTAAAAAACTATGGCCCAACAAAAGACTTCATTAAAGAGGTAAAAACTGCATGTTTGTGGAAAAAAAAATCATCAACATTTGAACCAGATTTTTGTCCTATAAAATTGAACTCTGATCCCTGGATTGTTCAACCAACAGAGCACTATGAAGAAATATCTATAAAAAAAATTATAGAAAAAAATAAAAAGGGCTAGGTAAAACTAGCCCTTTTTTTAAACTCTTTAAGCTACAATAAAACTTATGAAGCTTAAGATAGCAATAACCCAAATTGCTGGTGAAGTTGTTGAAAATTTACCAGTAAATATTTTGATTAAAGCATAAGAAATAAATGCTAAAGCAATTCCATTACTTATACTATATGTCAAAGGCATTGATATCATGGCTAAAACTGCTGGAGCTGACTCAGCAATATCGTCCCACTCTATGTCAGTGATATTTCTAACAAATAAAACAGCAACATATAGTAGAGCTGCGCCATCTATCTCTTTAGGAAGGCTTGTAGCTAAAGGAGAAAGAAATAAACAAGCTAAAAATAAAAGTCCTATGACCAAGGAAGTCATTCCAGTTCTGCCACCAGCTTTTACTCCTGCTCCAGACTCTACATAACTTGTAACTGTGGTAGTACCCATCAATGCACCTGCTACAGTTCCAACACTATCTGACATCATCGCTTTTTCAATATCTTGGACCTTGCCTTTTTTATCAACTTTACCTGCAACATTGGCAACTGATGTTAAAGTTCCAGCCGTATCAAAAAAGTCTATAAATAATAAAGTAAATATAACCGTGGACATTCCAGCAGTAAATGCTGCAGTTAAATCAAAATCCATTAGGTAAGTCATTGGCGGTATGCTTCCAACTACACCGTTGAATTTTGCAAGACCAGACGCCCAAGCAATAATGCTAAAGACTATGATACCAATAATAATATTTCCTTTAATATTTAGTTTTTCCATTACAATCATTGATACAAAGGCAAGACAACCTAAAATGATGAGTGGATTTTTTATATCTCCTAAAGTGACTAATGTAACAGGATGGTCTGCAACTACTCCCATTATTTCAAGACCAATAATTGCTAAAAACAAACCAATTCCAGCTCCAATTCCTAATTTTAAACTTCTTGGGATAGAATTAATTAACCATGCTCGTATTGGCGTTAAAGAAATAATCAAAAATAGAACACCTGCAACCAAAACAGCTCCTAAAGCTGCTTGAGGAGTGTAACCCATACCTGCAACTACACCAAATGCAACAAAAGCATTAATTCCCATTCCTGGGGCTAAACCAATTGGCCAAGTTTTACCGTAAAAGGCCATTATGAAACACGCGAGAGCAGTAGCCACAATAGTAGCAGTAAAAACTGCACCAAAATCAAAAAAACCCTTTTCTGGACCAGCAAACTCTCCTGATAGTATGAAAGGATTTAAAAACATTATGTATGCCATAGTTAAAAAAGTTGTAACTCCGGCAATTACTTCTGTTTTAAAATTTGTTTTATGTTTTTTGTAATTAAAATATTTATTTAACATTTTTCCTCCTATATTTGTTTTAGGTATTTGATTCTCGCTAAAAATTCCCGGTAAATTATTATCTTATTCACACAATACAACTAAGAAGTTTATATTTATAGTTTGTCCTACTTGTTATCATGTTTAAATGAGAAATCTGAAACCTATAATTTTAATTTTAGTTTTGTCTTTTACTATCTCAGCCTGTCAGACTATTAAAAATAAAACTGATGAGATCGTTGAAAAAGAGAATCAAAAATTAACTAAATACATTGGTAAAACATCCAGTTTACTAAAAATGGAATTAGGTGCTCCTAGTGAAGATTTTAAAAACGAAAAAGGGAATTTAATTTTAGTATATAATACTAAAAAGTACGGGATACCATGTGAGAGAAGATTTGAAATAAATTCTAATTCTATTGTAATTGGATTTATTTCTAATGGATGTTTTTAAAAATTACTTGCGGAGAAGTTATCTCCGCAAGCAAGGTCTATTTATTTGATATCAATAAGTTTTTTCTTCTTATGTTCTGGAACAATTCTTTCACAAGATATTGTCAAAAGACCATCTTTAAGTTCAGCACCATTAACTTTTACATCATCAGCAATAGTAAATGATCGCGCGAATTGTCTTTGAGAAATACCTTTATGAATGATCTCACCATCTGTGTTATTGTCCTCAGATTTATTAACCTGTTTCGTTCTTACTGTTAATAAATTATCCTCAAACTCAACCTCAACATCTTTTTTGTTAAAACCAGCTAAAGCTAATTCTATAGCATAATTATCCTTTCCAGTTTTTCTGATGTTATATGGCGGGTAGTTTGACTGCATAGTCAAAGCACCATTCCCAAGCATATTTTCAAATTGATCAAACATATCATCAAAACCAATTGAAAATGGTCTTAGTGAGTTGAATATAGATAAATCCTTACTTGTCATAATATCCTCCTTTGTTAAGCAAGTTTATTTATTGTTAGCCCCATTAGGCGACCAACATTATGTATATGGGAGTAATTTATTTTTTTTCAAGATATCAAAATTTAATTTTTTCAGAGATCTTTAAAATAAATGTGTAGTCAAAAGCTATTTCTTCGATGGCACCATCTCTACCTGACTTCCCCCCATGGCCTGCGTTCATTTCAGTTTTTAACAAAAGCAAGTTATTGTCTGTTTTTAGATCTCTAAGTTTGGCTGTAAATTTTGCTGGTTCATCAAATAATACCCTATTATCACTTAAGCTTGTTGTAATTAACATGTGAGGATAATCCATTTTTTTAATGTTGTTATATGGAGCATAAGAATAAATATAATCAAAATGCTCTTTTTTATCTTTTGCATTTCCGAATTCATCAAATTCTCCAACAGTAAGAGGCAAAGAATGATCCAAGTTAGTTGTTAATGAGTCAACAAATGGTACAGCCATAACAATTCCAAGAAATAATTCTGGAGATTGATTAACTACTGCTCCCATTAATAAACCACCAGCCGATCCACCCATACCAATAATTTTTCCTTTCGACGAATATCTTTTTTCAATCAAAAACTTTGCTACGTGGATGTAATCTTCAAAAGTATTTTTTTTATTAAGAAGCTTTCCTTCTTTCCACCATTTCATTCCTTTTTCCATTCCCCCTCTAATATGTGCAGTTACCCAAATAACATCTCTGTCAATTAAACTCAATCTAGTTGAGGAAAAATCTGGAGTCATTGAACTTCCATATGACCCATAGCCATATAAAAGTAAATTTGCTGTTCCATTAATTTTTGTTTTTTTGTGCCTGGTAATTGTAAGTGGAACCAATCTTCCATCATGAGAAGGGCACTCCAGTC
Organism: uncultured Pelagibacteraceae bacterium; assembly: GCA_902594255.1. GTDB lineage: Bacteria > Pseudomonadota > Alphaproteobacteria > Pelagibacterales > Pelagibacteraceae > Pelagibacter. The sequence goes on from CACJLN010000005.1 coordinate 79,723, forward strand.
TTTCGACTATATAGTCATCCGGATTATGACCAGATGGGATTTCTTGTTCTTTTACTAATTTTTTTTCTTTTGTTTTTAAATTGTATAAATAAGTTTTGCCTGGTGTTTTCGGGGACGAATATGACAAATAAACAAAGTCAGTATTTTTATTTCTTTGTATCAACGAGACATTAGGCACAATCACAGATTCGTCAGTAAATTTTAACTCTTCCTCAATTCCTGTTTGTCTATTTCTTACAAATAACTTTCCTAATGCATTTGATTTTTCTTCCCTAATAATCCAATTATTTAAAAATATTAATCCTCCGATTAAAACCTCTTCTTTACCAGCTATATAAATTTCCCACTTTTGATTTGATAAATCATCACATCTTTCAATTTTGAAATCCTCTGCATCATCATTAGTATGACAATAAAAATATCCACCCCAAGAATTGACTGAATAAATTACTCCCTTTCTTCTTTTTATAATTAATTTTGGTTTTGGGTTTTTTTCTGTTACCTCAAAGTAGTATTGTTCAGAAGTATTATGATCCGATGTTGTTATAAAAAAATATTTTTCGTCTGAACTCAAACTTATACCCACAGTAAATGCTTCACTTTTCTCTTCAAAAATAAGCTCATCATCTTTAGCTGATGATCCAATTTTGTGTCTAAATATTTTTCTGGGTCTATGAAATTCATCAAGCTTTGAATAAAAAAAATATTGATCGTCCAAACTAAATGCAATACTTCCACTTGTTTCTTCTATTTTCTCAGTGACTAATTTTCCTGAGGTAATATTTCTTATGTAAATTGTATAATATTCAGATCCTTTTAAGTCTAAAGAATAACCTAAAAGTTTATCATTATAACTAACCTCTAAATCACCAACACCGAAATATTCAGTTTTTAATTTCCCTTTTTCGAGGTCACCATTCCAAAATTCTTCAACAGTATCACTTCCAATTTTTTTTCTAAGTTTTATTGAATAATTTCCTACCGCAGTTGTTTTAGTCCAATATTCATATTCTTTGTCTTTAAATTTTAACGATTCATCATCTAATTTTATTCTACCTTTAATTTCATCAAATAAGATTTTCTGATATTTTTTTGTGTCTTTTAAATTATGTTCTGTAAAATTATTTTCTTCTTCAAGATATTTCCTAACATCTGGAAGTAGCTTGGAACTATCTTTTAAAACCTCAAGAATATTATCCTGATGGATCCAACTATAATTATCTTCCCACGTGGTATTGTGACAAGATTTAAGCTCTGGTTTTTTTTTAAGTTGTGGTATTTTCATTAGATCAAAAATATATGAATATAATAATTTATACAGTGGTTATATTAACCATTTTTTATTTCTTATTACGTTTAATAACCAACATTTCATCTAGAAAAATTTCAAAAGGTCTAAGATTTTTAATCATATTAGGATTAATTGCTTTAGCAGTCTTGTTTGCTATTGGCGGCAAATTTTTATTAACCTTACCTCTTACTTTGGCAAGTCTAGCTTTATTAAAATTAAAAGGTTTATCTATTTTCCAATTAATTTCTCTTTTTAGACTTATTCAGACATTAAGAAGATCTGGTCGCTTTTCTTTTAACCAAGCAGGTACTAATAACGTTTCGTCTATATCAGTTTCAGAGGCATACAAAATTTTAAATTTAGATATGAATAAAAAAATTACAAAAGAAGATGTAAACAAAGCTTATGTTAAAATCCAAAAAAAAATCCATCCTGACGTTTCACCAGAAACTTCTCGATTATCCTCAATAGTAAACGAGGCAAAAGATATTGTATTAAAAGATATTTCCTAATTGATAATTTCTATAAATTTATCAAATATTTTTTGAGAACTAATTTTTTCTTTACCCAAAGTATTATGTGAGACTGTCTCTTCTCCATCAGGGATTATTGGAAACATCTTTGAACTATAATTACCATAAATTAATGGTGTGTCTGCCATTAAAGTTATAGTCTTTACACCAAGTGCTGCAGATAAATGACTAAAACTAGTGTCATTGCAGATTGATAAGTTGCAATTTTTTATTAATGGCATTATTTCTCTGAGTGAAAAATCGTCTAATGGTTTACAAAGACCACTAAATTCTGAGCTTAAAATATCACGTAAAATAACTTGTTCTTCTTCGTTTTTTCCTGTTGCAAGAAAAAATTTACAATTTTTTATTTTTGATATTTTATCAATGACTTTAATAAAAGTATTAGCAGGAATTCTTTTAGTTGGACCAGAGCCCCCTATTCCTAAAAGGATATTAATTTCTTTTTTATCAATTTGAAATTTTTCAATCGTTTCTTGAGCTATCATATCATCTATTTCTATCTCTGGATCATCTTTAACCGTTAACTCAAATTTTTCTTTTATAAATTTTTTCGGAGTTTCAGTTATGTGTTGTTGTTTTTTTTGGAATAAAGGATATTGAAACACTTCTTTAATCCCTGAAAATTTTGCAATTAAATTGTATCTTAGAGATGAATTAAAAATGATAATTTTATCAAAATTAAATTTTTTAATATCTTTAATTAAATTTAAACTTCCTAAAAGACCATCATGTCTATTTTTGATTTTATTATCCCTTTCTAAAAAGATTATTTTGTCAATATAACTTGTTTGATATAAATATTGATCAGCTTTAGAATTTTTTTTAACAAGTAAACTTATAGGCGAATTGAATTTGTTAGATAATGCCTTAATAAAGGGTAAAAAAATAATATTATCACCAATACCCTTTCTACTTTGTACTGCTAATATTTTCATATGGTATTTATAAACTTTTATAACTATACTTTTTACATAAAATTTTATTATGACAAAAATAAGTGGAATTTTTGCTGCTACAATGTCTGTTATCAATCCAGATTTAAGTCTTAATATCGAAAAAACAATCAATCATGCGGAAAGCCTTATTGACCAAGGTTGTCATGGAACAGCAATATTTGGAAGTACCGGACAAGCACAATTAATTTCAATTTCAGAAAAAATCAACTTATTAAATAAACTCTCTGAGAGCAAATATAAAGACAAACACCTAATTGGTACTGGTTTAAATTCCCTTGGTGAAACTATTAACTTAATTAAAATTGCGAGCTCTTTAAATTTCAACAAATTTTTAATAATGCCACCAGCCTATTATAAATACGGTGATACTGAGGTCATGGAGTTTTACAAAAAAATTATAGAGGCCGTTCCTGAGTGTAAAATTATTCTTTATAATTTTGAGAAATTATCTGGATACAAATTTAGCATTAAATGTGTCAATGAGCTTGTTAAAAGGTTTCCTGATCAAATCGTAGGAGTTAAAGACAGTTCATATAACTTATATGAAAATTTAAAATTAAAAAATTTTTCTATCTTTCCTGGTTCTGAACTTAAATTATTAAAAGGTTTAGAATTGGGATGTTCGGGTATAATAACAGCCACGTGTAATGTAACAGCAGCGCTTTCAAGAAAAGTTTATGACGATTTTTTTTCAGGTGCAAAACAATTAAATAATAAAAAATTATGCGAGGTAAGGGCTATTTTTGATAAATATAATTTGATTTCAGGTTTACATACTTTTTGTTCTCAAGAAAATGAAATTTATAAAAATGTTATACCGCCCTTGAGTATCTTAAATCAAAGTGATCAAAAAAATTTAATTGAAGCTTTGAAAAATTTAAATTTTACAAATAAACCACCTCTCGCAGCATAAGATGTATCTTGCAAGTTTCTTAAATAAAATTTTTAAAAAGGGTGGTTTCATCTTAACTGATGCTTACTCGAAAGATTATGTAATAGGCAATCCTGGAGAACAGCCTATGAAAATAAAACTTTTGAATAAAAAGCTTCATTATAAACTTTTGTTACATCCCGACTTATATTTCGGTGAGGCATACACAGAGGGAGATTTGATTATAGAAAATGGAAACTTAAGTGATTTTTTAGATTTAGCATTAATGAATTTCGGAAGAGGGCCTTTGAATTTTTTTAGTTACATAATAAATAGACTTAGAGGATCTTACAGATACTTAACAAATTTTAATTTTATTAAAAAATCTAAAATGAATGTTTCCCATCATTATGATATTTCTGATGATTTATATGATTTATTTCTAGATCCAAAGAGACAATATTCATGTGCTTATTTCAAAAAAGAGACTGATAGTTTAGAAGTTGCTCAAAATAATAAAATTCAACATATTATAAAAAAATTAAATATTAAAAAAAATCAAAAAGTTCTAGACATAGGTTGTGGTTGGGGTTCATTAGCATTTGATATAGCAAAAAGTGCAAGTTGTGAGGTTACTGGAATTACTTTATCAGAAAATCAATTTAATTTTTGTGAAAAAAAATCAAAAGAAATGAATTTAGAAAATCAAGTAAAATTTAGATTGATGGATTATAGAGAACTTAAAGAAAAATTTGATAGAATAGTAAGTGTTGGAATGTTTGAGCATGTAGGAAGAAAATTTTATAAAAAGTTTTTTAATCAAATTGAAAATTTATTAAAAGATGATGGTGTTTCATTGATACATACCATCGGATCTGTTGATCCTCCTCGAGACCCACATCCCTGGATAACAAAATATATTTTTCCTGGTGGGTATACACCGAGTTTAAGTGAAGTTACCAACCCAATTGAAAAAGCGGGCCTTATCGTTACAGATATAGAGGTTTTAAGACTTCATTACTCTCACACATTAAGACATTGGAAAGAAAATTGTATTAAAAACAAACAAAAGATTACACAAATGTTTGATGAAAAATTTTTTAGGATGTGGGAGTTTTACTTAACAGGTTGTGAAATGGCATTTAAATGGGGTGATCAAGTTGTATATCAATTTCAACTTACGAAAAATTATCAATCAACTCCTGTTACTAGAGACTATATTTATCAATAAATTATTGATAGAATTAGCTTTCTCTAATAAT
>CACJLN010000006.1 GCA_902594255.1 uncultured Pelagibacteraceae bacterium
GAACAAAGTTATTAGAATTTTAAAAAAAACTGAGGATAAAATAAAAACAATTGCAGTTGGTGATAATTATAATGATTTAGATATGCTTAAAAATAGTGATGTCCCTTGTTTAGTATTCAATGATCAATTTAAACTTGATCAAATTAATATTGCTAATCTTGTATTTTCTAATCAGCCATCTCCAGAGGGCTGGGCTGATGTGATTAAAATGGCTCTAGCTAAATTAAATTATAATGTCTAAACTTTATTATGAGTGAATTTTCTCAAAATGGAATAATTTCTACCCTACACGACTTTGGAACTAGATCTACAGCCGAAATTGAAAAAGACTTATTAAAATTTTCTAAAGAAAGAAAAATGGAATTAATTTTACCTTGTCTTTATTCAGAATTAGAGGGGAATGCTTTACCAAATATTGTAGAGGAAATCAGCAAAACAAAATATTTAGATCATATTATAGTTGGTCTTGATAAGGCGAATGAAAAGCAAGCAAAAAAAGCCTGGAAGTTTTTTAAAAAATTAAAAACACCCTTTTCTTTATTATGGAATGATGGACCTGCATTAAAAAAACTTGATAAAGAATTAAAGAAAAAAGATCTTTCACCGAGCGAACTTGGCAAAGGAAGAAATGTTTGGTATTGCATAGGAATGTCTATAGCAAGAGACACAGCACGATCTGTTGCTCTTCACGATTGTGATATAAAAACTTACGATAGAAGAATGCTGGCAAAACTATTTTATCCGGTTGTAAATCCTCTTTTTAACTTTGAATTTTGTAAAGGATATTATCCAAGAATTGCCAATGGAAAGATGAATGGTCGTGTTGCAAGATTATTAGTTTTTCCATTGTTAACAGCTTTAGAGAAGACAATTGGCACAAGTGATTACTTGGAGTTTATGAAATCTTTTAAATATCCGTTAGCTGGAGAATTTTCATTTAGACGGAACGTTTTACCTGAATTAAGAATTTCATCAGATTGGGGTATTGAAGTTGGGATTTTATCTGAAATGCAAAGAAGCTTTTCTCCACAAAATATTTGTCAGGTAGATTTAGCTGACACTTATGATCACAAACACCAGATTTTATCTAGTGATGATGAGACTAAAGGTTTATCTAGAATGTCAATTGATATTATTAAAACATTTATAAAAAAGTTAGCCACTCAGGGAAATACTTTTAGTAGAGAAAAGTTTAGATCTCTTAAAGCAACTTATTATAGATCAGCTTTAGATTTGATAGATATCTATAGAAGTGATGCTTACATGAATGGTCTAAAATTTGACTCTCATATTGAGGAAAAAGCTGTTGAATTATTTGCAGTTAATATTATGAAAGCAGGTGAAGCTTTTATTCTTAATCCAATGGATACGCCTTTTATACCTACGTGGAGTAGAGTTAAAAGTGCTATACCTGATTTTTTATCAAGATTAAAAGAAGTTGTTAATGAAGATAACAAAAAATATTCTTAATGGTCATTCAAAAAGATCAAAAAAAAATTATATCTATACTAAAAAAAATCTATCGACAGATTTTAACTAAACAAAATATAGATTTATTAAAGAATGAAGTAGTACAATTAATCGAAGGCTTTAATAAAAAAAATCGAGTAAATAAGATAAATATCTCTGAAAAAACTTCACTAGTTATCAGCTATGGAGACAATATTTACTCAAGTCAATCAAGTTCAATGAAAATTTTTCAAAAATTTTTTCAAAAAAATTTAGAGAAATTATTTGATACAATTCATTTCTTGCCCTTTTATCCTTCAAGCAGCGATAGTGGTTTTGCCGTAAAGGACCATTACCAGATTGATAAAAAAATTGGAAATTGGTCTGATTTAAAAAAAATTTCTAAATCAAAAAAAATTATGGCTGATGTGGTTATTAACCATGCTTCAGCGAGAGGTTTTTGGTTCAAAAATTTTTTAAAAAGAAAAAAACCTGGTAAAGATTATTTTTTAACAGTTAACTCAAAGTTTAATACTTCTAAAGTGGTAAGACCAAGAGACCACAAATTATTAAAAAAAATTAAAATTTTTGAAAAAAATGATTATCTTTGGCGTACTTTTAGTCCAGATCAAATAGATCTAAATTTTAAAAATCCCTCAGTGTTGCTAAGATTTATTAAAATTATAATCTATCTTATTAATAATGGTGTCACAATTTTTAGACTAGATGCTATTGCCTATCTATGGAAACAAAATGGCACTAAGTGTATTAATTTAAGTCAAACCCATGAAATCATAAAACTTTTAAGAGTTGTAACTAGTCTTCTTAATGTACAAACATTAATTATTACTGAAACAAACTTACCTGAAAAAGAAAATTTAAGTTACTTTGGAAAAAATAATGAGGCAAATTGGATTTATAATTTTTCTCTGCCACCATTATTAATTCACGCATTCCTATTTGAAAATAGCTCATATTTAAATCAATGGAGCAGAAAACTTCCATCTACAAAGCACGGAAATTGTTATCTAAATTTTATTGCTTCACATGATGGTATAGGTATTAGGCCTACTGAGGGAATACTTAACGAAAAAACATTAAGCAGTTTTCTAAAAAGATTAAAAAAAAATGGATCAAAATTTTCTTACAGAAAAGTTCAAAATAAATCAAAAAAAGTATACGAAGCTAATATTACAGTTTTTGATGCATTAAGAAAATCTGATTTTGATCCAAAAGGTTTGTTTTTTTTAGAAAGGTACGTCTCTGCGCACGCTATAATGATCTCTTTTGAGGGTATCCCAGCTGTTTATTTCAATTCTTTATTTGGTAAATCTAATGATGAAGCAAAATATATAATTACTGGGAACAATAGAGACGTCAATAGGTATAAGTGGAATTTTAATAATATTACTACAAAGCTTAGGAATAAAAAATCTAAACAAAGTATTTTCTATCGTAATATTGGGGCTTTATTAGAAATAAAAAGAAAACAAAAAGCTTTTCATCCCAATGCCTCAAGAATTAATATCAATCTTGGACCAAAAATATTTTGTTTTAAAAGAATAAGTAAAGATAAAAAACAATCAATTATTTGTATGACCAACTTATCGTCAAAGATACAAACTCCAAATTTTAAAAAAATTGGTAATTATAGGGATCTGTTAAATTCAAATTTAAAATTTAGAGAAGAAACCTCATTAATTTTAAAACCGTTCCAAACAGTATGGTTAACAAATAACTAAAATTTTTTTAACCTACTAATGCCTTTTCGAGATACTTTTTATCTAAATCACAATCCTTGTAGCCACGCTTAACAACATTCAAATATCTTTCTGTTGGAAACCTAAATGGAGTTTTTTCAACCATTGTATAAGTCATTACTTTTTTTCCATTATAATTGAAATAAAATTTTTTATATAGAACTGGAAAATCTTCATAAATATCTAATTTCTTTTCATCACTTTTAGAAATTTCGAATAATCCTCCTGGCACAACTGAATTTTTATTCGGCTCAATATCAGCTGCGCGGTATTTGCTCCTAAAAGTCAATTTGAAATCTTTCAAATTTATCTTTTTGAGAAAGATGCTATCTTTACATCTTTTTTTCATTTGAAAATGATGAAGATTACTGCCGTAAGCAAAGTAAAGCATTTATTATCTTAGAGTTTTAATTTTATTCATTATTGCCCCATAGCTTCTCTTGCTTGTTCAACAGAATAATTTGTACCATGAGCTGCATTATATGCTTCAACTGCTGCTGCAAAACTATCATAACCAGCACCAGCTGCAACTGCCTCTAAATCAACACTAACACCTGCTGCACTTGCTGCAGCAATCGTATCTGCTACATCCTGTAAACTTGCACCAGCGGCCTGAGCAAGAGCACCAGCATCAAAAGAACTTATAGATCCATTTGAAAGAGCCTCTATTACATTTAAGTTATCTTGATAAGCCGAAGCATATTCTTCAACAGACCAATCTGCACCATATTGAGCATTCGCAAGATCTGTTAAATCAGCATAATTATTTATATCTAAACCTCTAAAATCGCCCATAGCTCTTGCAAAATCATCTAGAGAGAAATTAAATTTAAAAGACTCTGATACTTGCGACACTGTTTTTGCAATATCATCAATTGACTCATCAGAAATTACATTTTTAAAATCCTCAATATCAATAATCTCTCTAAAATTTTGTATAGCAAGCTGAGCCTTTATTTCTAGTATTTGCTCGTCGGATAATACAACCTCAATACCATTGCTATCTTGTACTTTTGTTGGTATTGGATTTTTCCAAGCATTAGCCCAATCACTCAAGGCCCATTTGTTCATATCTGCCGTTGAGGCTAATTGCATATTTAGTGAGTCTAATTTAACATTCAAATCGTCTCTATATAAATTTAAGAGCCTATTTACAGGTAGACCATTATTTTCAAGATTTAAAATATCTAATTGAATTTTGTTTGACTTAATATTTCTATTATTTTTTGTAAATTTCGTTATCTCACCAAGAATTTTTAATTCTTCGTCCTTAAAGTCATTAAAATTTGCTTCTGTCAAATCTTGCTCAAATCGTTTAGGAAGATTGTTCTTTTTAAGATCTTTTAATATAAAATCTGCTAGTCTATAACCACTTAAGGCAACTAAAGGATTTTCATTTGCTAAATCTGGTAATTCAACTATTAATGAACTTAATAACTCATACTCTCTAAAAATTTCAGCTTTTTTAAGAGATCTTTTCAATTTTTTAGAGTTTTTTTGATTTTCTTTTAAATATTTTTTCTTTGTAAGTCTTTCTTCTGTCAATTTTTCAATTGATTTAATTGTTAAAGCTAAATGTTTATTGACTTCTTTGTGGATCTTTAATTTTTTCTTTTCTTCTTTAGATAGTTTAATTTCTTTAGTTTTAGCTTGGTTGAATAACTTATACATCGTGAAATAAACCTCGATAGCCTCTTCAGGAGAACTTTCTATAGTTAGCCCTACTGCTTCTCTCATTGTTTGTCTTGCTTGATTTAAATTATGAATTTTCTGCATTACTTTTTTACCACTATTTGGATATTTAATTTCAAATCTCTCTAAATCTTTTTCATGATCTTTTAATTGTTGCATGTAAAAAAACTCAAAATAAGCCATACCCTTCATCATCTGGTGTGGGTATTTATCTAAAAGGCCTTTTTGATCCACGAAAATTCGTTTGACTTCCTCTTGTGACTTTTTAGAACGTGCAACAAAAGTTTTTAATTTTTCTGGAAATAATTCTTTTGGTACAGTTTCAATTTTTTTGAATTTACCTATAGCTTTTAAATCTTCCTTAAATACTCCTAATTTTTTCTCTTTTTCGGTTCTTTCTAGGCCAGCACTACTTGTAATTAAAAGAGAACTAATAAATAAAATCAATGTTAGAGTTTCTAGTATTCTTTTTATATTTTGAAAAAACATTAACGATCTACAATTTCTATTTTTTTTTCTTTGATAAATTCTAAAATTTGGGAACTGCAATTATCTATTTTGGATTTGTTTTCAGATCTAAGAACAACCGACACTCCTAATTTTCCAGCATGAAAAAAAGGATAGCTACCAATTTCAACATCTTGATTTTGATTTTGAACTTGTTTTAGTGATTTTGCAATTTCACTTTCTACTGTTTTAAAATTTAATGTGTGACTTAATATAGGTTCACCTCCAACAATTTTATTTGTTAAGCCACCTAACATAGATTTCATTATTGAAGGTACACCTGGCAAACAAAATACATTTTTTACACTAAATCCTGGAGCACCACTTGTTGGATTTAAGATCAACTCAGCATTTTCAGGCATCCAAGCCATTCTTTGTCTACCTTCATTAAATTCGCCAGGTTGATAGTAAGATTCTAAAATTTTAAATGCCTCTTTATGTACTTCATATTTTAAACCGAAAGTTTTAGCAACAGACTCAGCGGTAATATCATCGTGAGTAGGTCCTATCCCACCAGTTGTAAAAACATAATTATTTTCATTTCTTAATACATTAAGGGTATCAACAATAATTTTTTCAACATCAGGTATAACTCTTACCTCGTTAACTTTTACTCCAATTGAATTTAACCAAGTTGCTAAAGTACTAGTATTAGTATCTTGTGTTCGACCAGAAAGAATTTCATTACCTATAATTAGGATAGCAGCATTTACTTTTGTGTTTTTTGCCATTTTATATGTATAATTTGAAAATGAAATTTACCAAGTCTTTATTAAAAGGTAAACTAATCAAAAGATACAAGCGTTTTTTTGTTGATGTGCAATTAAATAAAGAAATTGTTACGGCCCATTGTCCAAATACTGGCTCTATGAAAGGCCTTCTTGATGAAGGTAATGAGGTTTATTTACTAAAAAATGACGATCCAAAAAGAAAATTAAAATACGGCTTAGAAATTATTAAAGCTAAAAATAATTTAGTTGGAGTTAATACTCATTTGGCTAACAAGATTGTAAATCATGGATTATCCAATAATTTAATTAAAGAATTGAATAAAAATGACTCAATTAAATCTGAGGTTTTTTATAACAAAGAAACTAGGTTTGATTTCTTAGTCGAGAAAAATAAGCAAAAAAGTTTTATTGAAGTTAAAAATGTAACCCTTTTTAGAGATAAAAAAACTGCTGAATTTCCTGATGCAATTACAACAAGAGGCTCTAAACATCTTCTTACCCTTATTGATGCCATAAAAAAAGGGTATAAAACATATTTAATATTTCTGGTTCAAATTCAAAATATGGAATATTTTAAAATAGCTAAAGATATTGACGATGAATATCATAAGAATTATTTGAAAGCTAAAAAAGCAGGTGTTAATTTTTTAGCTTACAGATGTAAGATTAATTCAAAAGAAATTTTAATAGAAAAGAAATTAAAAATTATTAATGACTGATTATTCAGAAAAGTTTGAAAAGATGAGAATTGCTGGAAAGCTTGCTGCTCAAACACTTGATATGCTTACAGAAAATATCAAAGAAGGTATTTCAACAGCCCATATTGATAAACTTGGATACGAGTTCATAAGAGATAACGGTGGTTACTCTGCTCCTCAATACTATCGAGGATTTACTAAATCATTATGTACATCTCTTAATCATGTTGTTTGTCATGGTATACCTTCAGAGGATAGAATTTTAGAACAAGGCGATGCAGTGAATGTTGATGTAACAGCCATAGTTAATGATTACTATGGGGATACAAGCAGAATGTTTTGCATTGGGAATACTTCTGTAAAGTTAAACAATCTTATTAATGCAACTTATGACTCAATGATGAAGGCTATTAAAATTTTAAAACCTGGAATTAAGATGGGAGATATAGGTTACGAAATTCAATCGAATGTTGAGGAAAAAGGTTTTTCTGTGGTAAGAGATTTTTGTGGACACGGAATTGGTTCTGTTTTTCATGAGCCACCAAATGTTTTACACTATGGCAAAAAAAACACTGGTATGGAATTAAAGCCTGGAATGACTTTTACAATAGAACCTATGATTAACGAAGGTAAATTTGATACAAAATTGCTTAATGATGGTTGGACTGCAGTTACTAAAGATAAATCTTTATCTGCACAATTTGAACATACAGTAGGAATTACAGAAAATGGTTATGAAATCTTTACAGAATCTGCTAAAGGTTATTTAAAGCCCCCATACTTATAATTAATGATAAAAAGATACTCAAGAAAAGAACTCACTGATATTTGGTCAGAGGAGAATAAATATAAAATCTGGCTAGATGTTGAAATTGCGGCAGCTCAAGCAATGGAAAAGCTAGGCCAAATACCAAAAGGTGTATCATCAGTTGTCAGGAAAAAAGCAAGAATTAATGTCAAAAGAATTCATCAAATTGAAAATCAAGTAAAACATGATGTAATTGCTTTTTTAACTTCGGTTACTGAAAAAGCAGGAATAAAAGCAAGATATCTTCATCAAGGCATGACTTCTTCTGATGTTTTAGATACAAGTTACAATATTCAACTAGTGCAATCAGGAAAAATAATCCTTAAAGACCTAGACCAAATTTTAAAAGTTTTAAAAAAACAAGCAAAAAAATACAAATTCACACCTTGTATGGGAAGAAGTCATGGAATTCATGCTGAACCAATTACATTTGGTTTAAAACTTGCATCTTTTCATGAGGAATTTAAAAGAAATAAAAAAAGATTAATAAGTGCAATAGATGATGTGTCAACATGTGCAATATCAGGTGCTGTAGGAACTTTTGCAAACATTCATCCAAATGTTGAAAAACATGTTGCCAAAAAACTTAATCTAAAAATTGAACCAATTTCAACTCAAGTAATCCCCAGGGATAGACATGCTTTCTATTTCTCAGTTTTAGGAATTATCGCTGGTTCGATAGAACGAGCTGCTACTGAAATAAGACATCTTCAAAGAACAGAAGTTTATGAGTTGCAAGAATTTTTTTCAAAAAATCAAAAAGGTTCTTCAGCTATGCCTCATAAAAAAAATCCAATCTTGAGTGAAAATTTAACAGGTCTTGCAAGAATGATTAGAAGCGCAGTTGTTCCTGCGTTAGAAAATATAGCTTTATGGCATGAAAGAGACATTTCTCACTCAAGTGTAGAGAGAAATATCGGCCCAGATGCCAACATCACTCTAGATTTTGCGTTGGTTAGATTAGCAAATATTCTAGACAATATGGTTGTTTATCCAAATAAAATGCTTGAAAATTTAAATATCACAAAGGGTTTAATTTTTTCACAAGAATTAATGCTTGAGCTTACGAAAACTGGTTTAACTAGAGAAAAATCTTATAAAATGGTTCAAACATATTCAAAAAGATGTTTTTCTGAAAATCTAAATTTGTATGAAGCTATTCAATCCGATAAATATATAACAAGTAAAATCTCATCAAAAAGATTGAGATCTATTTTTAGCTACTCTAAGCATTTTAAAAATATAAATTTAATTTTTAGAAGAGTTTTTAAATAATGAAAAAAGGAAAAAAATTATATGAGGGTAAAGCAAAGATTATTTATGCAACACAAGATAAGAATTTGGTGATACAATATTTTAAAGATGACGCTACTGCGTTTAATAACCAAAAAAAATCTACAATTGAGGGAAAAGGAGTTTTAAATAATAGAATTTCAGAACATATTCTCTCAAATCTGTCCCAAATAGGGATCAAAAATCACTTAGTCAAAAGATTGAATATGCGTGAACAAGTAATAAAGTTGGTTGAAATTTTACCAATCGAATTTGTTGTCAGAAATGTTGCTACTGGTTCGTTAACCAAAAGACTTGGTATAGAAGATGGAACTGTTCTTAAAGAACCCTTAATTGAGTATTGCTTGAAAGATGACAAACTTGGAGATCCATTGATAGCTGAAGAGCATATTTATGCTTTTGAATGGGCAACAAAAAAAGAGATAGATAAAGTTAAAAAAATGATACTAAGAATAAATGATTTCATGATTGGTATGTTTAGAGGGGTTGGCATCAACCTTATTGATTTCAAATTAGAATTTGGAAGAATAAAAATTAATGGAAAAAATGAAATAATTCTAGCTGATGAAATAAGTCCTGATACTTGTAGATTGTGGGACTCAATAACAGATAAAAAACTCGATAAAGATAGATTTAGAAAAGATTTAGGAGGATTAATACCTGCTTACACAGAAGTTGCTAAAAGATTAGGGATATTGCATGAACAGTCTAATATATCTGCTGTGAATGTAACAAAATTGTCATCCATTAAGAAAAAAAATAAATGAAAATATCAGCAATAATAACATTAAAAAAAGATGTTTTAGATCCTCAAGGAAAAGTAATACACCAAACTTTAGAAGATATGAATTTTAAAAATGTTAATGAGGTCAGACAAGGAAAATATTTTGAAATTGATGTTAAAGAAAATGATCCAAAAAAAGCTAAAGAGATAGTAGAAGATATGTGCGAAAAGCTTCTAGCTAATCTTGTCATTGAAAATTATAAAATTATTGAGATACAATAATTAATGAAATCATCAGTAATTACCTTTCCTGGTTCAAATTGCGATAGAGACATGGATGTTGCTTTAAAAAAGTTTGGTTTTAAGAATAAAATGGTTTGGCATAACGATAATGAACTACCTAAAAGTGATTTAGTTGTTTTACCAGGTGGGTTTTCATATGGAGATTATCTACGTTGTGGTAGCGTTGCTTCTAAATCTAAAATTATGCAATCGGTAATTAATTTTGCTAAATCAGGAGGTTTAGTAATGGGTATTTGCAACGGTTTTCAAATATTAGTGGAAACTGGTCTGGTCCCAGGTGTTTTACTAAGAAATAAATATTTAGAATTTATTTGTAGGAACGTATTTGTAAAAATTGACAACAAAGACAATCCTTACTTCAAAAATCTTGAAAAAGATATTTTTGAACTTCACATTGCACACAACGAGGGAAACTATTTTTGTACTGGAGACCAATTAAAAGAAATTAAAGATAATAATCAGGTAGCAATCTATTATTGTAATAATGGTGGCAAAATAGAAGAAGAATTTAATCCAAATGGTTCAATTAAAAATATTGCTGGAATTTTAAATAAAGAAAAAAATGTATTAGGAATGATGCCTCACCCTGAGCGAATGATTGATAGTTGTTTATCTGGTGAAGATGGTTCCTTATTTTTTAAAAACCTTCTTAATAATATTAAATAATGCAAGTAAATGAAAAATTAGCTGTAGAACATGGACTTAAAGTTGAAGAATACAAACTTATTTGTGAATTACTTAAAAGAACTCCCAATCTTACAGAGCTTGGCATATTTTCAGCCATGTGGAACGAGCATTGCTCGTATAAATCTTCTAGACTTCATTTAAAGAAATTACCCACAAAAGGAAAAAAAGTTATTCAGGGACCTGGTGAAAACGCTGGGGTAATTGACATCGAAGATGGGGATGCAATTGTTTTCAAAATTGAAAGTCATAATCATCCCTCTTTCATTGAGCCTTATCAGGGAGCAGCAACTGGCGTAGGAGGAATAATGAGAGATGTGTTTACAATGGGAGCAAGACCAATAGCAAACTTAAACTCTATTCACTTTGGATCTACACAACATAAAAAAACTAAAAATTTATTGAGAGGTGTGGTTCATGGTATTGGCGGGTACGGAAATTGTATGGGTGTTCCTACTATTGGAGGTCAAACTTGTTTTGATAGATCTTATAATGGAAACATTTTAGTTAATGCGATGACTTTAGGATTAGTTAAAAAAAATAAAATATTTTATTCTAAGGCGGCAGGGCTTAATAAGCCTGTGATATATGTCGGTTCAAAAACTGGAAGAGATGGAATTCACGGTGCTAGTATGGCATCAGCTAGCTTTGATGATAAAATTGAGGAAAAAAAACCTACCGTGCAAGTGGGAGACCCTTTCACAGAAAAACTTTTATTAGAAGCTTGCTTAGAACTAATGGCGGGAGACTCTATAATAGCTATTCAAGACATGGGGGCTGCTGGATTGACATCATCTAGTATTGAAATGGCGTCTAAGGGTAAATTAGGAATTGAAATTAATTTAGATAAAGTTCCGTGTAGAGAAACCAAAATGACACCGTATGAAATCATGTTATCTGAAAGCCAGGAAAGAATGCTAATTGTATTAGAAAATGGAAAAGAAAATTTAGCCAAAAAAATATTTGATAAATGGGGTTTAGATTTTGCAATTATTGGAAAAACTACAAACACAAAAAATATAGAACTATTCTTTAATTCAGAACAAGTGGCTAAAATACCAATCAATATACTAGTAGAAAATTCCCCAATGTATGATCGAAAATGGAAAAAAACAAAATTACCAAAAAAAAATAAAATTCAAAAAAAAGACCTTAAAAATTTAAAAATTTTAGACGTTTTAAAAAAGATGATATCAAATCCAAATGTATGTAGCAAAAAATGGATATGGGAACAATATGATCACACTGTAATGGGTGATACAATTCAAAAACCTGGGGGTAATTCTGGTGTTGTTAGGGTTCATGGAACAAACAAAGCCGTAGCCGCAGCTGTAGACTCTTCTGCAGTTTATTGTTGGGCTCATCCACTTACTGGTGGAAAACAAATAGTGTGCGAAAGTTGGAGAAACTTAATTTCTGTTGGCGCTAAACCTGTGGCAATTACAAATTGTCTTAATTTTGGAAGCCCTGAAAAAGAGGAAAATATGGGTGAGTTTGTTGAATGCGTTGAAGGTATTGGCAAGGCTTCAAAATACTTAGCTTTTCCTGTGGTCTCAGGAAATGTTTCTTTTTACAATCAAACTAAGGAAATTGGAATTAAGCCAACTCCTGTAATAGGTGGAGTGGGATTAATAAAAGATTACACTAAAATGATTACGATGAATTTTAAAAGTGAGGGAAATCTGGTTTTGGTCATAGGTAAAACAGAAGGTCATTTAGATCAAAGTTTATTTGCTAGAACAATTTTAGATGAAAAAAATGGCCCACCTCCAGAGATAAACTTATTTAATGAAAAAAATAACGGGGAAACTATCTTAAAACTAATTGAGGATAATTATATTAAAAGTGCACATGATGTATCTTTAGGAGGAATTTTAATGGGCGTCTCGAAAATGTGTATTGAAGGAAATGTAGGGATAGAGATAAAAAAACCTGATTCGTTATTAAGTGAATTTGAATACTTTTTTAGTGAAGACCAAGGCAGATACATTATAGAAATTTCAAAATCTGATATAAAAAAGGTAACTAGTATTTTAGAAAAAAATGCAGTTCATTATGATGAAATTGGAACATTAGTTGGAAAATCAGTAAGTTTTAATGAAAAGACAATTGTTCCAGTTGACGAATTAAAGTCATACAATAATAATTGGTTAAAAGATTATATGAGATAATAAAATGGCAATGGATTTAAAAGAAATTGAAAGATTAATAAAAGAAGCATTCTCGGATGCCACTGTTGAAATACAAGATTTAGCTGGTGATGGTAATCATTATTCAGCAACAGTTACTTCGTCAAAATTTTCTGGTAAAAGTAAAATTGAACAACACAAAATGGTATATAACTCTCTTAAAGGTAAAATGGGAAATGAGTTGCACGCTTTAGCTCTCAAAACAAAGGAACAATAATGGATGAACAAGTAAAATCTTTAATACAAAATCACATAGACAATAATGAGGTTTGTTTGTTCATGAAAGGAACACCCGATGCTCCTCAATGTGGATTTTCGATGGCAGTTGCTAATATACTCAAAATTCTTGAAGTAAATTATAAAGGTATAAATGTTCTAGAGGATCAAAAAATTAGAGAGGGAATTAAAGTTTTCAGTGATTGGCCGACTATTCCTCAACTATATGTAAAAAAAGAATTTGTTGGTGGATGTGATATTGTTAAAGAAATGTTTGAAAATGGTGAACTAAAAAAAACTTTCGATGACAAAGATATTAATTACAAAAAATAATTTTATCTAGAGTAATACTCAATTACTAAATTTGGCTCCATGACAATTGGATAAGGAACCTCTTCAAACTTAGGAACTCTTACAAATTTAAGTTTTTTATTTTTTTCATCCATTTGAATATACTCTGGGATTTCTCTTTCTTTATTTGCCATAGCTATATCTATAATAGCTAGCTGTTTTGATTTGTCCTTAATCTCAATTGAGTCTTCCTCTTTTACTAAGTAACTAGAAATGTTTACTCTCTTACCATTGACCTTAACATGTCCGTGATTAATTAGTTGTCTCGCAGAAAAAATAGTAGTTGCAAATTTTGCTCTATAAATAATTGCATCTAATCTTCTTTCTAATAAACCTATTAAATTTTCACCAGTATCACCTCTTTGCATGCTTGCTTTTTTATAAATATTTCTAAATTGTCTCTCGTTAATATTTCCATAATACGCTTTAAGTTTTTGTTTAGCTTGTAATTGAATTCCATAATCTGAGGGCTTAGAAGTTTTTGTTTGACCATGTTGACCTGGGCCATATGCTCTTGTGTTAAATGGACTTTTGGGTCTTCCCCATAAGTTAACTTTTAATCTTCTATCAATTTTATGTTTAGAGTTTAATCTTTTTGTCATTTAGTAAAAGGTTTTATAAACTTACTCATTATTTTGTCAATCAGCGTTTTTTACCAAGACTTGCAAATACACTTGATAAAATACGAGTTTCTTTATCTGAAAGTTCCATTCTATAAAAAATATTTCTTAAATTCTCAAGCATTACAGGTTTTTTTTCTTTTGGTTTAAAAAAGTTTATTTCGTTGAGATTATTTAGACATAAATTAATCATAGATTGAATTTCTTTTTTTTTGGCTTTCTTTACCTTTTTGGATTTTTTAAACTGGTTTGATTTAGAGCTTAAAAAACTTGATATAAATTGTGCAATGATAATAAGGCTGTGAGATAAATTCAAAGATTTAAAATTAATATTTGTTGGAATTTGTAAAGTGTAATTTGCATAACTAACTTCTTTATTTGATAAACCTGATGCCTCTGAGCCAAATAAAAATCCAATTTTTTTTCTAAAATCTATTTTTTTTAAACCCTCAAGATTAATATGTTTCACATTTTTATTTCTAAATCTTGCAGATGTAGCAATCAATATATCGATATTTCCTAAGGAACTTTCTAAATTATTAAACACTTTACTTTTTTTTATAATATCTTTCGCCCCAACGGATGTCGCTAATATCTTATCATTAGGAAAAATAGGTTTTGGATCAATCAGATAGAGTTTTTGAAAATTAAAATTCTTTAATGCTCTTGCGCAAGCACCAATATTTTCTGAAAGCTGTGGTTTGTGTAAAATAAATGTAACTTTATTTTTGTTCATTTATTTGATGCCGTGATTTCTATTATAATTAGACAATTTAGATGGATTAATTCCTTGTAGAAATTTTTGGTCAACATCCCATATAGAAACCTTTAACGGATAACACTTTGAAACATCAGATGAATGTTCTGATCCACAGTCTCCGCCTGGGCAAGCAGATAAAGCTCCTAATAAATCTGTGTCTGCAAAAAATTCTAAATAGTCGCCAGGTCTTACTGGGCTAGATTTCATAAAATATTGTTTAGTGTCATTGGTAAAACCAGTAAGCATAAATACATTTAAGACATCGTGTACAATTTTTTCTGCATCATCTAATTTGACATTTTTCTCCTTAACTAAAGCTCTAGTTAAGTTCGAATGACAACAATAATGGTAATCGTTATTCGATGTTAGCTTATACGTATAAGGATCACATCTAGTACCAATGACATCATGAACCGAGCCCCCATCTTTATCATAACCATACCAATCTAATGTATCCCACGTAATTGTAGCCAATGATCTTAAATATGGAAAACTGCTGAACATTTTATCTCCAACTGAAATATGTGTTCCATATAGAGCTCTAGTTTTTCCTGAATAAAACTTTTCATTTAAATTATCGGCTTGAAATAAGTTTAAATCTCCAACTTGTGGTCCTTCAACACTTTCAATTCTAAAAAAATTACCTGATTTGACATTAAAAGTTTTAGCATCTCTAGGAGGGACTATAACTTCATCGATTTGTTTAATATGTTTTCTCGCTTCATGTAATATTTCAAGATTATTATTTATATTATCGTTTGGGTAACAAACTACAGGATCTGCTCCTACCCTGCTTTTGATATCAGTAGGTTTCTTAGAAAACTTCTTAATTTTCATTTATTTACTTGCAGGAGCTTTGTCCTTAAATAATTTGAAATCTAAACTATCGATAAGAGCTTTAAATGATGCATCAATTATGTTTGGAGAAACGCCAATAGTAAACCAATTTTTTCCTTGAGAGTCTGTGCTTTCAATCGATACTCTTGTGGTGGCTTCAGTTCCTGTGTTTAAAATTCTTACCTTATAGTCAACTAGTTTTAAATCTTTTAAATATTCAGAGTATTTTTCTAACTTAGTAACATTTTTTCTTATAGCGTTGTCTAAAGCATGAACGGGTCCATTACCCTCACCTTCGCAGACTATTTGTTCACCATCAACTTCTAATTTTGCTTTTGCTCTAGAAACTATTTTATCTTGATCGTTTTTTGAAACTGAAACGTCGTATTCTTTTATTGAAATATATCTTGGAATTTCTCCCATTACTCTTCTAGCCAGTAACTCAAAAGATGCATCGGCTCCATCATAACTATAACCAATGAATTCTCTATCTTTAACTTCTTCTAATAGTTTTTTAACTTTAGGATCATTTTCCTTAATATCAATTCCAATTGTTTTCAATCTAGACAGGATATTTGATTTACCTGACTGGTCTGAAACAACTATATTTCTGTTATTACCAACTTCTTCAGGATTTATGTGCTCATAAGTTTTAGGATCTTTTTGAACAGCAGATACATGTAAACCGCCTTTATGTGAAAACGCTGCAGCACCAACATATGGTAAATGTTTATTTGGTTTTCTATTAAGTATCTCATCAAGCAACCTTGAACATTGTGTAATATGTTTGATATTTTTTTCTTTAATACTTATTTCAAATTTATCTGATAACTCTTTCTTAAGATGAAAAGTTGGAATAATTGACATTAAATTAGCATTACCGCATCTTTCACCTAAGCCATTTATAGTGCCTTGAATTTGTCTCGCTCCAGATAAAACAGCTGCTATTGAGTTTGCAACAGCGTTACCAGTATCATTATGTGCATGAATACCTAAATTTTCACCAGGTATGTGTTCAGAAACTTCTTTTACTATCTTAGTTACTTCATGAGGAAGTGTGCCGCCATTAGTATCACATAGAACTATCCATTTCGCTCCGTTATCATAAGCAGCTTTGATACAAGTTAAAGCATATTCGGGGTTTGCCTTGTAGCCATCAAAGAAATGTTCTGCATCAAACATGAACTCTTTATTGTTTTTTACAAAATGCTTTGTTGTTTCTTTAATGTTTTCTAAATTTTCCTCTTTAGATATTCCTAATGCAACATCGACATGAAAATCCCAAGACTTTCCAACTAAACAAACAGATTTAGTATTAGAATTTAAAATTGCTGACAAACCTGGATCATTTTCAGCACTTCGTCCCGCTTTTTTTGTCATTCCAAAAGCGGTAAAGGTAGAGTTCTTTAAATCTAAACCTTTCTGAAAAAATTCCGTATCAGACGGATTAGCACCTGGCCAACCTCCTTCAATGTAATCTACACCAAGATCATCTAGAGCATGCGCAATTTTTGCTTTTTCATCAATTGAAAAATGCACACCTTGAGTTTGTGCTCCATCTCTTAATGTTGTATCAAATATATATAATCTTTCCTTGCTCATTTAAATTTCCACAGTGTTTTATCATCTTTGTCCTCTATTAAAACACCTTTATCTAAAAGATTATTTCTAATTTCATCTGCTTCTTTATAATTTTTGTTCTCTCTTGCCTTATTTCTTAAATCAATCATCTTTTTTATTTCCTCCTCACTGATAGAGGCTTTGTTCCTTTTGAAACTATCCCATTGTTTGCTGTCCTCATTAAATAGTCCAATAAATTTACAAGCGGATATAAAAATATCTTGATCTTGTCCCTTACTAGCTTTTTCATAAAGTTGATGTAAATTAGCTATATAACCTGGAGTGTTAAGATCTTCATATAAAGGTTTCAAAATCGCGTCTGGAACATTTACATTCTTAATTTCTGGTGAATATATGCGATACCATTTATCTAAAGTGTTTTGACAATTATTAATTAGTTTTTCACTCCAATCTAAGGGTTGTTTATAGTGAGCGCTCATAAGCGCTAGCCTAACAACCTGGCCACTTATTTTTTTTTTAAAATCTTTTATTTTTAAAATATTCCCTTGGGATTTTGACATCTTTTCATTGGACATAGTTATAAAAGCATTATGGACCCAATAATTTGCAAAAACTTTTGTATCATTAGCGCATCTTGATTGCGCTATTTCATTTTCATGATGGGGAAAAATTAAATCAATTCCACCTCCATGTATATCAAACTCATTACCTAAAAATTTTTTAGACATTGCAGAACATTCCAAATGCCAACCTGGTCTACCTTTTCCCCAGGGAGAGTCCCATGAGGGTTCATTGTCATTCGACGGTTTCCACAATACAAAGTCCTCTGAGTTCTTTTTATTTTCACTTACTTCTACTCTTGAACCAGCAATTAATTCCTCCAAATTTTTATTAGATAGTTTTCCATAATCAGAAAATTTTTTTACTTCAAAGTAAACATGACTTTTATTTTCATAAGCATAACCTTTTTTCATTAAATCATTTATCATCTCAATCATTAGACTAATATGTTCTGTGGCTTTTGGTTGATGTGTTGGATTTTCGCAATTTAAAAATTTACAATCATCCAAAAAACTTTTAGTAACATTTTCTGTTAATTCTTTAGTTGAAATTTTTTTTTCTTCTGATGATTTAATTATTTTATCATCTATATCAGTTATATTTCTTACATAAGTGACTGACACAAATTTTTTTTTGAGAAGCTTAAATAAGATATCAAATATTATTAATGGTCTAGCATTTCCAATATGAGGATCATCATAAACAGTTGGTCCACAAACATACATTCCTATATTTTTATTATTTTTTGGAATGAACTTTTCTTTTTTATTAGTTAAATTATTTGTTAAATAAATATCCATTTTAATAGATTAAGAAATATACCTTATTTAATGATTTGTTAATCTAATTGATTAACTTGGAATTTTGCATACTGGAATAGGGTCCATTTTATGCAAATTTTGTTTTCGAATTTTTTCGTACTCAGTTCTGTGAGGTGAGTCGGGATTAATCATTGCATCTTCTAATTCATTATAAGTGAAACCAAGCTGGCCTTCATCAGTTCTACCATCATCCCAAAGACCATCCGTTGGAGGAGCATCAATTATTTCTTTTGCTATTCCTAATTCTTTACCTAATTCCCAAACCTCTGTTTTATTACAGTCTGCTATAGGTGAGATATCTACACCTCCATCTCCATACTTTGTGTAAAAACCTACCCCGAAATCCTCAACTTTATTACCAGTTCCGACAACTATTCCTCTGTTAGCAGATGCTACTTGATAAAGAGTTGTCATTCTTAGTCTAGCTCTTGAATTGGCATAACCGTGCTCATTATCAAACTTATTCAATGTTGATGAGAAAGTTTCAAACAATTTATCCAAACTTATAGTATGAGCTTCTACATTTTTAAATTTTTTAACTAACCAATTTTGATGCATTAGACTTAAATTGTGTTGATTTTCTTTTTGTTTAATAGGCATAGTTAAAACAATTGTTTTTAAACCAGTCATTGCACTTAAGGTACTGGACACAGATGAGTCAATTCCACCAGAAATTCCCACAACCAAGGACTGTGCTTTTGTCGGCATTCGATCAACATAGTCTTTGATCCAATTTGAGATAAATTTTACTTTTTCGGAAGCATTCATTAGATTATAATTAATAATTATTTCTATTTAAGCAATGGATTAAGATGCCGCTTGAATAGCATTTTTCGAATAACTGCTATTCTTTTTAATCTCATCTGAGATTAAAAAAGCCAATTCTAGTGCTTGATCTGAATTTAGTCTCGGGTCGCAATGAGTATGATATCTACTAGACAAATCCGCATCAGATATTTTTCTTGCACCACCTGTGCATTCAGTCACATCTTGTCCGGTCATTTCTACATGTAATCCACCAGCATATGTTCCCTCAGATTGATGGATACCAAAAACGTTTTTAACTTCAGCAACAACATTATTAAATGGTCTAGTTTTAAAACCTGTAGTTGATACAATTGTGTTGCCATGCATAGGATCGCAAGACCAAATAACATTTAAACCCTCTTTTTTTATACCTCTAATTAATTTTGGTAAAAACTTCTCTACATTTTGATGACCGAATCGGGAAATTAAAGTTATTTTACCTTTTTCATTTTTTGGATTTAAAACTTCGCAAATTTTTGCAATTTCATCTGGTTTAGATGTTGGACCACATTTAATACCTATCGGGTTTTCAATACCTTTACAAAATTCAACATGACCTCCATCAAGTTGTCTCGTTCTGTCACCTATCCAAACGAAATGAGCTGACGTATCATGATATTCTCCAGTGGTTGAGTCTACTCTAGTCATGCTTTCCTCAAAAGGTAAGTGTAAGGCTTCATGAGAAGTCCAAAAATTTACTGTGTATAATCTATTATTGAAGTCTGAAGTTATTCCACAAGCTTCCATAAAAGCTAGAGCATCGGCAATTTTATCCTCTAAGTCCTTAAACTTTTTAGCCTGAGGGCTTTTTTTAATATAATCTAAATTCCATAAATGAACTTTATTTAGATCTGCAAATCCACCTTTTGAAAATGCTCTTAACAAATTAAGTGTAGATGCTGATTGAGAATAAGCCTTAAACATTCTTTTTGGATCTGGTCGTCTGGCTTTCTCATTAAAATCGATTGCGTTAATATTATCTCCTAGATAACTTGGTAATTCTTTATCACCTTGTTTTTCTGTGGGCGCACTTCTTGGTTTTGAAAATTGTCCAGCAATTCTTCCAAGTTTAACAACTGGTAGTGATGCTGAATAAGTTAATACCAAAGACATTTGAAGGATAACTTTAAAAGTGTCTCTAATATTATCTGGGTGAAACTCTGCAAAACTTTCAGCACAGTCTCCTCCTTGAAGAAGGAATGCTTTACCATCAACAACTTTAGCTAATTGTTCTTTTAGATGCCTAGTCTCGCCTGCAAACACAAGAGGAGGAAAAGTTTTAAGTTTATTTAAAACAGTATTTAATTCCTTCTCGTCATCATACGTAGGTATGTGTTTGACAGGAAATTTTCTCCAGCTATTTACTTTCCAATTTTTCATATTCAACTCAAGATTGTTGTAGCAGAGTTTCTATATTATTCAACGGTTACAGATTTGGCTAAATTTCTAGGCTTATCTATATCATAACCTTTTTTTAATGCTGAATAATAAGCGAGTTTTTGTAATGGCACTGTTAAAAGAAAAGGTAAAAGATCTACATTTGTAGTTTCAACCTCAATCGTTTCCCAAATATTTTCTGAAATAATTTCATCTTTACTTTTATTTGTTATCAATAAAACTTTCGCACCTCTGGCAATTACTTCCTGCATGTTAGAAATAGTTTTTTTATAGTAATCATCCCTAGGGGCTAGAACAACTACTGGCATACCCTCCTCGATAAGTGCTAACGGCCCATGTTTCATTTCACCAGCAGGATAACCTTCTGCGTGGATATATGATAATTCTTTAAGCTTCAGTGCCCCTTCAAGTGCAATCGGATAAGAAAAGCCTCTGCCTAAAAACATTGATCCTTTTGCATCATTAAAAGTTTTGGATATTGTTTGAATTTTATTATCAGTTAATAAAGTCTGTTGGACTAAATCGGGCAACTCTTTTAAATCTTTGAGTTTTTTGTTGAATAATTCTCTCTTGAGATCCTTTCTCAAAAAACCAAGTTTTAAGGCTAATAAATAAAGTATCAAAATTTGTCCTAAAAAAGCTTTAGTCGAAGCAACACCAATTTCAATGCCACAATGAATTGGCAATACAAATTCTGAGTCTCTTGCAATTGAGCTTTCAATAACATTCACGACTGAACATGTCTTCATTTCCTTAGATTTACATAAGCTTAATGCTGCATAAGTATCAGCTGTTTCACCAGATTGAGACACAAAGACATATAAAGTATTTTTTTTAAATCTATTTTTTCTATATCTAAACTCTGAAGCTATATCGACATTAACATTTAAAGTCGTTAGTTCTTCAAACCAATACTTTGCCATCAAGCATGAATGATAAGCTGTACCACAACCTATTAATGTAATTGTTGAAATTTCATTTATTTTCCAGGGAAAGTTGAAGATATTAATATCATTATTTGATGTATCCAAGTACTCTTTAATTCCATTTTTGAGAGTAGTTGGTTGTTCCTCTATCTCCTTTGCCATGAAATGTTTATAATCACCTTTGTCATATTTTTCCTCTTCAGATGACAGCTCTAAAACTTTTTTATTTATCTTTATTCCGTCTTCATTAAAAAATTCTACGTGATCTTTTTTAATTACACAAAATTCTCCGTCACTTAAGTAAGTTATTTTATTGGTCATTGATTTAAGTGCATAGGAGTCTGAACCTAGATAATTTTCATTTGGACCGTAACCCACAGCTAAAGGTGATCCCCTTCTAGCTCCAATAATTAAATCTGGTTGATCTTTAAATATAATTCCTAAAGCAAAACTACCATGAAGAGATTTTAAAGTTTTTGTAATTGAACTAATAATAGTTTCTGTTTTTAAATTCTCTGTAATTAAGTGAACGATTACTTCAGTGTCTGTTTGTGATTTAAATTTATGTCCCTTACTGACCAGAAATTTTTTTAACAACGTAGAATTTTCAATTATACCATTGTGAACAACTGAGACATTTTGAGAAGAGTGAGGGTGAGCATTTATACTATTAGGAAGACCATGCGTCGCCCATCTTACATGACCAATTCCTATCGTTCCTTCCATATTTTGAACTACAGAATTTTTTTCAAGATTATCAACTCTGCCTTCTGATTTTACCTCATTAATAGATCCAGCATGAAGAGTTGCGATACCTGCTGAGTCATAGCCTCTATATTCCAATTTCTTAAGAGAATTAATAATTGAAGCAGAAACCGGTTTCTTGCTATTGATACCAATAATTCCACACATATTTATTTTTTCTTTCTTTTATAATTTTTAATTTCTGATTGTAAAGTTCGTGTAAGGGCTAGTGTCTTATTATTTACATTCTTTGTTATTACTGAACCTGCACCAACAACGCTATTTTTACCTATTGTAATTGGAGCAACTAATGCTGAATTTGATCCAACAAAAGCATTATCTTTTATAATCGTTTTGTTTTTTTTTATTCCATCATAATTACATGTAATAGTTCCTGCTCCGACATTAACTGACTTACCTATAGTGCTATCACCGATATATGATAAGTGATTTGCTTTAGATTTTTGTCCTAGTGTAGATTTTTTTATTTCAACAAAATTACCAACTTTAGATCCTTTTTTTAAAGTTGTGCCAGGTCTTATTCGTGCATAAGGACCAATCTCAACACTGTTCTCAATTTTACAATTTTCAAGATGTGAAAAAGATTTAATAACAACATTATTACCAATTTTAACTTTTGACCCAATCACAACATAGGGCTCAATAATTACTCTTTTTCCAATTTTTGTATCATTTGAAAAAAAAATGGTTTCAGGTCCTGACATTTTAACACCCAATTTTAAAAACTTTTTTCTAAGTGTATCTTGTTGCTTTTGTGAATTTGTTTGTTTCATCTAGGAAATTCTTTATATTAAGTATATATCTTTCTTAATTCACAAATTATTTCTTAAAAATACTTTTGATAATGAGCCAACAATATACAATTCTTTTTGATTTAGATGGTACTTTAGTAGATACAGCACCAGATTTAATGCGTGCTCATAATCATGTCATGAAAAAATTTGGGTATCCTACAAAATCTACAGAGGAAATAAGAAATTTGGTTGGTCAAGGTGCGGGTGCTATGCTTGGTAGATCTATTTGGGGACAAGCTAAAAAAGAATTTGGCAAAGTTCAGGATAAAAATGTTAAAGAAGCAATGGTTAGAGATTTTGTGGACTTTTATGGTAAAAATATTGTCAATGAGAGCACATTAATTAACGGTGTTAAAGATTTTTTAATTTGGGCCAAAGAAAAAAATATATCAATGGGTGTTTGTACAAATAAACAAGAACATCTAGCAGTTGATCTATTAAAAAAAATTGGTATTTACGACTTTTTTGATTATGTTGCTGGACACAACACATTTGATTATTGTAAACCAGATCCAAGACACCTAACCTCAGTAATAGAAATATTAAATGGAGATATAAAAAAAAGCCTGATGATTGGTGATAGTGAAACAGACGCTAATGCTGCTAAAGACGCTGGAATACCAGTTATTCTACTAGAAGACGGTTATACAGAAAAAAAAATAACAGAAATTTATCACAATCACTTAATAAAAGACTTTGTAGGTATTGAAAAAATTGTATCAAAATATCTTTAAGATTGATTATTTTTTTTTAACTATTAAAAACTAAATCGTAAATAAGGAGTTTTTTTGATATTTCATAACGTTAAAGTTTATCCATCCAAAATCCATCTACCGAAAAAAAAACAGCTCGCCTGGAAATTAGCTGAAATAGCAAGCGATAATGCAAAACTTAACAAAGATTGTGTTGAAATGGTTATTAATAGAATAATCGATAATGCATCTGTTGCGATAGCATCATTGAATAGAAGACCAGTAATTTCGTCTAGGGAGATGGCCTTAAAACATTCTAGAAAAAATGGAGCCACATTATTTGGAGTAAATAGTAAGCTAAAGTTTGATTGTGAATGGGCGGCATGGTCAAATGGTACAGCCGTAAGAGAACTAGATTTTCATGATACTTTTTTAGCAGCTGACTATAGTCATCCTGGAGATAATATACCTCCACTTATAAGTGTTGCTCAACAAAATAAAAAAAGTGGTTTAGATCTTTTAAAAGGAATCATCACTGCATATGAAGTTCAAGTAAATTTAGTAAAAGGAATTTGTTTGCATAAGCATAAAGTTGATCACATTGCCCATTTAGGTCCAAGTGTTGCTGCTGGATTAGGAACAATGCTTAAATTAAACATTGAAACTATTTATCAAGCTATTCAGCAAGCGTTGCACACAACTATTTCTACCAGACAATCAAGAAAGGGAGAAATTTCAAGTTGGAAAGCTTATGCTCCGGCTCATGCAGGAAAACTTGCGATAGAGGCTGTAGACAGAGTCATGCGAGGTGAAGGAGCCCCAAGTCCAATTTATGAAGGTGAAGATAGTGTAATAGCAAGAATTTTAGATGGAAAAAAAGCTTTATACAAAGTCCCTTTGCCAAAAAAAGGTGAAACCAAAAAAGCAATATTAGAAACGTATACAAAAGAATATTCGGCTGAATATCAATCTCAAGCTTTAATAGATTTAGCAAAGAAACTAAGAAAAAAAATAGATAATTTAAGTCAAATTAAAAAAATAGATATTTATACAAGTCATCATACCCATTACGTTATTGGAACAGGTGCAAATGATCCTCAAAAAATGGATCCAAATGCGAGCAGAGAAACTTTAGATCACTCAATTATGTATATATTTGCAGTTGCTTTAGAGGATGGTAATTGGCATCATATAAAGTCTTATACGAAAGCTAGGGCAAAAAGGAAGAGTACCTTAAAAATTTGGAGGTCAATCAAAACTCACGAGGATAAAAAATGGACTAAAAAATACCACGATCCAAACCCTAAAAAAAAGTCATTCGGCGCTAAAGTTGTTATTACTTTAAAGAATGGAAAAAAAATATCAGAGCAACAAGATAGAGCTGATGCACATCCTTATGGATCTCGACCGTTTAAAAGACTGAACTATATAAACAAATTTTTAACTTTAACAGAGAATATTATTGATAAAAAAGAGAGTGATAGGTTTTTAAAGACTGTTCAAAACTTAAAAAAATTGAAATCTGGACAACTAGATAAGCTCAATATTGAGATAAAAAGAAATAAAATTAAAAAAAATCTAAAGAAAGGTATTTTCTAATGCATTTTGTTGAAAAGGAACCTCCACAAAAAAGAATGGATTTGGATGAAAAACTTAAATCTAATAAAATTTTAAGAGTTCCTGGGGCATATAACCCTCTGACTGCTAAACTAATTGAAGAAATTGGCTATGATGCAGTTTACGTCTCTGGCGGTGTGATGGCTAATGATCTTGGTTTTCCAGATATTGGATTAACTACATTACAAGATGTCAGTACTAGATCATATTTAATTTCAAGAGTTACAAATTTACCTACAATCGTTGACATAGATACAGGTTTTAAATCTTGTAAAGAAACTATTGAAACTTTTGAACAGTTTGGGATTTCAGCTGTACATTTAGAGGATCAAATTGAAAGGAAAAGATGTGGTCATCTTGATAATAAAGAATTGATTTCGACTGATGCAATGGTTAAAAAAATTAAAGAATGTGTCTCTGCAAAAAAAGATAAAAATTTTAAAATCATTGCTAGATCAGATGCAAAAAGTGTCGAGGGGATCGATAAGATGATAGAGAGATGTAAAGCATACATCGATGCTGGAGCCGAAATAGTTTTTCCAGAAGCATTAAGTGATGAAAAAGATTTTGAGAAAGTTAGAAAAGAATTGTCTTGCTACTTATTGGCTAATATGACCGAATTCGGTAAATCAAAATTATTTAATTATAAAGAATTAGAGCAATTAGGGTACAACATAGTGATTTATCCTGTTACCACTCAACGGTTGGCTATGAAAAATGTTGAGGATGGGTTGAGAGACATTTATGCAAATGGACATCAAAATAATATAATAGATAAAATGCAGACTAGAAAAAGATTATATGAACTTGTTGACTACGAGAAATATAATAGTTTGGACGAAAAGATATATAATTTTAATACCGAAGGACATGAATAATGAGTGATGATATAAAAAAAGGTTTACTTGGAATAGTTGTTGATGAGACAGAGGTTTCAAAAGTTATGCCTGAAATTAATTCTCTCACTTATAGAGGATACGCTGCTCAAGATTTGTGTGCTAAATGTAAATTTGAAGAGGTGGCATATTTAATTTTAAATGGAGAACTTCCTGACAAAAAACAATTAAGAAAATTTGAAAAGCAAGAAAGAAAAGAGAGGAAATTATCTAAAACTTTACTTGAAGATATCAAAAAATTTCCAAAAAAAGCTCATCCTATGGATGTCGCAAGAACAGCTGTGAGTATTATGGGGCTTGAGGATAAAGAGACAAAAGACAACTCACCAAAAGCTAACATGCGGAAAGTGATGCGAATTTTCGCAAAAATGCCTGTCGCTCTTGCAGCTTTTTATAGATCAAGAAAAGGTAGAAAAATTATTCCTCCAAAAAGTAATTTATCCTTCTCGGAGAATTTTTTTCATATGTGTTTTGGTAAAGTACCAAATAAAGATATTGTAAAAGCTTTTGATGTATCTTTAATTCTTTATGCCGAACATAGTTTTAATGTCTCAACTTTTACAGCAAGAACAATTACCAGCAGTTTGTCAGATATTCATGGTGCAATCACTGGGGCAATTGCAAGTTTAAAAGGTCCATTACACGGCGGTGCGAATGAAGAAGTGATGCATATGATGAATAAAATTAAAAAGCCAGAAAATGCACTTAAATGGATTAATAAAGCACTTGATAATAAAGATGTTGTTATGGGATTTGGCCATAGAGTTTACAAAAGTGGAGACTCAAGAGTGCCAACTATGAGAGAGTATTTTGGCAAAGTAGCAAAAATTAAAAAAGATAAAAAATTTGAAAAAATTTACGACATAGTTGAAAAAGTGATGATCGACAGGAAAAACATTTACCCCAACGTTGATTATCCGACTGGACCTACTTACCATTTGATGGGTTTCGATACTGATTTTTTTACACCTATTTTTGTGATATCAAGAATAACCGGTTGGTCAGCTCATATAATTGAACAACACGCTGCAAATAAACTTATTAGACCACTTGCTAGTTATAAAGGCAGTCAACATCGTAAAGTGGTTCGATTAAACCAAAGATAAAGTAATTATTTATGACTTGATGTTGTAACCTTTTTTCAAAAGTATTGTTACGACCATCACACAAATCACCAAAAACGAAATCATTGTCCCAATACTAATCCAAATATTAAAGTCTGACACTCCATAAAATGAAAATCTTAATCCATTAATCAAATAAACTACAGGATTAAAGTATGTAACCATTTGCCAGAATTCTGGTAACATATCTAACGAATATAAACTTCCACCTAAAAAGACCATCGGTGTAATAACCAAAGAGGGTATGATAGACATTTGTTCAAAATTTGTGCTCATCAAACCAATTAAAAATCCAAATAATGCAAAAGTAAATGAAACTAGAACTAACAAAAAAATCATTAATAATGGATGCTTAACTTCAACATCAACAAAAAACATCGATGTTATAAATATCATTACACCTACAATTAATGTTTTAGTTGCTCCAGCTCCCACGAAAGCCAAAACTACTTCAAAGGTAGAGATAGGTGCAGCTAAAATTTCATAAATTGTTCCATTAAATTTAGGAAAAAAAATTCCAAAAGATGTATTACTGATTGATTGTGTTAGTAAAGTTAACATTAATAAACCAGGAACAATATATGATCCATAACTTATACCATCGATTTTTTGAACATATCCTCCAATTACTGAACCAAAAACAATAAAATATAATGATGTAGATAAAACAGGTGATAATAGTGATTGAGTTAAGGTTCTTCTAAACCGATCCATTTCATGTAAATAAATAGCTTTCAACGCTTGAAAATTAAATTTCATTGTTTTCCCTAACTAATGATACGAATATTTTTTCAAGATTACTTTGTTCAGTTTTAAGGTCTCTGAGTTTCAAGCCAGCATCTTTAATATCTTGTAATAAGTTTGTAATACCAGTTTGCTTTTCGTGAAGATTATAAGTGTAAATTAACGACATTTTGTTAACACCAAAATTTAGACTATATTTACTTAGAGAATCAGGTATTTTTATAATCTCATCTTGTAATTCAATAGTTAAAGTTTTTTGCCCCATCTTTTTTAACAATTCTTTTTTTTCTTCAACGACGATGATTTCACCTTGATTTATAACACCAACTCTATCAGCTATAGCTTCTGCTTCCTCAATATAATGTGTAGTTAAAATAATTGTCACTCCCGTCTCTCGTAAAGACTCGACCACTTTCCACATTTCCTGTCTTAATTCTACATCTACACCTGCTGTCGGTTCATCTAAAAATAATATTTGAGGTTCATGAGACAAAGCTTTAGCGATCAAAACTCTCCTTTTCATTCCACCTGATAACTGACGGAGTATTCGATCTTTTTTATCCCATAAACTTAACTGTTTTAAAACTTTTTCAATATGGGCAGGATCTGGTTTTTTTCCGTACAAACCTCTTGAATAAGATACATTGTTAAAAACTGTTTCAAATTGCTCTAAAGTTAATTCTTGAGGAACTAAACCAATTCTAGATCTTGTTTCTCTATAATCATCAATAATATCGAAACCCTCTACAGCGATTTCACCACTGGTAGGTTTTACAATGCCGCAAATAATATTAATCAAGGTCGTTTTGCCAGCTCCATTTGGACCTAACATTGCAAAAATTTCACCTTTTTTAATATTGAGATTAATATTTTTAAGGGCTGTTAAACCATTTTTATAAACTTTTGAGAGATTATTAATCGCAATTTGATTGTCTAGCATTAAGCCAGATATATAACTATTAATTCACTTAATACAATCTTGTATATTAAAACCTTTTAGCTTTAAGAACTAAGAATGGTAAAAAAGTTGCAATTATAAAAGATAAAAATAACAAAGACTGTGACACAATAGGTGCAAATAATTCTTTAGAAAACATAACACCAACTAATAAACTTTTTGAAAAATCAGGAGCTGGAAACATTAAAAATCCCCCTATTAATCCAGCAAAAATTGAAACATAAGCAGTTTTTTCATTTATGTCCTTATTATAAAAACTATAAAAGACAGTTAAGACAAATGCACAACAAAGCAAGTCAGCCAATAAAAAAAGGTATAATATATCAAATCCTTTAGATGCAATAATAAAAGATATAAGAGATAAAAATAATATTATATATTTTGAAAAATTTAGACTTGTCTTTTTATCTAGATTAAATGTTGCATTTCCATCAACTACAATAAGGCTTGATATTGCATTTACTAAAGTATCAACGGTGGAAATAGTAAGCGCTAAACCTAGTACAATCACAAAAAAAGATAAAAATTTTGTCTGTTCTTTTAAAAGTAATGTGAAAAATCCAAGATCAGGGCGAGTAGTTGGGTCTAATGAAAAGGCGACCATTCCTGTAAAACCCATAAAAAAAACTACTGGTACGATAATAAAAAATGAAATTACTAAACTTTTTTTTAAAGTTTCAAAATTTTTTGCTGCATACACTCTCTGCCAATTACCTTGGTGAAATAAATTTGTTGCAGCAACGGCAATAAAAAAAGTCAAACCTGCTGTATAACTGGGCACATATGACAAACTTAAAAGTTGAGGATTTTTTTCTTTTACAAAGTCTATTGAAAAGTCAGATCCTGTGAAAATGTTAATATATATTAAAGAAATCAATAATAAAATTCCAATAACTATCATTTGAATATTGTCTGTGAAAATAGATGCTCTTAACCCCCCATATAATGTGTAGATAAGTGTAGATATTAATACAATCAATGCGGTTACCCAAAGTTCTGTTCCAGAAATATAATTAATCAAAACTGCTACCGCAGTAACCTCTGCGCATAAAAAGATAAACATGTAAAATATTGTTAATAACAAAATAAGTTTGAATAAACTTTTTTCAAACTTTTTTCTCATAAACTCTATTAATGAAGATCCTCGAGCAAGCTCTTTTCTAATTTTTTTTCCAAGATATATCAAAAATAACATTGGAAAAGCAGTTCCCAAAGAGTATCCAATAACAGCGCCTATACCTCCCCAAGTTGCTGCTGAAGCTGGTCCAAACAAAATCCATGCTCCTAAAGCAGATGCAGTTAAACTAGTAGTTAATGAGAAAACACCTATATTTCTATTAGCTGTAAGATAGTTATTTAACCCTTGATATTTATTTGAATTATATAGACCTAAAATTACAAATATAAGACTAATAGTTATTAATAATATTAAAGATGTGGATTGTGTTAAAAGATATGTTCTTTCCATTATTCTCCCTTTCTGAATTACCGGACAGGTTCAAAGGGTTTATTCTCAGTCTATTCAGACACCCCTTAAAGTTATAATTATACTTTGTTATCCATTATTTCAATCATACACTTAGTTGCATACTCTCTCCATTCTGATGAGCTTTTACCTTTAAGACTATCTAAGTGATCTCGGTTATTTTTTATATCATTTTTATGCTTGATTTTATCTTCCTCATCTAAATTTGACTCCATTTTTGTCAAATTAGTTTCCATGGCTTTTATCCAATTATTCCCTAATTCTACACACTTTTTGTCATCTTTTTCATCACAGATCTGTTTAAAAAAATTAAAGATAACTTCATCAGTTTTTACAGGATTTTTCATTTAAGAAATATTATTTATTAAAACAATTATTAACTAAAATTGCCATTAAAATCCAAATTACAAAAACTTCACCGTTTGTGAAGGAATAATCTGCTCCAGCAAAACCAGCAACAATATTTATAGCATAAATAATTATTGTAGAAATTACTAAGCTAAAAATTAAATTAATTAATCCAGTTACATATTTCATATTTAAAGATTATCTATATTTCTGTCTAAAGCAAATTTAAAATTTCTATTTATAAGTGATTATTTTTTAAGATGCGCGAATATTATAAAAATACCAGGTTGTATTCAAACATTTTATTTTAATTTTAATTAAATATATTCCTTGAATACAACCTGCTTAAAACTTAGTTTTTTACTAAGGAGGTTATTCAAATGAATCAAAAGCCACCTGACACTTAGCTGGGTAGCTACATATCAAAAAAACAATATAAGAAAAAAATCCATTTGGATTTAAAAGCCAAAAAGGCGATATAGAGGAGCTCTTTTGGTGAAAGATCTAAAAGAGCGAACCTCTGACAAAAAAGATTTAATGTGGTGCTCTAAACTTGCTATGACAAGCCTTACAATTCGCCCACATAAATTTACCTAAAGTACTTCTAACATCATCCGAAGTTTCAATTATTTTCGTAAGTTGTATCATATCATTTGAAGATTTAGTCATCAGAGCATTGAACTCGTCTTTATTTTCCCAAATAATTGGGAGAGCCTCTGTTTTAAATCCTTCTTTAGTATTTTCAGGAAAATATTCAATTAGTGTTTTGTAATTTTCGCTCATCTCAATCATTAAAGTTTTCGCTTTTTCAAATTCATCTTTACTTGCTAAGGCTTGCACCCTTTTTGCAGTACTATAATTTTTACTAAAAAGCGCTTTTCTTCCCTTAATTATCTCCTCAACTGAAAGATCAAGTTCAGATTTTACTGGAAGTGACAAAATAACAAAAAATGAAATAAAGAAAATATACTTTAATATAATAATATTATATTTTAATAACATATGAGACTAACAAATAGCTTAACAGAATACGGCTTCATTTCCAAAGTTTTTCATTGGTTAAGTGCCGCAGTCTTGATAATTCAAATTCCCCTAGGTTTCTATTTAGTTGATATGGATTTTGGTGATAAGAGGTTAACTGTTGAAAGTATCCATGTAACTCTTGGTTTAAGTATATTTTATCTAATTTTATTTAGACTTTTATACAAAACATTAAATCCAACACCTCGACTACAAAATAGTCTTTTTCCTGGACAAAAGATTATTGCAAAACTAAATCACATTTTTTTATATGTTTCAATTTTAGTAATAACTATATCTGGTGCTTTGAAAAAATTATTCAATGGAGAAGAGCTTGATATGTTTTTTTTTAATCTTGAAATTCAAGATAATTTTGAGTTAGCAGAAATCTTTTATGAAATTCATATTATCGGAAATTATACATTAATAGCCCTTATATCATTACATATTTTTGCAGTTATAATTCATAAAATTTTATTTAAAGAAAATTTACTAAAAAGAATTTTATAAAATTATACAGATTAATTTGTCTTTAAATCTTATAATATTTTTATATTTCAACTCAATTTCTTGAACTCCAAGATCAATTTGTTCTCTCGAAAAATTTACTAAGGTAGAGATGTATTTATTTTTGATCATTTTTAGATATTCTTTTTTATAAACTTTTACATCAAAAAAAAAATTTTTTTTAGTCCTATAGGGATATAACTTTGTAATAATCTTTAATATTTCCTTATCTCTTTTAAGAGATTGTTCTAGTTTATGTTTCATTAATTTAAAGGTTGGGATTTCATTTTTATTTGTTTCAAGAGTAAAAATTAAAATTTTGCCTTTCGAGTTTAATCTTTTTTTTAAAAATCTTAATAATTTTTTGATTTCAATGAATTTCATTAAATGAATTGTTTGTTTTATTAAAATCAAATCAAATTTTTGATTACTAACTGAGGAATAATCTAAAGCACTAATTTTTTTGAAATTTATTCTTTTATCTCTATCTTTATGATTAATAATATCAATACCTAGCGGTTTTATTTTAAACTTAAACTTTGAGTTTAAAGCACCTAGAATTTTGCCCCGACCACAGCCGATATCTAAAATTTTTGAGTTAGAATTTAGATTAAAATTTTTTAATAAAAAACTGTTAAATGCATTAATATATTTTTGTGAAGATAACCAAGTTTTATTATCCCAATTTCTAACATTTTTTTTTACCATAGTTATTTAAATCCTAAACTTAGAGTCAAATCTTTGATAAATTTTATCTAAATAATAAAATAATGATAATCCTCTTAAAATCATAAATAAACAGAGTGAAATCCAAACTCCTGTATTGGATAAATACTTAGTTAAAGTTATTGAGATTAATAAATAACAAAACACTGAAAAAATCATCGCATTTCTCAACTCTTTTGTTTGAGAAGATCCAATAAAAATACCATCAAATTGATAACAGAACGATGCAATAAAAGGTAATAAGATTAACCAAATTACATAAGATGAACTTAAGTTTCTGATATTTTCAATATCAGACATTAAATTAATTACATGTTCATTAATAAAAAAATAAATAATTGAAATAAACAGACCTGTTAACGAACTTAGTAAAAAAGAATTTTTAATAATTGTTTTAAAAAGTTTTAAATTTTTTTTTCCAAGAGAGAACCCAACCATTCCTTCAGTAGAAAACGCATAAGCATCTAAAATAAATGCTGATAAGAAAACTAAATTTATTAAGATAGCATTAACTGCAACATAATCTTCTCCTATTTGAGTCCCTAAATAAGTAAACCATAAAAAGGCAAATGTTAATAAAATGGTTCTAATAAAGATATCAAAATTTATATTAAAAATATCTTTCATCTTTTTTAGATTAAATAAATTTAATACATCGATTTTAATAATAGTAAATTTACATAGATAATTAAAAGTATAAATCAAAAATATTAGAGATGTAATTAATGCAGAAAACAAAGTGCCATATGCAACTCCTTTAATATTTAAATCAAATTTTGTAACTAAAACAACACTTAAAAATATATTTAGAATAGAAAAAAAACCTACCACTAAGCTAGAAATTTTAGTTTTTTGTAAACCGACAAATAAGCCTGTGATAATATACAAAGTTAACTCACCAGGAGCTGAGTAAATTCTTATATTAAAATACTGAATGTAAAATTCTTTTGTTAACTCAGATAAATTAAATATTTTTAAGCTTAAATCTAGAATAAATGTTTGAGATACAAAAATTACGGCTGATACTATCAATACAAAAAATAAATTTCTTAAAACTATATTTAAAATTTCTAGATAACTATTTTGACCAAAAGCTTGGGAAACCATACCCACAGTTCCCATTCTTAAAAAGCCAAAACTCCAAAACAACATAGAGAATAAATTTGCTGCAATCGATGTTGCTGTCAAATAAGAAAGATTTC
This sequence comes from uncultured Pelagibacteraceae bacterium, assembly GCA_902594255.1. Taxonomy (GTDB): domain Bacteria; phylum Pseudomonadota; class Alphaproteobacteria; order Pelagibacterales; family Pelagibacteraceae; genus Pelagibacter. The sequence goes on from CACJLN010000006.1 coordinate 34,596, forward strand.
CAAGATTTCCCATTAGAGCTGTATCAATAATAGCAACCAATGGAATTGCTAAATTTGCAAAGAAAATAGGAATAGATAATTTTAAGATGTAAGATATTGAAGATTTTTGCATTTAATCAATTTAATTTGTATTTTTTGATTAATGGCAAGCAACACCAAATTTTTTGAGTCTCCAATAATTATATGGCCAAGGTGTTAGAAATCCAACTACAAGCATTAACGGCACAACCCACCATGTTAATATTGCGCCACCTGTTAAAAGATAATCTGTTAAATTCATTGCAACTTCCATGCTTATCATTGAAATAAAACTCATACCAAGTGCTGTTCTGAGCGCATTACTAAAACTAAAATTTTGCTTAATCAAAATTATTGTCTCAAGAATTATACTAGTGATTAAACCATTAATAATCGCTAAAATCATTATCCCTAATACTGGAAATGGTATTTTTGTTAATTGAAAATATAAAATCGTACCAAAATCTCCAATAGCACAACCCAGCAAACACCATGCAGTATTTTTAGCACTTTGTTTCCAAGTTTTTGAGCAACGCCAGTCAAATGTAGTGGATTCCATATTTATGTGATATTATTAATTTATGATTTTTAAACAAGTTTTTGATAAAAAATCTAGCACTTACACTTACATAATTGCCTCAGCAGAAGGAAGAGAAGCTTTAATCATAGACCCTGTTTTAGAAAATGTTGAGGACTATATAAAAATACTCAATCAACTAAATCTTAAATTAGTAAAAGTAATAGACACACATATCCATGCTGATCATGTCACTGGTGCGGGAATGTTGAGAGATAAAACAAAATGTGTAACTATTATGGGTGAACATACCCCAACTGATGCTGTAGAAATAAAAGTCAAAGATGATGAAATAATTAAGTTAGACAAACTTAATTTTAGAGCAATTTATACTCCAGGACATACCTCTGATAGTTTTTGCTTTTTAATGGATAAATATTTATTTTCTGGGGACACATTGCTTATAAATGGCACAGGAAGAACTGATTTTCAAAATGGTAGTTCTAAAGATGCGTATAACTCTATATTTAATAGACTATTAAAACTTCCCGAAGATACACTTTTATATCCTGCCCATGATTATAAGGGCGAGACTGTTAGCACTATAGGTAAAGAAAAAAGATCTAACCCAAGGCTGCAAGTCAGAAATGTAGATGAATATATTGAAATTATGAATAACCTGGATCTTAAAAAACCAGAAAAAATTGATTATAACGTTGCGAGTAATCTTAAATTAGGAATTTAGGTTTTAATCGAAGATTTGATCGCTTCATATAGCAAATCTTTGGTTGTTTCACCGACGCTTCTATATATTTCTTTATTATCTTTGAAAATCAAAAGTGTAGTTTGGAACTGAACTTTTAATAATTCAGCAATTTCTCTATTTGTGACGTCAAAAGAGAAGTATTCAATATTATCAAATTTAATATCTGATAAACCACCTTCTTTTTTGGCAGTTTTTAAAATTTTCATTTGACCTGCGCATGAAGGACAATATTTTATCCAAGAACTAACTATTACTATTTTACCTTCTGCTTGAGCCTTGTTGAACAATTCTTTAGTAAAAGTAGTTTCTTTCTCTATTGCATTGGCGTTTATTGAAAATAAACAAATAATAATAAATAAAAGTTTTTTCATAGCGATCTTATACAACAAAAATTAAAAACCAATAAGAAGCTAGACCTGAAAATATTGTCGCAATGATACTTCTTGAAAAAATCCCAATTACCACAGCAATTATAGCTGCGATTATCTTTGGATTATCCTGAATTTGAAATAGTCCTGCATCATTTATAAAGATTGCTGGAAAAATGATTGCAGGAAATATTGCGGACGGTACAAAAGACAATATCTCTCTAATTCTATCATTAAACATTTCTTTTTTAATTAAAGCAATCATAGTAAATCTTGTGAGATATGTGATTAGTCCACAATATATTATTAAAGCCCAATTACTCATTTGTTTTAGTCATTTTTGTTAAAATAATTGCTGAAAGTAATCCAATTAATGCAGCAACAATTACATAAGCTTTGAATGGAATTATATTATAGCCGAGAGTAGCAACAAGTCCTGAAACTATTATTACAACTACGTTAATAAATTTTCTAAAATCGTTAATCAGTAAAGCTAAAAAAGTTAATGGAATCGCAAAACTTAATCCAAGTTTTTCTGGAATAGCAGCACCTAGTATAATTCCTAAAAAGGTTGTTGATTGCCATATTATCCAACAAGTTGCGCCACCACCAACTAAATGAAAGTATTTATTTTCATCTTTATTCTTTTTGAAGTATTCATTTGATCTAGCAAATGCCTGGTCAATTAAAAAATAAGAGATAATAATTTTCCAAATTAATTTTAAATCTGACAAATGTTCAGAAACAACAGCCCCATAAAGTAAGTGTCTTGAGTTTACTGCTCCTACTGAGCTAACAATTACTAAAGAAGAAGCGCCTCCTGAAAATAATTGTAAAAGAACTATTTGAGAAGCGCCTCCGAATATAATTAAAGACATTCCCATTGTTTCCAAAGGTGTAAATCCAACCTCAATAGCTAAAACACCAAATATTAATCCAAAAGGTACTACAGGGATCATTAATGGACTTACATCAATCACGCCTTTTAAAAATATCTTAAGCTTACTACTCATTTTATTAAAAAGGCTTTTATTAGAAGCAAACTATATGATCAATATGAATTGGTCTTTTAATACCAAATTTTTCATCCACCTCATGCTGATGAATATGATGAGAGTGAACAAATACAGGAATGAGGGTATTTGTTGGAGTTTTAAGGGTGTAAATAAAGTTAGTACCTCTAAATTTTCTGTCAATCACCTCGAATTTTAAGTTACTTCCATCATCATGATGTAAGTCCTCTGGTTGAATTAAAAGCTTTACATTAGATCCTATTGGGAATGGTTTGACAAAGTTACCAGTAATTGTTCCCAGATCTTTGTTTTCAAGGCTTTTAGGGCTTGTAACCTCTGCAGGAATTAGAATTCCTCTATTTAAAAAATTAACTACTTCTTCCGAGTTTGGTAAATGATAAACATTATAAGGGTCATCAAATTGTTTAAGCTCTTGATTTAAAATTATTCCACATTTCGATCCTAGGTAAAAAGCCTCATAAGAGTCATGGGTGACTATAATAGTAGTTGTCTTTGAATTTTTAAGTATTTTTTTTAATTTTTCTTGTATCTCCTCTTTAAAACTTTGATCTACATTTGATAATGGTTCATCTAAAAGTAATAAATCAGGCTGCGTGATAAGAGATCTTGCGAGTGAAGCTCTTTGAGCTTCACCAGCACTTATTTCATGGGGAAATTTATTCAGTATGTCAGAAATATCTAATAAGTTAATTAATTCCTCAAAATTTATTGATTTGTCTTTTTTGATCTCATTTCTTTCAGCTCCTAATAATATATTCTTTTTAACTGTGTAGTGTGGGAATAAACTGTTTTCCTGAAAAGCCAAGGATATGTTTCTTTTCTCTGGTTCGATATTAATATTTTCTGAGGACAAAGTTTTTCCTTTGAGCGCGATTGAACCTTTATTTATATTTTCCAAACCCGCAATAGTTCTTAAAATTGTCGTTTTGCCAATACCTGAGGGTCCCAATAAACATATGATATCCCCTTCTTTTTCTATAGAAAAGGAAACATTCTTTACCTTAACTTTATTTCCGATCTTAAAGTCAACGTTTTTAATTTCAAAAAAATTATCATTCATTATTTTCTCTTAAAATATATTTTGATGTTACTATAATAAATAAACTAGCAATTAAAATTAAAAATAAGGAAGGTACTGCTGCAGCTTCTAATAAATCTTCAGATGCAGAGATATATGCGGTGGTAGCAAAGGTTTCAAAATTAAAAGGTCTTAAAATTAGAGTTATTGGTAATTCTCTAATTATTTCTAAAGAGATAAGTATGATAATAAACAAAAGGGAATTTCTTAAAAAAGGTATGTGAATATTTGTAAAAGTTTTTCTTTTAGAATAGCCAAGTAGGTAAGCACTCTCATCGACAGAAATATTCATCTTTTCGTATCCTGATTTTATTCCATTAAAAGCTAATGAATAAAATCTGATAAAGTAAACTAAAACTAATCCAAACACAGATCCTATAAATATTTTTTTGATTGAAGAAAATCCAAATGATTTAATTATACTTTCATCGAACCAAGCTATAAAAGTAATGAAAGCAATTGCTAAAATCACTCCAGGTATAGCATAGCCTGAAATTGATAATGTAGATAAAAAATTGAGAGTTTTATTATTTGAAACTCTATTGCCATAATTTGATATTAAAGAAAATATTATTAAAACTAAACTAGATAATAAAACTAAGTACAAAGTATTCAAAACTAAATTAGTTATTTCTAAATCAAACAAATTTTCAGGAAATTTTATTGTCCAGTAAAGCATTTGACTTAGTGGAAATAAAAAACTCACAAAAAAAATAAAAAAACAAAAGATAAAAGCTAAAAAAGCATTAATTCCAAAGAGTTTTATTTTTACTTTTTGTTTAAATCCACCTTTCGAATTAAAATGGTATTTAGCTCGTCTTCTAGATAGATTTTCTAAAATAAATAATGAAAATATAAATAATAATAAAAAAAAAGATATACGATTAGCAAAAGCTAAATCATCAAAATAAATCCAAGAGTTATAAATACCTGTAGTCAAAGTATTTATTGAGAAAAAGTCAACTGCGCCGAACTCTGCTAAAGTTTCCATTGCTACCAAAGATAAACCCGCAACTATAGCCGGTCTTGCTGCGGGCAATATTACTTTAAAAAAAGATTTAAATCTTGAAAAGCCTAGATTTTTACCAAGATCAATTAAATTTTGTGACTGATATAAAAATGATGCTCTAGCAAGTATATATACATATGCATATAAAGAGAAAGATATTGATAATATCGCTCCAAACATACCATCAAATTTAGGAATATTTTTATTATAATTTGCCTCGCCAAATAAGTTTTTTAAAATTGTAAATGCAGTTCCATAGTTTTCAAAAAAGGCAGTTAAAGAGTATGCATAAATGTAGGGTGGGACTGCAAAAGACAATATCAATGCCCATTTAAAAAAATTACTTCCTGGAAATTCATAGAAAGATACTAGGTAAGCTGCACCAGTGCCAATAATAAATGTAAGTAATAAGACTGATAACAAAAGAGTAAGTGAATTAAAAATATACTCAATTAGAAAAGTATTTTTTAATATTTCATAATAATTAGAAGTAGCTTCAAAAAAACTTGCAAATACAGTTATCACTGGAATTAGTACAATTAAAGAAATTAAAAAAGATGAAACAAACCAACTATTGAATTTCATATTATAATCCGCCTTATGAACATGAAAAAAGTAAAGTGTCCAAAATTAACTTTCACTAATAGTGGACACTATTTAAGAAAATCAAAAATTAAATACTTTTAGGATATGCGGAACCTCCTCAGTCTTAATTTCTGTTATTTTTCTTTTATTTATCCTTTCATTGATTTTTTTACACTCAATTAAACATGGGGAACATGCAACCGAAGATTTATTAAAATCAACTTCAGAAATAAATTTTTCTTTTTCTTTTTCTTTTACCATAATTACTTCCAACCAGCGGCTGTCATAACCTCTACTGCGGCTGCTTGATTTTTTCCATAAGAAGCTAGTTTAGTCTTCATGTCTTGTTTGAAATCTAATCCTAGGTTATTAACAACTAGTGGACTTGGTGAAACACCATCAATCATTGGAAACTCAAAAGTATTATTTGTAAAATGCTCTTGAGACTCCGGAGTTAATAAAAACTCTACAAGTTTGACAGCGTTAGTTTTATTTAGAGCACCTTTTACTAAGGCTGCACAACTAACATTCATGTGTGTTCCTCTGTCATTTTGATTAGGGAAAAAAGCTTTAACTTTTTTAGCTGCTTCTTGTTGTTCTGCACCTTTTTTTCCAGATAACATCAGAGCTAAATAGTATGTGTTAGCCACTGCAATATCTGCTTCACCAGCAGCCACTGCCATAATTTGAGCTCTGTCATTACCGGTTGGTGTTCTTGCCATGTTAGCAACAACTCCTTCAGCCCATGCAGCTGTTGCAGCTTTTCCATTGTTTTTTATCAATGATGCTACAAGAGATTTGTTGTAAATATTGCTAGATTTTCTAATTACTAATCTACCTTTCCATTTAGGATCAGCTAGACCTTCATAAGTCATTCCAGATAATTCAGCGCCAGTTACTCTTTCAGGTGAATAATAAATTATTCTTGCTCTTTTTGCGATTCCAACCCACTTGCTTGTTCTAAAAGTTTTTGGAACAGCTGCTTTAATAGCAGGGGATGTTAAACCACCTTGAAGTGTGCCTTTCGCATCCATAGCACCACATCTTCCAGCATCTGCTGTGATATATAGGTCGGCCGAAGTATCTGCACCCTCGCTAATTATTCTTTTTTCTAAGGCACCAGATTTGCCATTAATTAAATTTACTTTTATGCCAGTTAAATTTGTAAACTTGGAATAAAGTTCTGAGTCTGCTTTGTAATGTCTTGCATTAAAAACATTAACTTCATTTGCGATAGAAAAAGTTGATACAAATAAAGATGTGATTATTGCAAAAATCGTTACTTTTTTCATTCGTTCTCCATTTCTCCGCATTATTTAGTTGAAAATGATAACTATTCGCAATGATAATGATAATCAATCGCAACAATGTCGCACACGGATAATCTTAAAGAGAATTATCTAAAAATGCCGGATTAAGCTTCCCAGTCGCCAATTTTACTGAATAAAAAATTTCTAAATGCTTGAACTCTAGCGGTATTTTTTAAGGATTGAGGATACACAAAATGGGCTTCTGTAATTGGACCTTCAGATTTTGGTAATACCTTTATAACTTTGTTTGAGTCACTTACTAAATATTCAGGTAATGCTGCTAAACCAACTCCAGACTCAACAGCTAAGAGTAAACCCATAACACTGTTAACTTTCATTATAGTTTTTCTTTTTTTGCCATCGTGCATGCCAAGTTTTAAAGCCCAATCTGGATTATAAACTGGAGATGGTGCACCTTTACCAAATGAGATAAACTTATGCTTGTTCAAATCTCCTATAGTTTTAGGCATTCCATTCTTTTCGAGGTATTTATTTGAACCATAAATATAGTATTTAATATCAACTAATTTTTTTTGAATGTAATTAAGCTGTTTAGGTCTTCTCATAAAAATACCTATATCTGCTTGTCTTGTGCTCAAATCTAATTCTTTATCATCAAATACAAGTTCGATCTCTATTTCTGGATGAAGTCTCATAAATTCTTGTATTCTAGGAGTTAACCAATGTGTACCAAAACTTCTAACAGTGGTGATAGTTAATTTACCAGTAGGTTTATTTTTTTGATCACCTAATGAAGTTTCTACCTCTTTTAACTTGCTAATTACCTCATGTGCAGTTTTGAAAACATACTCACCATTTTCAGTAAGCGTTAATCCCCTTGCGTGCCTTTCAAATAATTGAACTTTCAAATCTTGTTCAAGGGATTGTATTTGTCTGCTTATAGCTGACTGACTTAGATTTAAATTGACAGTTGCACTAGTAAAACTACCAGCTTCTGCAACAGCATGAAAGATTTTTAATTTATCCCAATCCATTATTTGTTTAAATCAATTAAAACTCTTCCAGTGATCTCACCTTTAAGTATTTTAGGATAAGTTTCAATCAATTCCTCTAAACTTATTGTTTGAATAGACTTTTCTAATAAATCAAAATCAATTAAATTAGCTGCTTCTCCCCAAATAAATTCTCTTCTTTTAATACTGCAGTTTGCAGAGTCCATGCCCCAAAGTTTTATACCTCTTAACATAAACGGAATAACATTGGTGTTAAGTTCATTTGTACTTGCATTACCACAAACTGCTATAATACCTGTTGGATTTGTTTGCACTATTGCGTTGGCTAAAATTTTTCCACCAACAGTATCAACGACCCCATCCCATAAGCCTTTATCAATTAATTTTGGATCTTTATCAAATTCAGCCCGATTTATAACGTTTTTTGCACCAAGTGATTTCAAATACTCTGTTTTTGAATCTTTTCCAGAAACAGCTGTAACCTCATAACCCATTTTATTTAAAATCATCACAGCAACACTTCCTACACCGCCTGTTGCTCCTGTGACTAAAACATTTTTTACTTTTTCACCAAGTAATAACTCTTCTCTTGCTTTTATAGCGAATGCTGCCATTAAAGATGTGAAACCTGCAGTACCTAAAGTCATAGCTTGTTTACTTGTTAAGTTTTTTGGTTTTTTTACTAAGAAATCTCCATTGACTTTTGCAATTTGTGAGTATCCACCATAAAATATTTCTCCAACCCTAAATCCTGTCAAAATTATCTCATCACCTTCCTTAAATTTTGAATTTTGACTTTCAATTACAGTACCTGAGAAATCGATACCAGGGATGTGGGGAAACTCTTTTACTAACCGCCCACCATTTTTTAAAATCATGCCATCTTTAAAATTTAAGTCTGAAAAATCTACTTTGACTGTAACATCCCCATGTTTTAAGAAATTTTTATCGATAGATTTTACTTCTCTTATAAATTCTTCACCTTTTTGATCTAAAACTAATGCTTTAAATTGATCTGACACTTTACTCTTTTGATATACTTATAAATCTTAGATATCTATTTTGATAACTTAGATCATCTTTAAATTGACCTAAATAATAATTTGTAACAGTTGTAGCTTGCTCTTTCTTAATACCTCTCATGGTCATACATTGATGAGTTGAATCTATTGTAACAGCTACTCCCTTGGCATCTAAAGACTGCATAAGGGTATTCGCAATTTGCATAGTAAGTCTCTCTTGTGTTTGAAGTCTTTTAGAGAATACTTCAACAACTCTAGCCAATTTACTTAAGCCAACTACTCTATCCTTAGGAATGTATGCAACATGTGCTTTTCCTATGATAGGTGCCATATGGTGTTCACAATGACTTTGCACGGAAATATTTTTTTGGATGACCATATCATCATAACCATCAACATCTCCAAATGTTTTATCTAAAATTTGATTAGGATCCTCGTTGTATCCTCTAAAGTACTCCTTAAAGGCTTTAACTACTCTTTTTGGAGTTTCCAATAAGCCCTCTCTGTTTGGGTCTTCACCCATCCAAGCTAAGATTGTTTTAAAAGCGTCCTCAGCTTCTTTATCTGAGATTTTATTTTTTTGTTTATTGATATCTGTATCTTTAACAAGTTTCATGCAGAGTTTTATACCTATATTTTGTTAATTTTAAAATATTTAAAATATAGCTATATGTGCTACATAATAACTGTATATGTTCAAAAAAAGAGAAAATGTAGTCGAAATCGAAGAAGGCAATCTTCTATCTCCAAAATTTGATAATGATGGACTTATTCCAGTTATTACAATGTGTGCAAAAACAAAAGAGATTTTAATGCACGGCTATATGAATGTTGAGGCGCTAAAAAAAACAATTGAAACAAAAGAGGCTCATTATTTTAGTCGATCAAGAAATGCTATCTGGCATAAAGGAAAAACAAGCGGTTTTACTCAAAAAGTAAATGAAATAAGAATTGATGATGACCAAGATTCTATATGGTTAACAGTAGATATTGGTGATGGTGCAAGTTGTCATGTCGGTTATAGATCATGTTTTTATAGATCAATTCCCTTAGGACCTATCGATAATGGACGTAAAGTTGAAATGAAATTTTTAGAAAAAGAAAAAAAGTTTGATCCAGAAAAAGTTTATAAAGGTCAACCAAATCCCACTAAGATATAAGACTTATGAAAGTGTTAAGCCCGTTTGGCCCTAAGATTGCTTTAGTCAAAATTCCGAAAAAAATTATAAATAATATCAATTTGGAAGTAGATAAAATTATAAGTGATAAAAAGAGATTAAAAAAAAGTGATTACTCAAAAAAATTGGTTGGTCAAGTTATGCAAGAAGTAAAATTAGATAATAAATTTATCAAAAAGAATCTTTTAAAATTTGTTAAAGATAATATCAAGAAATATATAAAGCAAAGTTCTAAAAGAAATGTTAAAAAGATAAATCTTAAAAGTCTTTGGGTGGTGAGACAATTTAAAAATGAGTATAATCCAATTCATTTTCATAGTGGTAATATTTCAGGTGTTGGTTATTTAAAAATACCCAAAAATATTACTAAAAGTAAAAAAAGACTTAAAACAAATGGAACTATAGATTTTATCCATGGCTCAAAATCATTTTTAAGTGATAGTTTATTTAATCATAATCCAAAAGTTGGTGATATGATTTTATTTCCAAACAATTTAATGCATACCGCTTACCCTTTTAAAAGAGAGGGAGAGCGAAGATCTTTTTCTTTTAATGTAGATATTGATAAAAAAACATTAGATATTTTTAATGGATAAAATTCAAAAAAACGTTTTAGGTGAGGATTTAGAGCTTTGTTCTAATAACCCTTTAACCGGCTGGTATAGAGATGGATGTTGCAATACCGATGAAAATGATCATGGTTTGCATACTGTTTGTGCAAAAGTAACTACAGAATTTTTAGAATGGTGTAAAGATGCTGGTAATGATTTAATTACACCTCACCCTGAATTTGGATTTCCAGGACTTAAAGATGGTGATGGTTGGTGTGTTTGTGCAACTTGGTATGCAAGAGCTGTGGAAGCTGGAAAAGGTTGTCCTATTTATCTAAAGAGTACTCATGAAAATACTTTAAAGTTAATTCCAATTGAAACATTAAAAAAATTTGCAATAGATTTGTCTTAATTACATGTTCCCATATCTTGGTCCACCTCCACCTTCAGGTGTAACCCAAGTAATGTTTTGTGATGGTTCTTTGATATCGCAAGTTTTACAGTGAATACAATTTTGAGAATTAATTACAAATTTATTAATATTATTTTCTGTTTGAACCTCGTAAACACCTGCTGGACAATATCTTTGGGCAGGCTCATCATATTCTTCTAAAGTATAATTAATGGGTAAATTTGGATCCTTTAACTTCAAGTGAACTGGTTGATTATCGGCATGATTGGTGCCTGTTAGATAAACAGAGCTTGTTTTATCAAAAGTAAGAATATTATCTGGTTTAGGATAATCAATTTTGGGCATCTCTTTAGCTGATTTTAATGTCTGATGATCTGCATGTTTATGTCTTAATGTGAATGGAAGTTTGCCTCTAAACAGAATTTGGTCAATTCCTGTAAAAATAATCCCCAATATTAAACCCCAGCTAAAACTAGGTTTTACATTTCTAGCTTTATATAACTCATCATAGAGCCAACTTTGTTTGAACTTTTCCTCAAAGTTAGACAAATCCTTATCATTTTTGATGTGTTCATTAATTGCTTCAGCAGCTATTATTCCACTTTTCATAGCAGTATGAGAACCTTTTATTTTTGGCATATTTAATGTTCCAGCATCACATCCAATGAGTAATGCACCAGGCATAAACATTTTTGGTAAACTTTGGAAACCACCTTCAATCAATGCTCTTGCACCATAAGAAATTCTTTTTCCTCCCTCTATCATTTTTTTTATGGCTGGATGAGTTTTAAATCTCTGAAATTCATCGAATGGTGATAAATGGGGATTTTTATAATCTAATCCAATTACATATCCTAAAAAAATTTGTTTGTTTTCAGCATGATAGATAAAACTTCCACCGTAAGTGCTGTTATCCAATGGCCAACCAGCACTATGTATAACCATTCCTTCATGATGATTTTTATCTTCTATTTCCCAAATTTCTTTAAAACCAATTCCATACTGTTGAGGATCTTTTCCTTTATCAAGTTCAAACTTTTTAATTAATTGTTTTCCTAAATGTCCTCTGCATCCTTCAGCAAATACAGTAACCTTTCCTAACAATTCTATCCCAGGTTCAAAACTATCTTTTTTATTTCCGTCTTTGTCTACTCCCATATCTTGAGTGGCCACACCTTTAACTGAACCGTCTTCATTATATAAAATTTCACTAGCGGGAAAGCCTGGAAAAATTTCGACACCTAAACTTTCCGCTTGTTCTGCTAACCACCTACACAAATTAGCAAGACTAATTATATAGTTTTTATGGTTTTGTTGAACAGACGGTAATAACCAAGTTGGCCAACTTAATGATTTTGTTTTACTTAAAAATAAAAATTTTTCTTTAGTAACTTTGGTTTTGATTGGTGCATTTAATTCTTTCCAGTTTGGAAACAATTCATCTAGAGCTCTAGTTTCAAAAACATTTCCACTTAATATATGAGCACCAATCTCCGATGCCTTTTCTAAAATACAAATGTTTAATTCTGAGTTTAATTGTTTTAATTTAATTGCAGTTGTTAATCCAGATGGACCACCACCTACAATAACAACATCATATTCCATTTTCTCTCTGGACATAGAGTAATTTTTTACAGATTATATTATTTTTGTATAGTGTTTAATTTGTTCAATTCTTCCAAAAATTTTGGTAGTGCATCAAATAAATCTGCCTCTAAACCATAATCTGCAACACTAAAAATTGGAGCTTCCCCATCTTTATTTATAGCAACAATTACTTTGCTCTCTTTCATTCCAGCCAAATGCTGAATAGCACCAGAAATTCCTACAGCAATGTATAGGTCTGGCACAACTACTTTGCCAGTTTGTCCAACTTGATGATCATTTGTTATATAACCTGCATCAACTGCAGCTCTCGAAGCACCGATAGCGGCATTAAGTTTATCCGCAACAGCAGTAATTAATTTAAAATTTTCACCACTTTGCATACCTCTGCCACCAGAAACGACTACTCTAGCAGTTCCCAATTCTGGTCTATCTGATTTGATTTCCTCTTTTTTTATAAATTTAGTAATTTCTGTTGCTTCAGCAGCATCACCATTTTGTATTTCAGCTGACCCACCAGATGTTGGAGCAGGGTCAAAAGATGTGGGTCTGATTGTTACACACTTTATTTTATCATTACTTTTTACTGTAGCAAATGCGTTACCTGCATAAATTGGTCTTTGAAATGTATCTTCAGATATTACTTTCGTAATATCACTTATCTGAGAAACATCTAGTAAAGCCGCAACTCTTGGCATTAAGTTCTTTCCAAAAGTATTAGCTGAACATATTATATGTGAATAATTTCCAGAAAGTTTTATAATTACTGATGTGTAGTTTTCTGCTATGTAATTTTCATAAATTGGATTATTTACATTTATAACCTTTTTAACATTAGGAACCTGAGAAATTGATTTTGCTACCTCTTCAGAATTTGACCCAATTACTAAAACATGAACATCTTCATTAATTTGAGATGCAGCAGAAATTGCATTAAAAGTAAAAGGTTTAACTTCTTTATTGTTATGTTCTGCTATTAATAAAACTGACATTATATTACTTTAGCTTCATTTTTTAATTTTTGAACTAATTCTTCAACACTTGCGACTTTAATCCCAGCTTTTCTTTTTGGGGGCTCTTCTACTTTAATTTGCTCTATTCTTGATTTTACGTCGACTCCAAGATCACCAGCACTTATTTGCTCTATAGGTTTCTTCTTAGCTTTCATTATATTTGGTAAAGAGGCATATCTTGGTTCGTTTAATCTTAAGTCACAAGTAACTATAGCAGGTACGTTTACCTCAATAGTCTCCAGTCCTTCATCGACCTCCCTAGTGACCTCTAAAGTTTTTTCTTTTACTTCTATTTTTGATGCAAATGTTGCTTGTGGCCAATTTAATAGCGCAGCTAACATTTGACCGGTTTGATTACAATCATCATCAATAGCTTGTTTACCCATAAAAACTAGATCTGGCTTTTCTTTTTCAACAATCTTTTTTAAAATTTTGGAAACCGCCAAAGGTTCTATTACCCCATTAACTTTTACTAAAATACCTCTATCAGCTCCAACAGCTAATGCTTTTCTTACAGTTTCTTGTGCCTTTTCTTCTCCAACCGAAACTGCTACAACTTCTTTAGCCTTGCCTGCTTCTTTAATTTTTACTGCTTCCTCTATTGCATTATCATCTGGAGGATTTGTAGACATCTTAACATTGTCAGTAACTACCCCAGAGTTATCTTCTTTGACTCTTATTTGAACGTTATAATCAATAACTCTTTTGACTGCGACTAGGATTTTCATTAAGCTCTCAATAATTTATTTTCATTATCATAGGGGCTTTCTTCCAAAATTGTTGCCTCATACATTTTTCCCAGTATATCAACTTTTAGTTTTTCACCAACATTGGCTAAATCAGGTTTGACCATTGCAAGTGCGATTGATTTATCTAATCTAAAACCATACTCACCACCTGTAGCTCTTCCAACTACTTTATTATCTTTATAAATTGGATTGTTTCCTAAAACATCCGAGTCTGTTGTATTATGAACTTCAAGAGTTACTAATTTATTATCAAAACCTTTTTCTCTCCATTTATTAAGCGCTTCTAAACCAATAAAGTTGCCTTTATTTGGGTGAACAAATCTATCTAAACCTGACTCATAGGGAGAATATTCAATTGACAATTCTGTACCTACAAGTTTGTAAGATTTCTCAATTCTTAAACTATTCATCGCTCGTATACCAAAAGGTTTCAGTCCTAAATCTTTACCTGCTTCCATCAACTTATCAAAAATATGATTTTGATATTCAATTGGATGATGGAGCTCCCATCCTAACTCTCCAACAAAATTTACTCTCATTGCATTTACTGGTGCATATCCAACATTGACATTTTTAGCGGTAAGCCATTTAAAGTTTTCATTTGAAAAATCATCAGTTGAAACTTTCTGCATCAGTTCTCTTGCTTTTGGTCCCGCAACTACAAGAACTCCAGTGCTATTTGTAAGATCCTCAAATATAACTGATCCATCCGTTGGCATCCATTTTTGGATCCAATCGTGATCTAATCTTAAATTTGCACCCGCTGATACAAGATAGTAACTATTTTCTGCTTCTTTCATAATTGTAAATTCTGAATGCACACCGCCTTTTGTGTTAAGGGCATGACATAAATTTATTCTACCGATCTTTTTAGGTAGTTTATTTGCAACTAAATAATCTAAAAACTCCTCTGCTTTTGGACCTCTAATTCTACATTTCGCAAATGCAGTCATATCTAAAAGCCCGACGTTTTTTTTTACGTTTTCACATTCCCTTTTAATTGCATCAAACCACTTAGATCTTCTAAATGACCAATCATCTTTTTGTTCCATGCCATCAGTTGCAAAAAAATTTGGTCTTTCCCAACCAAATTTTTGACCAAAAACTGCTCCAAGTTCTTTCATTCTTTCGTAACAAGGTGATGTTCTAAGTGGTCTTGCAGCTGGTCTTTCTTCGTCGGGATAATGAACGATAAAAACGTGACTGTAAGCCTCTTCGTTTTTTGCTTTTAAATAAGACTTAGTCGCATAATTACCATAACGTCTTGGCTCAACGCCAAGCATATCAATTGTTGGTTCACCATCAATGATCCATTCTGCCAATTGCCAACCTGCTCCACCCGCAGCAGTAATTCCAAAACTATGACCTTCATTAATCCAAAAGTTTTTTAATCCCCAGGCAGGACCAACTATCGGGTTTCCATCCGGAGTATAACAAATTGCCCCGTTGTAAACTTTTTTAACACCAACTTCACCAAAAGCGGGCACACGATGTATTGCGCCTTCAATATGTGGAGCAAGTCTGTCTAAATCTTCTTGAAATAATTCATACTCTGAATTTTTTGATGGTCCTTCCACATAACAAGCTGGAGCACCATCTTCATATGGACCTAGAATTAATCCACCAGCTTCTTCTCTCATATACCATCTACTATCGCTATCTCTTAATACGCCCATCTCAGGAAGACCTGCTTTTTTTCTTTTTTGAATTTCAGGATGAGGTTCAGTAACAATGTACTGATGCTCTACAGGTATAACTGGAATGTCTAGTCCTACCATTTCTCCAGTTTGTCTAGCAAAATTACCTGAACAAGAAATCACATGTTCACATTCAATCGATCCTTTGTCAGTTTCAACAATCCATCCATCTTTTGTTTGTCTCATTGATAAAACAGTAGTATTACGATAAATTTCAGCTCCTCTATTTCTTGCCCCTGTTGCAAGAGCTTGTGTTAAATCTGCTGGTTGAATATATCCATCTTCTGGATGTTGAATTGCTCCAATTAAATCATCGGTATGACACAAGGGCCAAATTTCTTTTACTTGTTGAGGTGTTAAAAATTTTACATCAACTCCTATAGTTTTTGCTACTCCTGCATACTGATGATATTCATCCATCCTGTCTTTCGTGCTTGCGAGACGTATATTTGAAACAACACTAAACCCAACATTTTTTCCTGTTTCTTCTTCTAATGTTTTATATAGATTAACAGCGTATTTATGAAGCTGACCAACTGAATAACTCATATTAAATAGAGGCAATAGTCCAGCAGCATGCCAAGTTGAACCTGAAGTTAATTCTTTACGTTCAACTAAAACAACATCTGACCACCCTTTTTTAGCTAAATGATAAAGTGCACTAACACCAACAACTCCTCCACCAACTACAACTACTTTTGTTTTAGTTTTCATAAAATGATTCCTACTAAATTTTTATTCATTTCGAAACAAAATTGTATAAATGATCTCAAATTGAACTTCCTAATGGTTCGGGACTTGAAACCATTGTTGTCAACCAACAGTTATTTAGAGGTCCATCACCCAAGTATTTTTCTACTTGCCAATTGAACTTATGATAAGTCTTTTCTTTATCTAATAAAATAACCTCAAATTGAACCCAGCTATCTCCTGATCTAGTTTGAGTAATAGTATGACTTAAATGATTTATCATCATTTGATAATTATTGCCTTTGATCATCTTCTTAAACCTATCTAGGGGTCCTGTAGCTTGTTTATTATTAGGGTGAGCAAAATTCCAGGTTTGTTCTATACCACTATCCTTAAATTTTTCGTTATTTTTTTGTAAACCAAGTAACTGTATCTTAACAACTTCGGCTGGTTGAATAGAGCTATTAGGCTTAATTAGTTCGGCTTTTGAAATTGAAGTTGAAACGAAAAAAATAATTAATAATTTTAAATATTTATTGAGCATTTTTTAAGAATTTTTTAATTAAGATATTTCTCAATCTCAATCTTAGTACATTTATTCTCAACATAAATTATATTATTTGCCTCAGCTATTTTTCTAGCGTCAGGACTTTTGATATCTAGCTGTAACCACAAGACTTTTGCTTTTATTTTGACTGCTTCGTTAGCAATTTCAACAGCTTCATTTGATGGCCTAAAAACATCAATTATATCTACTTGTCCGTCAATTTCAGAAACTTTTGCATACACTTTCTCACCTAGAATTTTTTCACCTCTAATAGTTGGATTGACTGGATAAACTTTATAACCATTATTTTGAAGATATTTCATTACAATTGATGAGGTTTTTTCTAAGTTCTTACTTGCACCGACTAAAGCAATATTTTTATATTTAGTTAAAATATCTTTAGTCTCTGCCATCTTATTTATTTTTCCAAACTGGTTTCCTTTTTTCTATAAAAGCAGAAATTCCCTCTTTTGCATCCATTGCCATCATATTTATTGTCATCATCTTACTTGTGTGTGAGTAAGCTTTTCTGAGTGGCATTTCTAATTGCTTATAAAAAGTTTGTTTTCCAATTTTAATTGTAAGATTAGATTTAGATGCAATTTTTTTTGCAATTTTTAAAACTTCTTTATTTAACTTTGATTTTGGAAAATAGTCATTAATCAATCCAATTTCTTTTGCATAATTTGCTTTAATTGGTTCTCCAGTTAATAACATCTTCATCATTGGTTTTCTGTTAACTTTCCGACTAACAGCAACCATAGGTGTACTACAAAATAAACCGATGTTTACCCCTGGAGTAGCAAATAATGCTTCTTTAGTGCTATAAGCCAAATCACAACTGGCAACTAATTGACATCCTGCTGCATAAGCTGCTCCATGCACTTTTGCAATCACTGGTTTTCTACCCTCAACTATCCGCAGCATTAGTTTTGAGCATAAATTAAATAATCTTTGATATTTTTTTTTGCTTTTTAAGTTTCTTACTTCTTTTAAATTATGACCTGCGCTAAAACCTTTTCCTGCTCCCTCAAGAATTATTACTTTTGTTTTTCTATCGTAATCTAATTTTTTAAAAACTTTGATAAGATCATTTAAATTTTTAAATGATAAAGAATTGTATGTTTTTGGTTCATTAATAATTATTCGTGAAATATCTTTTAATTTTACAACTTTAATATTCATTAATTATTATTTTAATTTGCCCTCTTCTCTCATCTTGGCTCTTATTTTAGTTGCAGAGATTTCTTGAATTTCTTTTGAGAGCTCAATTTCTTCAATTTGATAACCTACGCCCCTACCATAACAAATATTTGTTATATTTGGTACTAACACAATTTTGTATCGTCCTTCAAATTCAGGTTTAAGTCTATCCTCTATATTTTTTTTCACAGTTTCAAAATCAAATGGATTGTCATCAACACCCTGAACATCTCTAATCTGTATACAAACTTGACCTGTTTTTTTTAAAATTTCTTTAAATAATGCATAATGACCATCGTGAAAGGGTTGCCACCTTCCTAACATTTGTGCAGTTGGTTTTTTATTGTCCCACTTATAGGTCATTTTTAATCTCCTTAAGTATTTTTGGAGCCCAATTTTTAGCATCTTGTGAAGTAACATGAAAGTTATACTTATCAGGCTTTACAAACATTTTATTAGTATCTTCAAATCTACCTTCTTTAATAGTATCAACCCAAATGATAAAATCTGCAGGAAATAATTTCCTAGCCTCAGGTGTTGGGCATATGAAATCAGCTACGACAAAATTTCCATCTTTTTTTAGCTTTAAGGCAAAATCAGCCATTCTCTTTGATTGCCTTTTTCTTCCTTCCTCTGAAAAATCCCAGTCATTTGCTTCTTTTCTAACCTCATCAGCGTTCAATCTTTTAGCATTAAGTAATGGAGCTAACTCATTAGCTAAGGTTGTTTTTCCTGACCCAGGCAGACCCATTATTAAAATAATTTTCATAATTGTTTTGTGACAATAAAAATCGATTCTATCAAGCTGAATTTCTTTGACAGCTTTTTTAAAAAAGATAATCATCCTATTAAATGAACTTTTCTTTAGAAATAGGCCCAACTACTGACCTAGATACTGTGCCTCCAGTTAAAGATATTTACATAACAATGTTACCTGGTGGGGATTATAAAGAGACAGCACAACAAGCAGTTGAGTTAGTTAAGAAAGGTTTTAATCCAGTCCCTCACTTTCCAGCAAGATCAATGCAGAATGAAAAGCAACTAAAAGATTATGTTTCAAGATGTAAAGATGGTGGAGTTAAACAAGTTCTAGTAATTGGCGGTGGAAGAGAACCAATGGGAAAATTCGATAGCTCTTTTCAACTTTTGGAGACTGGTTATTTTGAGAAGATGACAATAGGAATTGCTGGACACCCAGAGGGGAGTCCTGATATATCCGACTCAGACTTAGAAAAAGCTATGATAGATAAAAAGCCTTATGCTGATTATATAGTAACACAGTGGTTATTAGATCCCCAGCCTATTATAGATTTTGTATCTAAACAAAGCGTACCAGTGCATGTAGGAATAACTGGCCCTCTTAAAATATCAAGCTTGATTAAGTTTGCAAACATTGTAGGAGCAAAAAATTCCTTAAATTTTCTTAAATCTAATTTTACTAAGGCTTTAGATTTATTAAAACCTAAAGACCCTAATGATTTAATTGGGAAGCTTAAATCACATACTGATTTCTTTCACATTTATACATTCGGCGGCTTGAAGGAAACTAACAAGTGGTTGAAGGAGAATAGTTATGTCTAAAGAATTTGACTATACAAAATTAAAGCATGTAACTTCAGTAGATCAATCAGATCGAAAAGTTCCATACAATTTAAGACAAAGTGGTCCAACAAAAGTAGAATTGTTGATTTCTACAAGGGTTAGAAAATCACCTTATTGGCATTTATCAATGCAAGCTGGATGTTGGAGAGCAACTGTTTACAATCGTATTTATCATCCTAGAGGATACGTAAAACCAGAACATGGTGGAGCTATGGTAGAATATGATGCTATCGTAAACCATGTTACAATGTGGAATGTTGCTGTTGAGAGACAAATACAAGTTAAAGGTCCTGATGCAGAAAAATTTGTTGATTACGTAATCACTAGAGATGCAACTAAGATCTCACCTATGAGAGCAAGATATGTAATTTTATGTAATGCATATGGTGGAGTTTTAAATGATCCAATTCTTCTAAGAATTTCAAAAGATGAATTTTGGTTTTCATTATCTGACTCTGATATTGGTATGTATTTACAAGGTGTAAATGCAGATGGAAGATTTAATTGCACTATAGAAGAAATAGATGCATGCCCTGTGCAAATACAAGGTCCAAAATCAAAAGCACTTATGAAAGACTTATTAGGAGATCAAGTCGATTTAGAAAATATGCCTTTTTATGGATTAGCTGAAGTTAAAGTAGCTGGAAGAAGTTGTGTTATTTCTCAGTCAGGTTTTTCAGGCGAAGCTGGATATGAAATTTATTTAAGAGATGCAACCTTATATGCTGATGAAATGTGGAATGCTATTCTTAAAGTTGGAAAGAAACATAATTTGATGGTTATTGCTCCTGCTCATCATAGAAGAATACAAGCAGGTATACTCTCTTGGGGACAGGATATGGATCAACAACATAATCCTTTCCAATGTAATTTAGGTTATCAAGTTTCTTTATCAGGTAAAGGCGAGTGGAATAAAAAATCTGATTATGTGGGTAAGGCAGTTTTAGAAAAAATGGGGGCAGAACTCAAAGCTGGAAAAAAACCTTATAAGTTACAATTGGTTGGGCTTGAAATGGGTGGAAAACCGATTGATGACTACGCTCCTGATTTTTGGTTAATATCAAATGAAAATGGTGGGGATCCAGTTGGATTTATTACCTCTCCTTGGTATCATCCAGAAAAAAAGATAAATATCGCAATGGGATATGTGCCTTTTGATGGAACTCTTAATGCAAATGGTTTTCCAAAAGGAAAAGTGGGTACAAAATATAAAGTTCATTTACCTGAAAAATATTCTATTACTCCCGGCAAACCAGTTGATGCAGTGGTTACAGATATACCATTTAAAGAGTCATATAACGCTAATACAAGAGAGGTGTCTAAAGGCTAAAAAATTTGAGGATATAATCAGTTTAAGCTACTTATGACAAAAGGTTTCTTAATTGTACTTTGCATTGCTATCACAATTGTTTTAATACTTTTTCCATTAATTGTTTCATATAAAGAACAAAAAAATAAAAAAAATTAAATGTTTGGAGAGTTTCTTAATATAATCTTTAAATCTATTAAATTAGATAAATCTCTTTACACTGATAGTAAAAATTTTGGAGAGGCTGCAATATATTTTGCTGGCTTAATAATGATTTTAGATGGTATAGCTGGTGCTGTTGCAGCAAATAATATAATTAAAACGGCTGTCGCAATGTCTGGATTAACAGCGATTATTACCTGGTTTATATGGGCAATTTTAATCTTTGTCATTGGTGTAAAATTATTCCCTGATAAACAAACTAAAACACCTTTTAAAAAAGTTTTAACTGCAGTTGGATTTGCTCATGCACCTGGACTATTGAGGTTTTTTGCAGTCACTCCAGATTTAATGATACCTATAATATTATTGACTCAATTCTGGATTTTCGCTGCTTTAATCATTTCAACAAAACAAATCCTTAGTCTAAAATCGAATTTAAAATCTTTTGGAATAGTTTTTTTATCATTCCTAATTATTGTTTTTTTATCAATTTCATTTGTCATGAGCAGAATGAATATGATGCCAGTAAATGCTATCTAAATAGGAAAAATTGTTTTTGATACTCTACAAGATTTGCAAATTTTAAAACCCGTAAGAATTAAATTTTGAGAAACACTTTCATCCTTACTTTTACATTCATCGCAAATATCGTCTAATTCTTTATTGTATTTTTTATCAATATGTCTATCTTTAATCACGGGCTTTAAATTTATAACAATTTTTCCAAAAATACTAATTTTATTGATATTTTTATCTAATTTTGAAATAAAGTTTATACTATTTAAATCATGAAAAAGACTAACAACTTAAAAGTTGCAGTTATAATGGGTAGTCAGTCTGACTTCAAAACTATGAAGTTATCTACTAAAATATTAAAAAGTATCGGTGTAAAATTTGAAACTAAAATAATATCAGCTCATCGAACCCCAAAGAGAATGTATGAATTTGCTCGAGCTGCTAAAAAAAAAAATTATGGAGTTATAATTGCTGGAGCTGGAGGTTCAGCACATTTGCCAGGTATGATTTCAGCTCTAACATCTATACCGGTTTTAGGAGTACCAATCGAAAGTAAGAACCTTAAAGGACTTGATAGCTTGCTATCAATTGTACAAATGCCGAAAGGAATTCCTGTGGGAACTTTAGCTATAGGAGGTAATGGTGCAATCAATGCTGGTTTATTAGCCGCATCGATAATTGCAAACAGTAATCCTGCAGTTAAAAAAAGATTAGAAAATTGGCGATTATTACAAACAAAATCTGTAAAAAAAAAACCTAAAAATTAAAAATGTCAGGAATAAATTTGGGTATTATTGGCGGAGGTCAATTAGGAAGTATGCTGTCTGAAGCAGCAAAAAAATTAAATATAAAGACAATTATTTACTGTGATGATATCGATGCACCAGCAAAAAATTTTTGTGAACAATTCATTTATGGTGATTATCAAGATAAAAATAAGATAAGAGAATTTGTAAATAAAGTAGATTTGGTTACCTATGAATTTGAAAACATACCTTTCGAAACTTTAAACGAAATTAACAAAATAAAAACGGTTATACCTAAGCCAAGTGTGAATAAACTAATTCAACACAGGCTAACCGAAAAAGACTTTATAAACAAACTTAACATAAGAACGACTAAATATGCATCTGTGGAAAGAAAAACCGATATAGATGCTCTAGAGGATTTCTTACCAGGAATTTTAAAAACTACTACTTTAGGTTATGACGGTAAAGGTCAATATCGTATTAAATCGAAACAAGATTTAAATTCTTTAAATATTGATTTTTCAAAAGGATATATACTTGAAAAACTTGTAAAACTTAAAAAAGAAATCTCAGTTATAGTAACGAGATTTGGTAATAATAGTTATGAGATATATGAGCCTATTGAAAATACTCATGAGGATCAAATACTCAAATATTCTAAAATACCTGCTGAAATTAACAAACGATTATTTGATGAGTCAAAAGAATGGTCAATTAGAATTGCTGAAGAGTTAAAATATATTGGAACTTTGTGTGTAGAATTTTTTATTGATAGAAATGAAAATTTATATGTAAATGAGATCGCACCAAGAGTTCACAATTCTGGTCATTTGACTATTAACGCATACAATATAAGTCAATTTGAAAATCATATTAGAGCTGTCTGTTCTCTTGAAAAGATTCCACTTAAAAAGATTTCGAATGCAAAAATGATCAATTTAATTGGAAACCAAATAATTCCCTACAGAAAAAATTTAAAGATCGATCATAATCAATTTTTCTTTGATTATCAAAAAAAAGAAGTTAAAACAAAAAGAAAAATGGGTCACATTACTACATTAATTTAAATGTTTAAAATTATAGAGGGCAACTTTGATCATCCAGAAGTAGATGAACTTTTAAAAAAACACTTCATTGAACTCAAAGCCGCCTCACCTGAGGAGAGCACACATGTTTTGGACATCGCTGGGCTTAAAGTTCCTACAATAAAATTTTGGAGTTTGTGGGAAAATAATAGTTTATTAGGCTGTGGAGCATTAAAATTTTTAGACATGGAGCATGGTGAATTTAAATCAATAAGGATTCATGACAACTTTAGAAGACAAAATTTTGGAATAAAGTTAATTCAACATTTAATTATTGAGGCTAGAAAACATAATTTAAAGAGAATAAGTATTGAAACAGGTGCTGGAAAATTTTTCGAACCTGCAAGAAAACTATTTAAAAGATGTCATTTTGAACCTTGTGAACCTTTTGCTCACTACAAAATTGATCCGAATTCGTTGTATTATACAAAGCAAATTGACCACGATTAAAACAAAAATTATCATAAAGTATTAATTTTGTTGACAAAACTCATTAAATTTTGAAGAACCTGTTATTACTTAATTATAAGTATTAAATTAATATAACAAAAAGTAAGAAAACTATGAGTCTACAAGGAAAAGTAAAGTGGTTCAATCCTACCAAAGGTTTTGGTTTTATTGAAAGAGACGATAAAGAAAAAGATGTATTCGTTCATGTTTCGGCTGTAAGAGATGCTGGTATGAATGGTTTAGATGAGGGTCAAGCTTTGACTTTCGATGTTGAGGATGGTCCCAAAGGTCCTTCAGCAGTTAATTTAAAAACTGCATAATTTTCAAAATATCATTTATTGGCTACATTAATATAAATTATAATTCTAGAAATTTAAAAATTTCTGTAGCCAATAACACATCTATTAATATATAAAAAATTTATGATAGGTATTCTTGGTGGAATGGGAACACAAGCAGGTTTAGACTTTTGTAATAAACTTGCAATTTTAAATAGAGGTAAAATAGATCAAGAATATCCCCTGTTTATTCTTTATAACAAAGCAAATATTCCAGGAAGGCCTGAGTCGATAGGTATTCACACTAGGAATCTAACTAAAAATTTAAATGTAAAAAAAAATAAAATAAAATATCAACTTGTTTTAAAAAGTTTAGTTAAAGGATGTAAATTACTAAAAAAAAGTAAATGTAAGTTTCTTGTAATACCCTGTAACACAGCACATTATTGGTATGATGATTTAAAAAAAAGAATAAACTTACCGATAATAAATATGCCAAGAGAAGTTTATAGACATACAATAAAACAGTGTAAGAAAAACTCTACTATTGGTTTGCTTGCTACAGAGGGTACTTTAAGAACTGGAATATATAATAATTTTTTTGATAAAAATTTTAATTTAATTTTTCCAGAGTCAAAAATTCAAAAAAATTCAGTCAATCGAGCTATAAAATTTGTAAAGATGGGTGATGTAAAAGCAGCAAGTAAAATAATCAAACCTGCTATAAATTATTTGATAGATAAAAAATGTAAAAAAATAATTCTTGGATGTACTGAATTACCAATTGCAATATTTGCATTTAAGTCTTTTGATAAAATTAAAACATCAAAAATATTTTTAGATCCGAATTTGATCTTAGCGAATGCAGCAATGAAAAAATATAATATATAAAATATATGAAATCAAAAGACAGACCCTATATGCTATATGTTGCAGAAAAAATATATTTAGAAATTTCCAGAATAAAAGAAAACAATATTGATTATAACAATTCCGATGCTATTAAAAATTTTATAAAAACTAAGTTTTTTGAAAAATTAAGTAGTGGTAAATTTCACGATGAATGGTTGGAAAAATTAAAGAACAACGACTTTATTGATCAGAATAATAATAAAATTCCAGCAGAAACAATCAAGCTGTTGCATGTTCAAAAAGACATGATGATCAAACAATTAATTCAATTTCCTGATTTATATTATACAAAAAATAAATTTCCTCTTAAAATTTCACAACGTGCCTTTGATCAATTATGGAGAATTTGTGAAAGTTACGAATTATGGTGTAAAGAAACTGAGCAAAGTGAATTGCTTAAATTGAATATTATCGATTAATATTTGAAAATAATAAATTTTAATCTAAAAATTTTAAA
This sequence comes from uncultured Pelagibacteraceae bacterium, assembly GCA_902594255.1. Classification (GTDB taxonomy): domain Bacteria; phylum Pseudomonadota; class Alphaproteobacteria; order Pelagibacterales; family Pelagibacteraceae; genus Pelagibacter. The sequence goes on from CACJLN010000006.1 coordinate 60,442, forward strand.
TGATCAGAGTTTTTCCAATCATATTTGTTCTTTTATGGTCGTCTGCATTTATTACAACTAAACCAATTGTAGATAATAGCGATCCTTTTGCTGCACTAGCTTTTAGATTTTTTTTTGTAGCAATAGGTTTTTATATCTTTTCCCTGTATTCAAATCAGTCCTTAGCTGTAAATAAAAAGAATTTAATTGAAACTATTTTTAGTGGAGTTCTTTTTCACGGACTTTATTTGGGAGGTGTTTTTTATTCAATTTCTATCGGAATGCCAACTGGGATCGCTGCTTTGATAGTAACTCTTCAACCGATTTTAACAAATATATTGAGCGGGCCAATACTGAATGAGAAGGTAAATTTAAAACAATGGATAGGTGTTTTGTTAGGATTTGTAGGTGCATCTTTAGTTTTAGGAATAGATTTAGGCTCTAAAATTCCACTTTTAGGACTGATTGCAACAATAATATCCTTAATTTCAATTACTTTATCTACAATTTGGCAAAAAAAATTAAGTAAGAATATGCCTTTAGCTGTAAGCAATTTTTATCAAGCATCTGGAGGTTGTCTATTTCATGTTCTTATAATTATATTTTTTGTTGAACCATATATTAATTTTACAAAGACATTTCTATTAGCAATGAGCCACCAAATATTTCTTGTTTCATTTGGAGCATTTACAATTTTAATGTTTTTAATTAAAAAAAACTCAGCAAGTAAAACTGTATCTATATTTTTTTTAATACCATCTACATCTGCTTTTTTAGCATGGCTTTTCTTAAATGAAAAATTAACTTATTTAGATATCTTGGGATTTATTATAGCAACTGTAGGTGTTTATATTGCCACAAGAAACTAAAAAATAATAATATATTTTCAAAGACGCTAAAAAGATATACTAATCGAATATCTTTATAAAAAAACCAAAATGGCAAAAGTTAAATCAGATATAGAAATAGCTAGAAAAGCTAAGATGAAACCAATAAGTAAAATCCTAGCTAAAATTAATGTTCCAGACAAAAGTAGTGCATTTAGTCCAATGGGTAGACATATTGCAAAAATAAATTTTGAATTTCTAGAAAAACTAAAGAAAAAAAAAGATGGTAAATTAATTTTAGTGACCGCTATAACACCTACCCCAGCAGGTGAGGGCAAAACTACTACTTCAGTTGGGTTAAACGATGGGCTAAATAAAATTGGCAAAAAATCTATTGTTTGTTTAAGAGAACCAAGTTTGGGTCCTTCTTTTGGAATGAAAGGTGGTGCAGCTGGGGGAGGATATGCTCAAGTTGTTCCTATGGAGCAAATTAATTTACATTTTACAGGTGATTTTCACGCGATTACTTCAGCGCATAATTTATTGTCTGCAATGATTGATAATCACATTTATTGGGGAAATAAACTCAACATAGATGAAAACAGAATTGTTTGGAAACGTGTAATGGATATGAATGACCGCGCACTTAGATTTATTGATATTAATACTAGTGGAGTCGCTAAGGATTTCAAAAGAGTTGATGGTTTCGACATAACAGTTGCATCAGAGGTAATGGCAATTTTTTGTCTATCTAACGATTTAAAAGATTTAGAAAAAAGAATTGGTAATATTACTTTTGCATACGATAAAAAAGGGAGCCCACTTTATGCAAGAGATATTAATGCTCATGGTCCTATGACAGTTTTACTTAAAGAGGCGATCAGACCAAATGTGACTCAAAGTTTAGAAAATAATCCCGCAATTATTCATGGAGGTCCATTTGCAAACATTGCCCACGGGTGCAATTCAGTGATTGCAACAAAATCTGCATTAAAATTATCTGATTATGTAGTTACTGAAGCAGGATTTGGTGCAGATCTTGGTGCAGAAAAGTTTTTAAATATAAAATGCAGGAAAGCAGGGTTAAGCCCTAGCTGTGTGGTAATTGTTGCAACAATAAGAGCATTAAAAATGCATGGGGGCGTTGAAAAAGAAGACTTAAAAAAAGAAGATATATCGGCGTTAGAAAAAGGATTGGTCAACTTGGAAAGGCATATAACAAACATAAAAAAATTTGGTTTAGAACCAATAGTAGCCATAAATCATTTTGCGCTAGATACAAAAAAGGAGATTAAAACTGTTTTAAATTTTTGTAAAAAAAATAAAGTTGAAGTAAGTGAATGCAAGCATTGGGCTAAAGGTGGAAATGGGACCAAAGATCTTGCAAAAAAAGTTGTTAAAGTCTGCAAAAATAACAAAAATAAATTTAAATTTTTATATAATAGCAATCTTAGACTTTGGGATAAAATAGAGTTAATTGCTAAACAAATCTATAAGGCTGACAAAATAACAGCTGATGATAAAGTCAAAGAACAATTAAAAGTTTTTGAAGATAATGGTCATGGAAATTTACCAGTTTGTATTGCAAAAACTCAATTTAGTTTTTCAACAGACCCCAAACTCAAAGGTGCCCCCTCAAATCATGATATACCAATAAGAGAAGTAAGATTATCCTCAGGAGCAGAATTTGTGGTAGTCATTTGTGGATCAATAATGACAATGCCAGGATTGCCAAGAAAACCCGCCGCTAATACTATTAAATTAAATCAAAAAGGCCAAATTGAAGGTTTATTTTAATTCTTTAAGCCAATTTTTAAGTTCTAACATTTTTTTTTCTTTGACTGTGGTCTGAATTTCTTTTTCAATAAAAGATATGTGATTTTCGAGATCATTTTCATTTTTGAATACTTTTCTATATTCGATTAATCTTTTTCTTCTAAAATTAATCAAACTTATCATTTTTTCATAAGTTATTTCAGGGTGATATTGCAAACCCCAAACTCTAGTTTTATTTATTTGAAAATACAAACTTTGGACTTTATTAACTTTATTAGATGCAAGACAAATACCGTTTTCAGGTATTTTCACAACTTCGTCATAATTAAAAGCAGGAGAATTAAATCTTTTTTCTTTATCCTTATATAATGGATGCTTTAAACCGTATTCATTTATCTTGATTTCTTTTGCGATACCAACATGAGATGTGTTAGCTTTTTTTACCTGACCTCCTGCAGCTGTTACAGCCACTTGCATGCCCCAGCAAATTCCTAAAATATTTTTAACTTTATTTTGACATTTTTTCATAAATTCAATTTGTCTTCTGATCTCTGGAGTATCGTTATAAATGTTAAGGCTGCTCCCTCCCCATATTAATCCATCGTATGAATTTAGCTTATCGATGAAAACTTGAATATTTTTATCTGATGAGGGATTTGTAACTTCTAAGATTAATTCTTTATCGAGGTATTCTAGACTTTCCTTTAAACTTTCAGTGTGGGTTTTAATACCCGCTTCTCTGAAACTTCCGTTCTCTTCTGCTGTATTACCCTCCACTATTAAAATTTTTTTCATTTAATTTCTATTATTTATTAAACTTTTATAAATTTCTTAAAAAACAATTCCTATTTAAAAATTCTTTAACAATCTCAAGTTGTAATTGTTAATTATATGTGACGATTTTGTTTCTCTTATTAATAATGATAATTAATTGCAGAAACCCTAGCTATGTGGTTAGATTATAGCTTATTAGAATGTTTAACATAACTAAATATAAGGGAGGAATAATGTTAGCAAAAATGATTAAAAGGCTAACTTCTACTCTGACAGTAGTTATCGCTCTATTTTCTTCACTTACTTTACCTCAAAGTGTATCTGCTGCTGAAACGCAATATTTTCCAGTAGCAAGTAGTCGTGTCGGACCTTACTCAGCAATGGGTACTGGTTACTACGGGGCTCAAATTGATTACATGAACTATGTAAACATGACAGGTGGAGTAAACGGAGTAATGCTTACATGGCAAGAGTGTGAGACGGAATATAACGCTGTTAAAACAGTAGAATGTTACCAAAGACTTTTAGAAAAAGATGGTCAAAGAATAGTAGTGTTTGATACTTTAGGAACACCAGGAGCATACGCTGTAATTAACCGTATGGCTAAAGACAATGTTGTTTTAGCTCAATATGGTTATGGAAGAACTGACGGTGCTGATGGAAGAGTATGGCCATGGGTATTTAATGCTGCAAGTCACTACTGGTCACAAATAGCTGTTAAATTAAAATTTATGGCACAAATCGAAGGCGGAATCGATAAGATGAAAGGTAAAAAAATCGTTCACTTACACATTGACTCTGCTTACGGAAGAGAGCCATTACCAGCTATGAGAAAAATTTGTAATGACTGGGGTGTTGAGTTGATTGAAATATCAATCCCACCTCCAGGTCTGGAACAACAATCTCAGTGGCTGCAAATCAGAAAAGAAAAACCTGATTGGGTTACTTTCTGGGGAGCAGGTTCTGGAATGAATTCAACAGCAATGACTAATGCTGCTAGAATTAATTTCCCAAGAGATAGAATGATGTACGTAACATTTGGTGCTGCCGAAGAGGATATGTATCCAGCAGGTGATGCAGCTAAGGGAACTTATGCTGTTGCTAATGCTTTACCAGGAGAATATCCATTGGTTAAAGACATCAAAGACAAAGTATACGGTGCTGGAAAAGGTAACTTGGCTGATCCAAATAGGATTGGTTCAGTTTACTGGAATAGAGGACTAGGTGCTGCAGTTATGTGGATTGAAGCGTTAAGAAATGCTCAAAAAATGCATAACAAAGTTGGTAAAGCAGTAACTGGTGCAGAGTTTAGAGATGGTTATGAAGCATTAAACATGACTGAAGCTAGACTTACTGAACTTGGAGTTGGAGGAATGTTAGCTCCATTTGCTATTTCATGTGCAAACCATGAAGGTGCCGGTAAATTTGCTGTAATGCAGTGGGATGGAACAAAATTCAATCAGGTAACTGGTTGGGAAGCTCCAGGCGATCCTGCATTTATAAGAGGTCTAGTTGAGGACTCTGCAGCGAAATTTGCTAAAGAGAACAACATTACACCGAAAAAATGTTCATAATTAATTTAGTGATAAATTAATATCTATTGGAGGGGGAGTTTAGGTAATCAAATTATTTTAACTCCCCCTTTAAATAAAATTTAATATAAATATAATTGAAAAAAATTTAATGAGCACTTCAACCAACATACTTGATATTAAAAATATCGAAGTAACGTATGACAATGTTATTTTAGCTCTACATGACGTTTCATTAAAGGTGCCAAAGGGAAAAGTGGTAGCGCTACTTGGAGCAAATGGAGCAGGCAAGAGTACAACATTAAAAGCAGTTTCAACTATGCTAGCCTCAGAAAGAGGTAAAGTGACAAAAGGTACAATAGAATATGATGGTACCTCAATTGAAAAACAAAATCCATCACAAATGGTTGGTCTTGGTATGGTTCAAGTATTAGAAGGCAGAAGATGTTTTGGTCACCTCACTGTTGAAGAAAATATTATTGCTGGGGCATACTCAAGAAAATTATCAAAAGGTGATATCAATCAAGAATTAGAAAAAATATATACTTATTTTATTAGATTGAAGGAAAGAAGAAAAAGCCAAGCCGCGTTTACATCAGGTGGAGAACAACAAATGATAGCAGTTGCAAGAGCCATGATGGCTAAGCCTAAGATGCTACTTTTAGATGAACCTACAATGGGTTTAGCACCACAATTAGTAGCGGAGATTTTTAACATTGTTAAAGAGCTGAATCAGAAAGAAGGTGTTAGTATTTTACTTGCTGAACAGAATACCAATGTTGCACTAAAAAATTCAGATTACGGCTACATTATTGAAACAGGAAGAGTTATGTTAGATGGTACAGCCCAAAGTTTATTGAGTAATGACCAGGTAAAAGAATTGTATTTAGGTATTTCAAAGAAAGGTAGAAAAAATTTCAGAGACGTACTTAAAGAAGAAAGTTTAACTAAGAAAAAAATTAATTAAAGATGACACAAGAGAGAAAATTTAAAATAGGTAAACCAATATTAGAGGTAAAAAATATTTCACTTTCTTTTGGTGGTGTTAAAGCAATAACCGACACTTCATTTGATGTTCTTGAGCACGAAGTTAGGGCTATAATTGGACCTAATGGAGCTGGTAAAAGCTCAATGCTGAATTGTATAAATGGAATTTATAAGCCTCAACAAGGAACTGTTTCTTTTAAAGGAAAAGAAATAACAAATATTACTCCCAATCTTATGGCACAAATGGGCCTTTCTAGAACATTTCAAAACTTAGCTCTATTTAAAAGAATGTCAGTTCTGGATAACATTTTAGTAGGCCGAAAGCTTCATACGAAAACAAATTTTCTTGAAGTTGCTTTTCAACTACCAAAAGTTAAAAAAGAGGAAAAAATTAATAGAGAAAGATCTGAGGAAATAATTAGTTTTTTAGAAATAGAAAATATTAAAAATACACCAGTTGGAAAACTTCCGTACGGACTTCAAAAGAAAGTAGAATTAGGCCGTGCCCTTGCAACTGACTCATCTGTAATTTTATTAGATGAACCTATGGCTGGAATGAATGTTGAGGAAAAAAGAGACATGTGTAGATTTATTTTAAAAGTAAATGATGAACTCGGCACAACTATGGTTCTTATTGAGCATGACATGGGAGTAGTTATGGATATTTCAGATAGAGTTGTTGTACTTGATTATGGAAAAGTTATTGGTGATGGTACACCTGATGAGGTAAGATCAAATCAAAAAGTAATAGACGCTTACTTAGGAGTAGAACACTAGGATTAAATATGGTTGATGAATTATTATTTTTTATGGAAGTTTTGGTTGGGGGTTTGCTTGCTGGAACTATGTACTCATTAGTAGCTCTAGGATTTGTATTAATTTTTAAAGCTTCAGCGACTTTTAACTTCTCTCAAGGAGCTATGGTCTTTTTCTCAGTGCTCGCTTTTGTTGGATTTATGCAAGACTTCAATATACCTTTCGTTCTTGCATTTATTTTGGCTGCTCTTTTAATGGTAGTAGTTGGTTTGTGTACCGAAAGATTTGTTTTAAGACCTTTGATGAACGCTAGTGAAGATACAGTACTAATGGCTACAATCGGTCTCGGATATGTTTTAGAGGGCTTAGCTCAAGCAGCATGGGGAGTAGAAGTAAGAAGATTAGATTTAGGTATAGGAGATTTTCCAGTGCCATGGATCGCTGATAACTTAAAGCTATTTATTAGTGCTCTTGATATTACCGCAGGACTTGTTGCAGCTATTATGATTATTGGTTTATTTCTTCTATTTAAATATACGAAAATTGGTCTTGGTTTGAGAGCTGTTGCAGATGATGCTGGTGCCGCTAGTTCAATAGGAATTCCTTTAAAACATATTATGTTATTAGTTTGGTCTGCTGCGGGGGTTGTGGCTTTGGTTGCAGGATGTATGTGGGGTGCAAGAGCAGGTGTCCAATTTGCTCTTGTTGACTTAGCTTTAAAAGCTTTGCCAGTATTAATTATAGGTGGTTTTTCATCTATTCCAGGAGCAATTATCGGAGGTTTAATTATTGGTGCAGTAGAAAAAGTATTAGAAGTATACATTGGGCCATTCTTTGGAGGTGCTATTGAAGGTTGGGCTCCTTACGTATTAGCAATTTTCTTTTTATTATATAGACCAGAAGGTTTATTTGGAGAAAAAATTATTAGGAGAGTTTAATTTATGAAACCAGTTTTTATGACTTATACAAAAAAAGACCTAATTAACCTAGCTGTTTGTATGGTTCTAAGTGTATTAGTAATACCAACATTTATTACAACAGAATATTGGTACACTTCTATATTAATTCCTTGGCTTTGTTTGGCTCTAGCCACAATTGGACAACAAATTGTTATGGGTTACACAGGACAGTTAGCTTTAGGTGCTGCTGGTTTTATGGCTGCAGGAGCTTTTGCTATGTTTAATCTTATTTTACGAGTGCCTGATCTTGGTTTTGTAGGTTCTCTAATAGTATCAGGTTTAATTGCTGCAGCTTTTGGAATTTTATTTGGTCTTCCTAGTTTAAAAGTAAGAGGAATTTATCTTATGGTTGCGACACTAGCCTCGCAGTTTTTCATTATATGGATGATAGATAAATTTGGTTGGTTTAAAAACTATGACTCATCAGGAATTATAACTGCCCAAGATATAGTTATCTTAGGAAAACCATTTACAACTCCATTAGCCATGTATTTTGTCTGTTTAGCTGTTACCACAGTTTTAACTTTACTGGCGATGAACATGGCTAGAGGTAGCACTGGCAGGAATTGGATGGCAGTAAGAGATATGGATATAGCTGCAGAGTCAATGGGAGTTTCATTATTAAGAACAAAGGTACAAGCATTTGCCATCAGCGCATTTTATTGTGGTGTTGCAGGCGCACTTTTTGCATTTTGTTATCTTAAATCTTTAGAGCCAGTTGCATTTGATATTAAACTATCTTTTAAAATATTATTTATGTGTATTTTGGGTGGGCTTGGCACAATTAATGGTGCTTTTATTGGTGCAGCATTTATCCTACTTTTTCCCGTTCTCTTAAACGCAATTGGTAACAATGTATTTCATGGTGCAATTGACGCAACAATTATATCTTCTATAGAGCAAGTGATATTTGGTGGGTTGATGATTATTTTTATGATTTATGAGCCTTTAGGGATGGCAAAACTTTGGGAAAACATCAAACAAAAATGGAAGACAAAAATTCCATCGTCAACAAATATAAAGTCTTCTCTTAGCAAAAAAACCTAATAGTGGATAAAAAAAAGTTAATTTTTGCATTACTGGTTGGAATTATTATAGGGTTGCTTGTAGAAAATAACTTTCTAATCGGCTAAATTTTTTTATTATATATTATCGTCTTTAGCAAATGAGCCATCAACGGTATATTTTTTTTATTAATTTTTTTTAAAATATAAGGAGCAATTTCTCTAGCTAATTGCTCACCTTCGACTGTATCTTTTGGCATAAACTTTTTTTTAGCTGCTGCAAATGTAAAACCTTTACCCAAAAAATCTCCCATTTTACTATTCCTTCCACCCACAGCACTCACATATAAATCGCCAATACCAGCAAGCCCTAATATCGTCGATTCATCTCCTTTGAAATATTTTATTAAAAATTTCATCTCATTTACACTTTTTTGGAATAAGTCTGATGCAGTGTTAAAATTTTGACCTGAGCCTATCACCATTGCATATATATTTTTTATTGCTGAGCAAATTTCTACTCCAATAACATCTTTAGAAAATTCAGTTCGATAGTATTTGGTAGATATTTGTTTTCCAATCCATTTGGCAACTTTGATATTCTTATTTGCTACTACCACACTTGTTTTATTTTTTCTTGCTAATTCTTTAGCTAAACAAGGTCCTTTTAAAACGGATACATTTGCAACATTGTAATTATTTTTAAGTAACGCTGAAATAGTTAAGAGTTTTTTTCTTTTTTTATCATATTTTAGTCCTTTAGTAAGAACTAGTAATGGTGCTTTTATTTTTAAGTCTTTTAACTCTTTTCCAATAAAATCAATTCCAGCAAGACTCAATGCAATTACAATTAAATCAAATTTTTCTTTAAATATTTTTTTTGAATAATTCTTAAATTTTAGCTTTTTGGGTAAATTCATTTTTAAAGAAGAATGAAATTTTTTTTTTGATGCTAAATTTTTAATAAAAACTTTGTTGTATGGTTCTGTAATTATAACTCTATTATCATTTTCTAAACATGGTATTGAAAAAGCAGAACCCATTGCACCACCACCAATAACTAATATTTTTTTCATAAAGTTTTTCTTTGTATAAATATTAATATAGGTTTATTCATAGTTTGAATATAAAAAAAATTTAAAATGCAAAATCTTAAATGGAAATACTCTAAATTCTTAATAAATAAAAACTTTCAATTTAGTAGAAGATATGTTCTAAAATATTTACCATCAAATTTATTGGTTAATTCTCACAAAAGTATATCAAAATGGAAAGGATATAATCCAACTCCTCTATTAAAATTGAATAAACTAAATAAAAATCTTCAACTTAAGAATATATTTTACAAAGACGAATCAAAGCGATTTCACTTGAAATCCTTTAAAGCTCTGGGTGGAGCTTATGCAGTAGAGAAAATTTCAAAAAAAAATAACAGAATAATTGTTTCATCAGCAACAGCTGGTAATCATGGTAGATCTGTAGCATGGGGAGCACAGAGACTAAAATTACAGTGTAAAATTTTTGTTAGTCAATATGTAAGCGAAACAAGGGTAAAAGAAATCAAAAAACTTGGCGCCGAAGTAATTAGAGTAAGAGGAAATTATGAAGCTTCATTGAGAGAATGCCAGTTACTTTCAAAAAAAAATAATTGGAAAATTGTACAAGATGTATCGTCAAAAAATTATAGATATATTCCTCAACTGACAATGGCAGGGTACTCTATTTTGATTAAAGAAATCTCCAAACAAACCAATCAATATATTACTCATATATTTCTTCAAGCGGGTGTTGGCGGTTTAGCTGCAGGTTTGGTTGCTGGAGTAGCAAAATATTTTAAAAAAATTCCAAAAGTTATTATTGTTGAGCCAGACAGAGCTGATTGTGTACTTCAAAGTGTCAAAAACAATAAATTAAAAAAAATAAGAATAAAAAGAGAGAGTATTCTGGGCGGTATGTCTTGTAATGAAATGTCTCTTGTACCTTGGCAAATATTAAAAAAAGCAAGCAATTGTTGTGTCTCAATTTCGGATAATAATGTTGCTAAAACAGTAGCTAGCTTAAAAGATAAAAAGTTTAGCAAAAATTCAATTATAGGTGGTGAATGCGCTACTCCAGGAATTATTGCTTTGATTGGAATTTGTAACGACAAAAAAGCTAAAAAATTGATAAACCTTGATGAAAATTCAAATGTTTTAGTCATTGGATGCGAAGGTAATGCAGATGTTAAACTTTACAAACAACTGTTATCTGAAGGTAGAAAATAGATAATTATGTCAAAAAATGCAATTACCTGGATCAGAGAAGATTTTAGAATAGAAAGTAACCCTGCTCTTTCTTACGCAACTCAAAATCATGAGAGAGTGCTAGCTCTATACATTTATAACAAAAATGATTTTGATGCTAAAAGAGAAGCACAAAAATGGTGGCTTTCAAAATCATTAGAAATCTATAAATCTGAACTATCAAAGTTTAAGATCAATCTTCAAATACTAGCGGGTGATGAACTAGATATATTTTCAAAAATTAATAAAAAAGATAATATTTCTGTATACTGGAATAAAATTTACGAGCCAGACGTAATCGCGAAAGGGAAAAAAATTAGAGACATTTTTGTTAAAAATGAAATTAATTACAAATATTTCAAAGGGAATATTTTAAATGAGTTTCAAGAAGTAACTAAAAATGATGGAACGCCTTTCAAAGTGTTTACTCCTTTTTGGAAAAATGCTGAACAAAAATTTTTAGGATTACCACCGAGTAAAAACTATAGTATTAAAAAAAAAACAAAGTCACTAGCATTCTTTAAAAATTGTATAGAGCCAAAGGATATTCTTCCAAAAAAAAATTGGTATAAAAAGTTTGAAAAATATTGGAAGGTATCTGAGGACGAATCAAAAAAAATTCTAAAAAATCTAATTGATGGTAAAATTAAAGATTATGGAACTGCAAGAGATTATCCTTCTGTTGATGGTACATCTAAATTATCTCCTTATATCAAACATGGACAAATTCACGTAAACACTATTTGGAAAAAGTGCAGTGAAATTAAATCTAAAGGGATTGGTTACAGAAAATATATTAATGAACTGGGTTGGCGTGAATTTTCGCATAGTCTAATTAATTATTTTCCAGAATTTTTAAAAGGAAATTATAGAAAAGAATTTGATAAGTTCCCCTGGGTCAAGAATGAAAAGTTTTTAAAGGCGTGGAAATCAGGTATGACGGGTTATCCGATTGTCGATGCTGGGATGAGAGAACTTTATGAGACTGGATGGATGCATAACCGAATAAGAATGGTTGTAGGTTCCTTTTTAGTGAAACATTTAAGAATAAATTGGACTGAAGGTGAAAAACATTTCAGAAATTGCTTATTAGATTTCAATAAAGCTAATAATGTTGCTCAATGGCAATGGGTTGCAGGATGTGGAGCGGATGCAGCTCCTTACTTCAGAATTTTCAATCCTATTCTTCAAGGAGAAAAATTTGATAAAGAGGGCGTATATGTTAAGAGGTGGATTCCTGAGCTAAATAAAGTTCCAAAAAAATTTATACATAAGCCATGGGAGATGGAGATAAAATTCCAAGAAGCAATTAAAACAATTATAGGGAAAAATTATCCAAAACCAATAGTTGTCCATGAAGAGGCACGTAAAGCTGCCTTGGAGGCTTTCCAAACTTTAAAAAAAAATTAAGTCTCACCTAAAAAATGATGAATTATAGATCTTGTTTGTGGATTTATTCTATGTTCAAACAAATAGATTCCTTGCCAAGTTCCAAGTAATAATTTTCCGTCTTTGATGCTTAAAGATATTTGATTATTAGTTATTGCTGATTTTATATGTGCTGGCATATCATCTTTACCTTCTGTGGTGTGAATATACAATTTGTTATCCATGGGAACTAAATTATTAAAATAATTTATTAAATCTTTTTGAACATCTGGATCTGCATTTTCCTGTACAACTAATGATGCACTAGTATGCTGAATACTCAGATTTATTATACCAGTTTTAAAATCATTTTTTTTTATCCATTCAAGAGTTTGATCAGTAAAGTCATATAATTTCTGACCATTGGTATTTATTTTCAAATTATAAAATTTTTGTTTCATATATTGTATTTCATCGAAGTTAATTCATATAATCTACTAATAGTACGTTTAAAAGGCTCCTCTAATGATCTTGAGGTAGTAAATTCATGTATGTTTTGACTTGCTGTCACAGCTATAGGTAAATTTTTATCATATATAATATCTATTAAAGTTATAAACCTTTGCTGTTGATTAGAATTAATATCGTTAAACTGTGGGATTTTTTCGATAATCATAAATTTTAAATTATTTACAATTTCTAAATAATCCTCTGCTCCTAAATTATTGTCACAGAGCTCATCAAAATTAAATCTAGAAATACCTTCGTAAAAATTTTTTATCTCAAATATTCTTCCTTTAATATTTAAATTCTTTGAAAAATTTTTTTTATTTTTTGTAATAACTCTAAAAAATTTATTAATTTCGAAATTATTTTCTTCATTAAGAGGGAAAAAAAAGCGTTGTTTCTGATTATCTTTTGATCTTCTATAATCTTCCTCAATTCTTAATTCATGTTCTATTGACTTTGACTGCATAATGTTAATGAAAGGCTTGAATTGATCTCTTTGTAATCCATCTTTATAGAGATCTGAGATTTTTGTATTTGAGGTAATGATTATTTTAATATTTTGTTTAAATATTTGCTCAAACAACTTTCCAAGTATCATTGCATCTACAATGTTAGTTACCTGGAATTCATCAAAGTAAATTAATGATATTTTAGATTTTAAATCATTTACAAATAAGTTTATAATATTTTCATCGCTACTACCCTTGTTCTCATGAATAAAATCATGAAAATTTATCATAAATTCATTGAAATGAAGTCTTTGCTTTTTGGTATCTATAAAATCAAAAAAAAAATCTAAAATCATTGTTTTACCTACGCCTACACCTCCAAATAGATAAAAACCCAACTCATCAGAGTTTTTTTTAAAAATCTTTTTTAATAATGAGTTTTTAAAATTTTTATTATGGTAAATTTCAAGTTGTTCAATGACTTTAATTTGATTTTGATTAATATTGAATTTATTTTTTTTACAATGTTCCAAAAATAAATCTTTAAAATTCATTTCTTCGTTTTAAAATCTATTCCATATTCTGATCTCGGCCCTTTTCTTAGTCCATAAGGTCCAGCTATAAAAATTGTTAAAGGTTTTGTTCCAGGTTTAATATCAACTCTATGTAAATTATTTGCAGATCTAAAACCTATATACCCCGGAGCTCTCCAGTATCTTCCTGACTCTATTGTTTCCCAGTATCCGTCCCTCAATACAATTGTTACATAAGGAAAGGTATGATTATGTACTCCAACACCATGATCATCAGCGAGCATTTCATGTATTAATATATTAAAAGGGAACCATTTAGGTCTTTTTCTGAACAAAACATAGTATCGATTCATCCAAGGCTTAGCTAATTCAAATTGTGGATGTGATGGCCCCCTATCCAATACCACTCTTTTTCTTCCCAGAAATTTAAGTAATCTTAAAATCATCTTAATTTATTTTAACAATTCCATTATCTTTAATAATGTAAATCTTACCGTCATTTACATACGGCTTGGAAATTTTACTCCTACTCACTCTATAAACTAAATCAATATTTCCATTTTCAATATTTATCTTAATGATTTTTCCATTATTAGTTGATAAATAAACCTTATCACTAGATGTAATAAAACCATTTATCTCAATTTTTTTCCTATTTTTTGATTTTATATTATAGAATATATCCGTAACTCTAATTATGTTGCCTGAATTTTTCTCTAAAACGTACAAATAACCTTTCGGAGAAATCGTTAATATAATGTTATCAATTATTATTGGTCTCAATATTGAACTTATATCTTGTCTCCAATTTATTAAACCTAAATTTGCATCTAAGGAAAAAAAGGAATTCTTGTTATTAGAAAAATAAATATCATTTTCATCCAGAACTAAATCAGAATTTTTTACTAAAAAGGATTGCAGGCTTTCACCATATTCTACAGTTGGTGTTAACCAATTCAAATTTCCATCAAACTTATTAAGTGAAATTATTTCACTCTTTGTATTATTAAAAATTACACTATCCTTAGTTATAATCACAGATGTTTGCTTTTGAGAGTTTATCAATTTTTTTTCTCCCTTAAATTGCCAAATTTTTTGACCATCTAACAATGAGTAACAAGAAAAAGTGTTATTTGCATCTAACACATAAAATTTATTATTTTCAATTTTTAGCTGAGATATTAGCGAAACATCATGTTCTTTTTGCCAAATTAATTTTCCATTAGATATATTTAACAAATATATTTTTGCCAAATTATCAGTGACTAATAAATTTTTACCACTTTTTTCAAATTTAAGTATTGGAAGTAATTTTTTTTCTTTTTTAGTGTAATAATTAACTTTCCATTCAATTTTTGATTTATGATCAAATTTTATAATTGATCCCCTTTTATCAAAAAATATTAAATCCTTATCGCTAAATACTGCTTCTGGTTCAAATTGATCAAAATATTC
The DNA here is from genome assembly GCA_902594255.1 of uncultured Pelagibacteraceae bacterium. Classification (GTDB taxonomy): domain Bacteria; phylum Pseudomonadota; class Alphaproteobacteria; order Pelagibacterales; family Pelagibacteraceae; genus Pelagibacter. The sequence goes on from CACJLN010000006.1 coordinate 75,633, forward strand.
AATCTTACTAAAGCTGTATTTTGAGATTTCTTTAAAATTTGAATTAATTTTAAAAGCTCCAAAATTGTTACCATTATATTTGTTTTTATTTTCAGAAAAATTTTTGATGACTACCTTTAAATTCGGATTAAATTCATTCTCGTTTAAAACTTCTTTCTTAAAAAGTTCTTTAATTTGATTATTTTCTTTATCATTAAGCGCAATCTTTTCTTTTGTCCAAATTCCTGATTTAGTATCAAATGAACAATTACTCAGTATTAATATGCTTAAAATTATAAATATACTCTTAATCACTTAAGTCTCTATTCAATCTTCTTTTTGCACTTGTAAGTATATCTGTATTAGGGTTTTCTGTCGAAACTATCTTTTCAAAAAAATCCTTAGATTTTTGTTTCTCACCTTTGCTATAAAAAAACTCTGCAACAAGATATAGTGCGTGTGATTTCCACACGCTATCTGAATTTAACAAAGGATTTAAAATATTTAATAACTCTATTTCGTTAGTTTGATCGGCATTAAACAATGCTTTTTTATAAATAATTAAATTTTTAATTTCGATATCAAGGGAAGTTTTATCAATTAAAATATCAAAAAAACTATTAATTTCGTCCTTATCATTTATTAAATTATTATCTATTATAAAATATAATGCTAAAGGTGAGTAAGTTGCATCTTTAGCTTCTATAATATCTTTAAGTATCGATATAATTTTTGATTTATTTGCAGCTTCATACTCAATTATAGCACTATTGTATCTATTTGAGATGTCTTCTCGCTTTTTATCAAGATATATTTGGTAGGAGTAAAAGCTTATAATCAAAATAATAAAAGCTATTATTAATGAAATTAGCTTTTTTTTATTATTTATTATAAAGTTTTTAATTCTCTCATTTCTCGTTCTATTATCTATTATTGAAGTATCTTCATCCATATTTAAATCATATTTCTAAGCACATACTGAAGAATTCCACCATTTTTGTAATACTCTAATTCATTTTTAGTATCTATCCTACACAATGTTTTTATTTTTTTTATTTCGCCAGATAGATATTTTATCTCAACTGTTAAATGATCTGATGGATTTACCCCATTCTCTATACCATTAATACTTATCAATTCTGATCCAATTAATTTTAAGTTTTTTCTATTAACATCGTTAATAAATTGTAAGGGCAAAATTCCCATACCAATTAAATTAGATCTATGAATTCTCTCAAAACTTTCTGCTATTACTGCTTTTACTCCTAATAACTTTGTTCCCTTAGCAGCCCAATCTCTAGATGATCCTGTGCCATATTCTTTACCACCTATAACTATAAGATCAGTGCCTCTTTTTTTATACTCTACTACTGCATCATAAATAGGCATTATTTTTTCCTCTGGATATAATTTTGTAAAACCACCCTCAGTTCCAGGAGCCATTTCATTTTTAATTCTAATGTTAGCAAAAGTACCTCTCATCATAACCTCATGATTTCCTCTTCTAGATCCATATGAATTATAATCTTTAGGCAGAATCTGATGTTTCATAAAGTACTCACCTGTTGGACTTTCTTTTTGAATATTACCTGCAGGAGAAATATGATCAGTAGTCACCATATCGCCTAAGATTAATAAAGGTCTAGCATTTTTGATTTCTTTAAAACCCTCTGGTTGATCAGAGAGATCGTCAAAAAAAGGAGGTTTTTTTACGTATGTTGAATTTTCTTCCCAGTTATAAATACTGCTCTTTTCTGTTTTAATTTGTTGCCATTGTTTAGGACCTTCAGAGACATTAGAGTATCTCTTAACAAACATATCAGGATTTAAAGATAATTTTAATTTATCTTCAATTTCTTTATTGCTTGGCCAAATATCTTTCATAAAAATATCATTGCCATCTTTGTCTTTACCTAATGGATCTTTATATAAATCAAATTCCATATGACCAGCTAATGCATATGCAACAACCAAAGGAGGTGACGCTAAGTAATTAGCTTTGATGTGTGGTGAGATCCTACCTTCAAAGTTTCTATTACCTGATAAAACTGAAACTGCATAAATATTTTCTTTTTGTATTGCATCAACAATATTATCCGGCAAAGGTCCAGAGTTACCAATGCAAGTAGTGCAACCATAACCAACTAAATTAAATCCAAGCTTATCTAAGTAAGTATTTAATCCTGCTTTTTCTAAATAATCAGTTACAACTTGTGATCCAGGAGCTAATGAAGTTTTGACCCAAGGTTTTACCTCTAAACCAAATTCTACTGCTTTCTTTGCTAATAAACCAGCACCTATAAGCACATTTGGATTTGAAGTATTAGTACATGAAGTTATAGCGGCAATTAATATTGAACCATCTTTAATTTCGTAATCTGTATTTGAAACTCTTGAGTTTGAGTAATTTTTTTTCTTAGTAGTTTCAAAAAAACTTTTTTTAAAATTGTCTGAGGCATTAGTTAATAAAACTTTATCCTGGGGTCTTTTTGGACCAGATATTGTTGGAACTATTGTAGACATATCTAACGATATGCTGTCAGTAAATTCAATATCGTTACTGGCCCACAAACCTTGAGCTTTTGCATACTCCTCAACAATATTTACTGTTAATGTATCTCTACCTGAAAATTTTAAGTATTTTAATGTTTCATCATCAATTGGAAAGAAACCACAAGTTGCTCCATACTCTGGGGCCATGTTGGCTATGGTTGCACGATCAGCTAAAGATAAATTTTTTAATCCATCTCCATAAAACTCTACAAATTTTCCAACCACTCCTTTGTCTCTTAACATTTTTACCACTGTTAAAACTAAATCTGTAGCTGTTGTACCCTCTGGCATTTTATTATTTAACTCAAAACCGATGACTTCTGGTATCAGCATTGAAATTGGTTGACCCAACATTCCTGCTTCTGCCTCAATACCTCCAACACCCCAACCTAAAACAGATAAGCCATTGACCATTGTTGTATGACTATCAGTTCCAACTAATGTGTCTGGAAAAAGATATTTATCTCTATCAAATTCTTCGCTCCAAACTACTTTAGATAAATATTCTAAGTTTACTTGATGACAAATACCGGTGCCTGGTGGAACTATTCTAAAATTATTAAATGCCTGTTGACCCCACTTTAAAAAAGAATATCTTTCTCCATTCCGCTCAAATTCAATTTCAACATTTTTTTCAAAAGAGTCTGATTTAGCAGATTGATCAACTTGAACAGAATGATCGATTACTAAATCTACAGCTGACAATGGGTTTATTGAATTAGGATCTTTGTTCTTTTTTTTTACTGCTTCACGCATAGCAGCTAAATCCGCTACTGCAGGTATTCCAGTATAGTCTTGTAGTAAAACTCTTGCTGGCCTATAAGCAATTTCTGTTTTTGAAGTCCTATTCTTTAGCCATTCTTTTATGGCCTCAATTTGTTTTTTTGTTACTGTTACGTCATCTTCATATCTTAAAAGGTTTTCTAAAAGAACCTTCAAAGATTTTGGTAATTTTGAAATACCATCAAGCCCATTACTTTCAGCTTTTAAGAGTGAATAGATCTTATAATTTTTATCATCAATTTTAAGATCTGACAGAGACTTATAAGAGTTTTTTGTTCCTGGTTTCATATCTTATATATAAAAAGTAATTATGCTCAAAAGAAGAAGGCTTGACATAGCATAATTAAAATATTTTATAAATTTATCATTTGTCGCAAATTTCCTCAAAAATTTACCTATTAAAGTCCATAAAGTAATACTAGTTATAGAGAAGAGAAAAGCCAATAGTATTACTTGAGTCGCATAATTGAGATAATTCTCACCTAATTCAACATAAGTAGATACAACTATAATCGCAACTGTTACTCCTTTAGGGTTCAGGTACTGAAATAAAAATGTTTCGATAAATTTTACTGGGTTTTCTTTTGTTGTATCATCTGAAGTTTTAGAAAAAGCAATTTTATAAGCAAGATAAATTAAAAATAATGTACCCAAATATTTAATAATAATTTGTATTAAGGGAAATAATTTAAAAATATTGATTAAACCAACTGATAGGAAAATCACCAATGATGTGAAACCTAGTGTCACCCCAAGAATATGGGGAATAGTTTTTTTAACTCCAAAATTAAAACCTGAATAAGATGCGACAACATTATTCGGGCCAGGTGTATAAGCTGTCACAAACCAAAATAGTGAAATCGATAATATTTCAGGGTGCATAAATTTAAGCTATAGGTAAACCGTCATCAGCTTTTTGAGAAGGATGAACTAATGTAACTTTTCCATCTGTATCTATAGAACCTAAAATTAAAACTTGCGATACCACTCCTGCAATATTTTTTTCTGGAAAATTACACACCCCAATTACTTGTTTTCCGATTAAATTATCTTTGTTATAAAAATGAGTTATTTGAGCAGATGATTGCTTAACACCAATATTTTTACCAAAATCAACTTTTAATACTAATGATGGCTTTCTTGCTTTTTCATTCTTTTCAACAGAAATTACTGTTCCTAGGCGGATATCTATTTTTTCAAAATCTTGATAGGTTATTTGTTCTTTCATAATAATAATATATAATTAATTTGTGGCGAGTATAGATAACATATTATTTGAAAAATCAATAAAAATTCTTAAGGATCTTATATCCTTTAAAACTATTTCGGGGGAAAATAATTCATCCTTAATTAATTATTGTGAAAATATACTTTCAAAAAGTGGAGCAACCTCTTTTAAAGTTTTTGATGAAGATAAGAAAAGAGTAAATCTCTTTGCAACTTTAAAAGCAAAAAAATCTAATGGTAAAGAACCAATTATTTTGTCAGGTCACACAGATGTTGTTCCCGTTTCCAAAGGTTGGTCTACCGATCCATTTGTTGCAGAAATAAAAGATGATAAGCTGTATGGAAGAGGCTCGTGTGACATGAAGGGTTTTTTAGCATGCTCATTAGCTTTTGCAGATATTTTTTCGAAATCAAATCTGTCTCGCGATATACATTTTTCTTTAACATTTGATGAAGAGACTGCCTGCGTTGGAGCTCCTTTGTTAATTAAAGAACTAAAGAAAAGAAAAATTACAAACGGTATATGTATTGTTGGAGAGCCTACAAAGATGAAAATTATAGACTCTCATAAAGCTTGTTACGAATATACCACTTTTTTTGAAGGTCTTGCTGGACATAGTTCTAAACCAGATGAAGGAGTGAATGCAGCAGAATACGCTTCAAGATATGTAAACAAACTTATGTCTCTAAGAAATGATTTAAAAAATAGAGAACCTGACAACTCGATATTTACACCCCCTTACTCAACATTATCTATTGGCGGGATTTTTGGAGGAATAGCCCATAACGTTATAGCAGATAAATGTCATGTAAATTGGGAGACAAGACCAGTTAATAAACAAGACGGAATTTTCCTAAATAATGAAATTGATAATTATGCAAACGAACTATTAACTGAAATGAAAAAAAAATATCCGAATGCTTCAATTAGAAAAAAAATAATTGGTGAAATAATTGGTTTTGATAGAATTCAAGACTCAAAAGCTTGTGAATTTGTCTCTAGTATTACCGGTGATAATAAAAGGGAAGTTGTTTCTTTTGGAACTGAGGCCGGACTATTTCAAGAAATCGGTATAAGCACTGTTGTTTGTGGACCTGGTTCAATTGAACAAGCCCATACTATTGATGAATTTATTGAATTAAATGAAATTAAAAAATGTTTATCTTTTTTAGAAGGAGTTAAAGAAAGATCTGTAATTAATTAATAATCAGTTCCAACCACCAACTGATTTTACCTCTAAAAATTCCTGCAGACCATGTTCACCTGCTTCTCTCCCTATTCCAGAATGTTTAAAGCCTCCAAATGGAGTGTCAATCGCGATACCTGCACCATTAACATCTACCATTCCAGATCTTAACTTTTTAGCAACTCTTCTGGCTTTTTCTTGATCTTTAGTTTGAATATAATTTGTTAGGCCATAAGGAGTGTCATTAGCTATTTTGATAGCTTCATCTTCAGTTTCAAATGGGATCACAGATAAAACTGGTCCAAATATTTCAGTCCTAGCAATTTCCATTTTATTATCTACATCAACAAAAACAGTTGGTTTTACAAAATATCCTTTTTCTAGACCACTAGGTTTTCCAAGTCCTCCTGCGATTAATTTTGCA
>CACJLN010000007.1 GCA_902594255.1 uncultured Pelagibacteraceae bacterium
ACTTTCTCCATGAGAAACTAACAATTCTAATACACCGTCGTTATCTATGTCAGCTACAGCTGCTCCAGTTCCATATCCATCTGGTTCTAAACCAACATCTAGAGGTATTTGTTTTATCAAACCATTTTCTAAAATTCTAAAAAGTTTGTTGGGTTCACCAATATTATTCAAGAATACTTCGTCGTAACCATCGTTATCTAAATCAGCTGAAATAACAGTTCTTATTCTTGATGGCTCATCAAAAGATGGTTTTGCTATATCCTCAAAAACATCATTTTTAAGTACATATGCTCTGTGAAATCCGCCCCAATTTCCATTTAGGATATCAAGCCTTCCTCGATAATAAATATCTGACAAAGCTGTACCCCTCCCATTTTGAAGGACGTCTTGAACCCTATATTCATAAGCGACGTCTAAAAATTTACCTTTATCATTTTTATATAAAAAATTTGCCCCTCTTTCATTAGCCGCAAATACATCAATCTTATCAGAAATAATATGTCCTGCCACGACAGCACGACCACCTGTAACTTTCGCCAGGTTCAATTGAACCGATTTATCAACTAATATGTCATCATTATATTCGTAGTATCTTGTGGGTCCTCCATAGTTAGCAACATATACACCATAATTACCGTCTCCTTTTCTATCAACACAAACAACTGACCTACCTGCAGTTAGATTAAGATCTTTCTGATTTTTCTCGATTTCAAATAAATCAATAAACTTACCTTTCTCTAAATCTATCAGTCTGTCTGAATATCTTTTTGTCCCACTATATGTATCAGTGTTGAGAAAATATATTTCCTCATATCCGTCTCTATCTATATCACATGCAGCAACACCAATTGTACGTCTAAATTCATCAGAAAATTTTTTTTGATTTACAATATTAACCAGTTTTCCATTCTCGTAGGATAAAGCTAAATTCAAATAACCAAATCCAGTAACTATAAAATCAAAATTTCCATCTTGATTTACATCGGTGACGGAAACTCCATAACTAAGTCTTTTAGGATTCTCAACAATCTGGCTTGTTATATCCTCAAAAAAATCAGCATTCAGATTATTCGGAATTAAGAGAAAAAATAAAACTACTAATTTCTTTAAATAATTAATCATTTTTATTTTCATTTTTTTTACTTTTATACTTTTTCATCCAATCACCAAATATTTTTATAGCATCCTCCATATCCTCAGTTTTGTTAGGATGGTTCTTTGCTCTACCCAGCATGGTTGCAATGACATTAAACTGATACTTAATTGAACGATTTTTGATAGTTTTGATTGTGTAAAGAGCTTTTTCCTTGTTTTTAAATCCCAAACCTTGAGTAGTGGTTTTAGGATTATAATCTGAGTACAGTGACAAATTTATTGGTTTAAATTTTTTACTTAGTGGCATTTTGTCAATCATTTTAAATACCATTTTATAATTAAGTCTATTCATCATCTTTTTAGATTTTCCATCAAAACCAATTAGATTAATAGTAGGTTTTTCTTTTTTATTAATTTTACAAATTAATTTTACATATCTTTTATGAAAATCTTTTATTTTATCTTGATATATTTTTTTTGCCTCTAGATAAATTCTAGCCTTATAATTAGGCATTGAAACAAGCAAAATTCTATTTTTCCATTTGTATTTTTCTAAGTTCATGTTTTTTTGCTAGAACATCTTTTTGAGCAATACTTAACTCTTTCCCAATTTAACTTCCATTTTTTTCGCCAAGTAAAAGGTCTTTTACAAATAATGCAGATTTTAAAAGGGAGATTCTCTTTTTTCACTAAAGTGTGTTTTGTTTAATAAATTTTTCCGCAGCAGGAAGAATTAATTTTTTTCTATCACTTTTCATTTTATCGAAAATTTTAACCATCATGGATAACCTTGGGTTTTTCAAAAAAAATTTTCTATTTCTATCAATAAATCTCCAATACAAACCATCCATTATATTACACCAATCACCTTTTTTAAAATCCATCATTTTCATAAAGTAACTTGATCCACAAATATATGGTTTAGTAGCAAATATTCCTCCATCACTAAATAATCCCATGCCATAGACATTGGGTACCATTACCCAATCTGAGGAGTCTACAAACATTTCCATAAACCATTTATAAACAATGGTCGGTTTTATTTCACAAAGATTCATGATGTTTGATAAGATCATTAGTCTTTCAATGTGATGAGACCATCCATGATTTAAAGCATTTTTGATTGCATAATCTAGTGGGGGTAAACCAGTCGTGCCCTCGTACCATGACTTCTTCATTTTACGATTTTGTTTAAAAAAGTTTCTGGTTTCCATTTCATTTGAATAGCTTTGATAAATTCCTCTCATAAATTCTCTCCATCCTATAACCTGACGCACGTAACCTTCTAAAGAATTTAATCTGATTTTTTTACTCTTATGAAAATCTAAAACTTTTTTGATAATAAATTCAGGGGTGATTAAACCTAAATTAATATAAGGACTTAAAGCACTGTGGAATAAAATATTATCTTTTTGATCAACTGCGTCCTCATAATCACCAAATAAATTTGATTTTTCTTTAATAAAAAAATTTAATAATTTGACCACGTCATTGCATTCTGTAGCAAGCCAAAAGTTTTTGGTTGTTCCTGGATGATCTTTGAATAGTCTTTCAATAATAGGTTTTAATTTTTTGGTGTGATTGGTCTCATTAATTTTTGGAAACTTTGGAATAGAAATATTTTTTGGTAATTTATTTCTATTATCCTCATCAAAACTCCATTTACCTCCTATAGGATTTCCATCAGAACCCATTAATATTCCGGATTTTTTTCTCACTTCTTTGTAAAAAGTTGCCATGAATGGTTTTTTTGATTTTGAAAGATATTTTTTGAATTCATCTCTTGAGTTTAAAAACATTGGAGTTTGAACAATATTCCATTTAATTTTTTCTTTTTTAGTGAACTGATCAATTTTTTTTTCAAAAAATTTATCCTCAACTTCAAAACTAGAAATCTCATTTATTTTTTTTGAATTAATTATTTTTTTTAATTTCTTTAAATAGTCATCTTTAAATTCTTTGTCCTCAATTTTAAGATATTCTAATTTAAACTTATCCTTCTTGAGAGTTTCTGCATGTGAACGCATTGATGATAAAAAGAGAAGGATTTTATTCTTGTGATGTTTTTCATAAGTACAAAGTTGGTAATCTTCTGCCATAAAAAATAGGTGGTCTTTTTTGAAGCGGTCTAAGTATTTTGGTGGAAATAATTGATTGCCAAGTATAAAAAATAACTTCATATTTAAATATAACTAATAAAAATTTTTATGTCAGAAAAATATCTTATTTTTGGTGCGACAGGATCCATCGGTTCTAGTTTGGCTGAACAATTAGTAAATTCAGGGAATTCAGTTCATTTAGTTGGTAGAAATGAAAATGAAACTAAAAACATTTCTGAAAAATTAGGTTGTACATTTACAATAACTGACGTTTTGCAAGATGGATTTGTAGATAAGGTTAAAAGTGATATTTCCGACGTAAAAGGTATTGCTTATTGTGTGGGTTCAATTGATTTGAAACCTTTAAGAATGGTAAATGAGCAAGATTTTAACAAGTGTATGAAATTAAATTTATATTCGGCAGTCGATGTTATAAAGGGATATCAGGACAGTTTGAAAAAAAATAAAGGTTCAGTGGTTTTATTTTCTACAGTTGCTGCACAAAGAGGTTTTACAAATCATGTAATAATTGCTTCTACAAAAGCTGCTGTTGAGGGCTTAACAGTTTCTTTAGCTGCAGAATTTGCTCCAAACATAAGAGTAAACTGCATAGCACCAAGTTTAACCAATTCTAAAATCGCAGAACCAATGTTAAAGAATAAGGCTTTAGCAGATGGAATTGCAAAAGCTCATCCATTAAAAAGATTGGGTGAAGGAAAGGACTCGGCCTCTTTAGCTAAATTTCTTATTACAGATGATAGCTCGTGGGTGACAGGTCAAATTATAGCGGTTGATGGTGGAAGATCAAAGCTCTCGTAAAGTGAGAAAGTTTATTTTTTCAGTATCTTTATTCTTATTCTTAACAAACCTCTCATTTGCAAAAAATTTTGATTTAAAAAAAATTGCAGATTTAAATGATCCTTGGGGCTCATCATTTATTAATAATGAAGAAATTATTATAACTGAAAAAAGTGGGAAAATAAAAATCATAAATATAGTTTCACAACAAATTTCTGAAATAAACCATAATCTTAATTTTTTAGAACACGGCCAAGGTGGAATACTAGATATTCTTTTTAAAAATGATTTTATTTATGTATCTTACACAGAAAATAGAGGTAATGGCAAAACCAGCACCTCTATTGCAAAAACAAAATTTTCCAGAAAAAAATTAAAATTTAAAAATATTTTTCAAGCTAATCCTCCTATTAATTCTGGTTATCACTTTGGATCAAGATTAGTTATTAAAGATGACTATCTTTTTGCATCTGCCGGTGAGAGAGGCAAGGGTATGATCGCGCAAGATCCAACAAAACATCCAGGTAGCATTATAAGAATAAATCTAGATGGAAGTATTCCAAAAGACAATCCTAGATTTAAAGGGAGATCCGACTGGCTTCCAGAGATATATCAAATCGGGGTAAGAAATCCTCAAGGTTTAGCTTTATCTCCATTTGATAGAAAAATTTACATGAGTAATCACGGAGCAAAGGGTGGCGATTGGTTTGGTGAGGTTAAAGAGGGTGAAAATTATGGTTGGAAAATTTTAGGATGGGGAGGAACAAATTACTCTGGTCTGCCAATAGGACCTAAATGGAAACCAGGCTTTACAAAAGCAATCCAATATTGGGTACCTTCAATTGCAACAAGTGCAATTACAATTTATGAAGGAAACGAATTTAATGAGTGGAATGGTCATGCTTTAATTACATCATTAAAAGATCAATCCTTAAGAAAACTAATCTTCAATGATTTGTCCAATATAAAAGAAGATGTAATTTTTAAAGATGAAATCGGACGAATTAGAGATATAAAAGTTCATCCAAAAGATGGAAAAATTTACTTTTTGGCGGGTGATAACCTTTGGCTGATGGAGAAGGCTAAATAAATCCTAGTGATTATTGATTTCTAATAAGTGGATAAACCTTTGGATTTAAATATTTGATATTAGTTAACAATATTAGCACCAACGTTACTAAACCAATAGATAAACCAAGATAAATCAAAACTTTAAGATCAAACTCCCAGAATAACTCAAATATATTTTCTATAATAAATTTTGAACCAACTACAGCGAACAAAACTGCAATCATTATTACAGATATAAAAATAATCATAAATTCAATCAGCGAAGAAAAAATAATCTCTTTTCTTGAAAAACCTAAAATTTTAAAAACCAAATTTTGGTATTCTCTTACTTTTCCTTGGACCATTATTGCACTTGATATTACAATTAAACCAATGACGATAGTGACAGTTGAAATTACAATAACTGCTATGAAAACTTTATTTAAAACATTTGTCACTTTGTTTAAATAATCAGCAATTTTAATCATTGATACACTAGGTAAAATTTCAAGCATTTTTGTTTCATCAAATTTATTTAAATTATAGAACTTTGTGGTCGCTAAATATTCGTGAGGAATATTTTTTGCAAAGTCAGGATTAAACAGCATAGCAAAATTTATATTAAGATCTCTATAATCAACTTGTCTAAAGTTGACTATTTTACCATCAATTTCTCTACCATAGATATTTAAAGTAAATATATCCCCTAATTTAATGTTAAAATCTTTTGCAACCTTAGCGTCTAATGATATCTGAAGTTGGTTAGGTTTAGACAAATCCCACCATTTACCATCAATAATTAGATTATCGTCAGGAACTTCTTTTGACCAAGATGATCTCCGTTCACTACCTATGACCCAATAACTATCATTTTCAGGTGAAATATATGTATTTGGATTTATACCATTAATCCTTAATATTCCTGAAGAAACCATTGGCACAATTTCAATATTAGCAGCAGGATCCATTGATAAAATTCTTTGTTCAAACTTTTCACGCTCTCCATTTTGAATACCCACAAAAAAATAATCAGGGGCGATGTCAGGTATTGATTTTGCTATTTCTCTTTTAAAGTTAGTTCCAACTAATGCCAAAGTCAAAAGTAATGTAACACCTAGGCCTAAAGACATAATTGTTATAGGTGTGATACTTTTTGATTGTGTAATATTTTTAATAGATACTTTTAAAGTAGTGCTCGAATTAAATCTAAACTTTTTTAATGAAAATATGATCAATTTTGAAAGTAGAAAAAATATAATCAAACAAATAAAAAATGCCCCAAAATACCCAAGACTATAAGTAAGATTTTCTGATCTATAGGTAAATATTAAAATCAAAATTGATAACATGAAAATACTCATAAAAATTAATTTCTTTGAATAATAAAATTGTAAATTTTGGAAAACATTTCTAAATAAACTTGAGGCTTTGACTTGATCAATAGAACTAATTGTAGGAATTGAAAAAATTATCAAAACTAACAAACCTATTAAAAATATTTTAAAAAAATTAAAAAAAGAAAAAAATAAATTTATCTTAAGTCCAAAGCTACTTGACAAATATTTGTCTGCTAATGGCACAATTAGTAAACTACTGAAATACGCCAAAATAGTAATTATAAATAATAGTATTACTAATTGAATATAATAAAGTTTTTTAATATTACCAGAATAGAAACCTAAAGCCTTTCTTACTGCTATAGACAAGTTATTTTGATTTATAAAAGACAGAAGAGTATTAGCAATTCCAATACCAGCAATTAGCATCGCACTTATTGAGACAAGGGATAGAAATTGTGAAAAGTTACCAATTACTCTTTTTAATCCACTTGCTGCATTTTCTGGATATCTAATTTTTACCTTTTGATCGTCTTTAAAAATACTTTCGATTTTTTTTATAATTATTTCTGGGTCATCATAATTATTAAATTTTACCTTGTATTCGTAATTTAAAAAATTTCCTATTCCATTAAGTTTTAAGATATCCAAAGTTTGTTTACCTGTTAAAACCCAATCTCCAAAAGTCACAAACCCACTTACATCTGGAACAGATCTTACCTTACCAATAACAAGAAATTCTTGATCTTGAATTTTTACAATTTCATTTGTCTTGATATTTAAGATTTTTGATAAACTCTCGTTAATTAAAATTGTATAAGGTTCATTTTGCATTCTTTCATAAGCACCGGCAGGTTCATAAGTTACCTCACCATATAAAGGATATTTTTTATCAACCGTTTTTATTCTAGTGAATAAAGATTTATTTTTCTTTCGATTTGTCGTTGAGAGCATTGTACTAAATTCAACCATCTCTGATACAATTGTAAACTCTTCAACTTTATTTAATAAATCTATGTTTCCTTGATTTCTATTATAATCAATTTCTAAGTCTCCACCCAAAAGCTCTTTAGCATTTTCTTTGAGTTCTTTTTTCAAACTATCCTCAATAGTAAATATTGCACTTAATATAAATAGACTGATGAACAGGGTGATGATTATACTTGAGATTTTTTTGTAGTTCCTTTTTAAATCTCTCAGAGCATATATTAAGATAAACTTGTATTGATAAAAATTATTTAATTTTTCCATCTTTAATTTTAATTTTTCTGCTTGCGCGGTTAGCAAGTTTTGGGTCGTGTGTTACCATAATTAATGAGGAACCTTCCTCTTTAACATACCTAAATAAAATTTTAGAAATCATATCGGAATTTTCTGTATCTAAATTTCCTGTAGGTTCATCAGCTAGAATTAGCTCTGGCTTCATAGCAATAGCTCTCGCGATAGCGACACGTTGTTGTTCTCCTCCAGATAACTGGCTGGGTAAATTGTTTAGTCGATGTTTTAAGCCAAATCTATCTAAAAGAGATTTTGCTTCTTTCTCAGGATTTTTGAATTTATTTAATTCAAGAATTAAGGTTACATTTTCTAGGGCTGTATAATTGGGGATTAAATAAAAAGACTGAAAAATTATACCAATATTTTTTTTTCTGATTTTTGATACTTCGTCTTCACTCAATTTTGTAATTTCGTTGTCTAGAAAGTATATCTTGCCTGAAGTTGGACGCTCTAAACCACCAATTAACATTATTAAACTTGTTTTTCCTGAACCGCTTTCACCTACTATTGAGATAGTTTCTTTTTTTTTTGTGGTCAAATTTATGTCTTTCAAAACGCTAATATTATCTTTACCAGTTTGGTATTTAAGATTTATTTTTTTTAATTTAAGAAGAGTACTCATGAACAAAAGTTTTATTATTAAAATAATTATTATCTGTCTACTAACCATTAATGCATATGCAATCGAAAAGATTGTATTATTTGGTGATAGTTTAATGGCTGGTTATGGTTTGTCTGATGCCGATAGTTTACCAGTCGTTTTAGAAGATAATTTAGAAGCAAAGGGTTATAATATTGAGATTGTTGATGGCAGTGTTTCTGGTAGTACATCTTCAGGTGGTTTAAATAGAGCTGATTGGACTTTAACTGAGCCAGATATAGATCTAATAATTTTATGCTTAGGCGCCAATGATATGTTAAGAGGTATTGAGCCAAAAGAAACTAAAAGCAATTTAGAAAAAATCATAAAAATTGCTCAAGATAAAAATATTAAAATTATTTTGGCTGGAATGATTGCTCCAACCTCACATGGTTTTACCTATAAAAAAAAGTTTGATAAAATTTTTCCTGATTTAGCAAAAGAATTCAAAATTGAACTTATTCCTTTTTTATTAGAGGGAGTAGCCATGAAACCTGAATTCAATCTAAGTGATGGAATACATCCAAACGAGAAGGGGACAATAATAATTAGTAGAACCTTAGAAGAGATAATCATAAAAACTCAAAATAAAAAAAATTAGTCAAAATGGAAAGAAAACCTTATCACCATTTAGTAGACGGTAGTTTCAGAAATCCTGAGGGTTCGCCAAAAGCTGGTCCTAACATTAGATGGTCCTTCAAAATTTTTAATAAAGAAAAAAAGAAACTAGATATGACAGTTCCTAAGGAGCATACAATTGAAAAAAAAAAAGTTTTATCAGATCTAAAGAAATATCAAGAAGATGATTATGTGGCTTGGATTGGGCATGCAACGTTTTTAATTAAACTCGGTCAAACTACAATAATCACAGACCCTGTGTTTTCTAAAAACGCTGGCCCACTTTTTTTTGGCCCAAAAAGATTTACAGAACCAGCACTTAAGCTAAATGAAATTCCTAAAACAGATGTTTTTTTACTTACTCACAATCATTATGACCACCAGGATATGAAGACGATAAGAAGATTTCCTTTTAAACAAGTTAAAGTTTTACTTCCACTAAAACTTGGAAAGTATTTTAAAAAAAATGGTTATGAAGATGTAAATGAAATGGATTGGTATAATGAAGTTAAAATAAACCAAAGTTTAAAAATTACTCTTTTACCAGCTGTTCATTGGTCAAAAAGAAGTCTTACAGATACGAACAAGAGCTTGTGGGGAAGTTTTTTGATTGAATATAAAGGTAAGAAATTATTATTTGGTTGTGATACAGGTGTTGGAAATATCTATAAAGACATAGGTAACAAATACGGTCCAATTGATCTTACATTTATTAATATTGGAGCATACAATTTTTTTCCAATTATGCCTTATAAAGATAAATCTGTTTATCATACTAATCCTGAGGAAGCTTTAGAAGTTGCAAAAAATTTAAAAAGCAAAAAAGTAATTGGAATGCATTGGGGTACTTTTGTTTTATCTTTAGAACCTATAATGGAACCACCAGTAAGATTTAAAGCTAGCGCAGAAAAATATGGCTTTAAAAAAGAAGATGCTATTATTTACAAAATAGGTGAGTTTGGCTCATTAAAGAAACTGCTTAATTATAATTAATTATCTAATAATTTTTTTTTTGCTTTTTCAAATTCTTCTTGTGTCAAAATACCATCATTTAAAAGTTTATTTAATTTTTCAATTTCATCACTAAGTTTATTTTCCTCACTCAAGTTCTCCTCAATTTTTTCAGTCTCAATATTTTCATTTGTTTTATTTGCACTTTTAGCACTAAAACCTTTCATTATGGCTGTAGCACCTAAATATAAAACAAAACCAAGAATTGGTATCACTAGAGCAAAAAAAATTATTTTTTCCATTAATTAATCCTCATCTTCCTCACGCCAATTTTTTTCATACATTAACCAAGCAGCATATATAACTGAAAATGTGCCAACTATCATACCATAATCATATCCGGTTTGTCGGTCATACAAATACCAACCTAATTGTGTGGCACCTATTGGTGGAACTGTAAGAATCATCATTAATATTGCAATTCTGTAAGGATACTTTGGTTTTTTCACAGTTAAATTAACTTAATTTTAATAATCATGAAAGATTAATGTAATTTTAGAGCTTTAAACAATGGTGATGATGGTCACATTAATAACTTTTTTTTCAATTTTTCTAATATCTTTCTTAATTAACTTATTATTTATCAGCTAATCTTTTAAAACAGTCAATAGTGTTTTTCAATAAACAAGCAATAGTCATTGGACCGACTCCACCTGGAACAGGAGTTAAAGCTTTAGCATTTCTTGAGACCTCCTCAAATGCTACGTCTCCGACTATTCCTTTATCAGTTTTATTAATACCTACATCAATAACTATTGTATCTTTTTTAACCCAGTCCCCCTTAACAAGCTCCGGAATACCAACTGCTGCAACTATGATATCTGCTTCCAAACACTCAGCTTTTAAATCTTTTGTTTTTGAATGAGTGATTGTTACTGTGCAATTTTCTTTTAAAAGAAGTTGAGCCATTGGTTTCCCATTTAAATTAGACCTACCAATTAGCACTGCTTTTTTTCCACTTAAGTTTGGTTCAATTTTTTTTATTAATAAATAACATCCTAATGGAGTACAGGGCACAGAGCTTTCATAACCAGATGAGAGATTTCCTACATTCATTGGGTGAAAACCATCAACATCTTTTGAGGGAACAATCGTTTCTATTACTTTTTTTTTATCAATATGTTTTGGTAAAGGTAGCTGAACTAAAATGCCTGAGACTGTTTCATCATTATTTAGTTCTTGAATCTTATCTAGTATAACTTTTTCCTCTACAGAGTCTGGATACTTAATCACATCTGATTTTAATCCAACTTCATTTGCAGACTTCTCTTTGTTTCTTACATAAATTTGACTAGGTGTTAAGTCACCTATTAAAATTACCGTTAAGCCTGGAACTTTATTGTATTTAGCTTTTAAGTCAGAGACTTCTTTTTTAAGTTCCTCTCTAAGTTCTGCAGCAATTTTCTTTCCGTCAATTAAAATCATAATTTAAAAAATTATAGGCGCAATGTAGAGTTTCATACACATTTCTATAAACCAAATCAATAAAAGTAAAATGATCGGAGAAATATCTAAAGAACCTAAATTGGGTAAAAAACGCCTAATTTTATTTAAAATTGGGTCTGTGAGACGATAGGTAAACTCTAAAATTGAATAAACAAATCTATTTTGTGTATTTAAAATATTAAATGCAATCAACCAACTAATTATTACATTGGCTATAACGACATATGAGTAAAGTTTAAGTATTTGTAGAACCAAATAAAAAATCGCAATCATTTTTTTTCAATATAAATTGAAGAACTTGGGAACGCAAAAGATGCTTTATTGTTCTCTACAATTTGTTTGATTGCTATAGCTAACCTCTCTTTTACTGAGAGCCATTCATTCCAACTGTTTGTTTTTGTAAAACAACGAACATACATATCAATTGAACTATCCGAAAATTTATCTACTCTTACAGCAATTCCTATATTTACATCAAAATCCTCACTTTTATTAATATGATCTTCTATTTGATTTCTAATAGTTTTTAACTGATCAACAGTAGTGTCGTATTGCAGAGTGATTATCCAACTTATTAACCAATTAGATGTTTCACTTACATTTACAACTGCATTTTCAGCAAATTGAAAATTTGGAATAATCGCTAATGATTTATCAAATTTTCTTATTGTTGTTGATCTAAAGCCAATTTTTTCAACTATACCCTCAATAATTCCATCGACAGAAATCCAGTCGCCTATTTTAAATCTTTTTTCCACAAGAACTAAAATTCCAGAAATTAAATTTTTAAATAAGTCTTGAGCACCTAAAGCCACTGCTACTCCAAACAAGCCCAATCCTGCAATAATAGGGCCTATTTTAATTCCCCATAATTCTAGTACTGCAGCAAGTCCTAAAATGAATATTAATATTTTTAATGATTTTATAATCCATCCAATTAATTCTTTTGTTAAAAGTTTATCTAGACCACTTAAAATATAAGAGACTGGTTCAATGATTTGATGGATTACCCAAAAAATAAGAATGGTGATCAGGGTTCTGTTTATGGTATCCACAACTTCTCTTCCTTCCATGGAAAAGGTCATATAATAACTTGCAATAAAAAAACCTATAACTATTGGAGTAAACTTAGCTGGCCCATCTAACGCAGAAACAAAAGTATCATCAAGCTTATTTGTTGTTCTTTTTGAAATGACCTCTAGTTTCTTTATTATAAGCTTACTAATCAATCCTCTAAAAATAAGAAATATTAAAAAAATTCCAATTCCGATTAATATTTGAAATATATCAACACCTAAAATACCTTTACTCCAAACAGACAGAAAAATGTCAGAAAAATTATTAATTATTTCCATAATCAAATTTTATATAACAAAAACTCCTCTTCTCCAGGGTTAAAAAGAAAAATCTTTTTCCACTTAATTTCATTCAATATTGATGAGGTTTTTTCACCAATACACATTAGATTAGCATTCATCCACTCACCATCTAATTGGTGAACTTTTATAAAATTTAGAAAACTAGATGCACTATTCTGGGAATAAACATAAACTATTTCAGGAATATTAAGTTTTAAATCGTCAATAAATTTTTTGTCAAATTTTTGAACATGAAGAGTTCGATAGTTAATTACTCTTTTAACATTATAGCCCTCATTTATTAATTGTTGATCAAGATTTGCTGATATAATTTCCCCACTAAAGTAAATTAGTCTTCCTTTTTTTTTATCAAAATTTTGTAAAATTAACTCTCTTAAATTTTGGACACTACCACCGGCAGATATAACGTTTTGAAAACCTAAACTTCTTGTTTTTTTTTCAGTTGAGTCTCCCACACAGAAACATAATATTTTTTTATCAATTTTTTTTGTGTCTAGATGTTTAACTGCGTTTGCACTAGTAAAAATAATGCCTTTAAATTCTGAAAAATTTATCTCACCAAAATTAATCCTCTCAACATCTAATAATGGTAGATGAGAAACTTTGTGACCCAATGATTTAAACCTTACAATCATTTCTGAACAATCTTCTAATGGTCTAGTTAATAAAATATGCATACTATCTTTTATAAGAATTATTTGATTTTGTTTTTAGACTTTGACCTACTTCGATACCTAATTCTTTAAATCTATCTAAAGTGCTTGTTTTTTTTTCATAAAATCTGAGCTTTCCATCTAGAGAAAATAATTCAGCTTCTAAAATAATCTTATTTTTGACTATTGTAGCATGAGCTCCTACCGCAGTTTCACAATCACCTTCTAAAACTTTTAAAATATTTCTTTCAGCGTGTGCTTTTTTATAAGTTTCACTATGATTAATTTTTTTTAAAATTGAAATTATCTTATTATCTTTTTCTCTGCATTGTAAAGCTATTACTCCTTGGCCTGCACTTGGAATAATTTCATTAATAGAGAAAACTTCAGAAATTTCACTATCTAAATTTAGACATCTAACTCCAGCATAAGATAACACTATTGCATCATATGCACCTTCTTTAAGTTTTTTAATTCTTGTATCAATGTTGCCTCTTATGAGCTTACAAATAATATCAGGTCTCATTTTTTTTATTTGAAATTCACGTCTATATGATGAGGTTCCTATGATTGATTTTAAATTCAGCTCACTAAATTTTTTCTTGTTAATAGATAGCAAAATTTCTCTTGGATCATTTCTTTTTAAAAACGTTTCAGTCATAAGTCCTTTTGACTCTAAGACAGGCATATCTTTAAGTGCATGAATAGCTATATCAATATTTTTATGTAACAATTCTTTTTCTATATTACTTGAAAATAAACCTTTGCCTCCAAACTCAGATAGCCTTTTGTCTTTAATCAAGTCACCTTTTGTTGTTATTGGTTTTATCAAAATGTCTTGATCATCTAATTCAGTATTTTCAACAATTTTATCTTTTGCCATTTGAGCATAAAGTAATGCAAGTTTGCTGCCTCTGGAGCCGATTATAATTTTTTTACTCATCAATAAATTTATTTCTTTCTTGTATTAGGATTGTACAATTAATAAAAACTATTTGAATGAGTAAAAAACCCTTAATTCTTGGAATAGAATCTAGCTGCGATGAAACAGCTGCATCTTTGGTTACTGAAAATCATGAGGGAAAACCTGTAGTTTTATCAAATATAGTATCAAGTCAAATCGACATCCATAAAGAATACGGAGGAGTAGTGCCAGAACTCGCTGCTAGATCTCATGTTGAAAAAATAGATTGGATTGTAAAGAAAGCAATTAATGAGAGTAAAAAAAAAATAGATGAAGTTGATGCAATTGCTTCAACAGCTGGACCGGGGCTAGTTGTTTGTCTTTCAGTGGGTTTAAGTTTCGGCAAAGCTCTAGCAAAATCACTAGATAAACCATTTATTGCAGTCAACCATCTTGAAGGTCATGCACTGAGTCCAAAAATTAGCTCACAATTAGATTATCCTTATTTACTTTTATTAATTTCTGGTGGTCATTCACAATTTTTAAATGTCATCAATTTTGGAAAATATAAAAGGCTAGGAACAACGATTGATGATGCCTTAGGTGAGGCTTTTGATAAAACTGCAAAGCTTTTAGGAATTGAATTTCCAGGCGGACCTCAGATTGAAGTTTTGGCCCAAAAAGGTGATCCCAATAAATTTAATTTACCAAAACCAATACTCAACAAGGGAGGTTGTAATTTATCTTTTGCAGGACTTAAAACTGCAGTTTTGAAAATATCAAAAAATATCAAAAATGAACAAGATAAATTTGATCTTGCAGCCTCTTTTCAAAAAACGATTGAACAAATATTATACAAAAAAACTAAAATTGCATTTGATGAATATGAAAAACATTCAAATCTGAAAAAAAAGGTGTTAGTTGTTGCTGGGGGTGTAGCAGCAAATAAGAATATAAGGTCCATGCTCAAAAATTTATGTTCAAATGAAGATTATGAGTGTGTTTTTCCTCCAATTGAACTATGCGGTGACAATGCAGCAATGATTGCATTAGTTGGACTTGAAAAATACAAATTAAAAAAATTTGATAAATTAGATTTTCCAGCTAAACCTAGATGGGCCTTGGATGAAGCTGCAATCTTTCTAAAGGGAGCTGGAGTAAAGTTATAGTTCTAAGTTTTGAGGTTTTATTCCTTCTAGATAATTTTGATATACCTTTTTATAAGCCTTTTCAATATTTTTTGTGTAAATTTCAACTTTAAATAAATTTGATTCTTTTTTGTTGATAGCAATTTTCTTTTTTATTTCATCTAAATAATTTTTTTCATTATAAATTTTTATTGCTAAATTTTTATAATCTTCAATATTAGTTACAACAAGTTCATTTAAACTGATTGCACTAAGAAGACTTGCGGCTACTCTACTTGCAAATGAGTTACCCTTAAGAGTTAAAACAGGTATACCAACTCGTAATGCATCACTGCAAGTAGTATGGGCGTTATAAGGGAAAGTATCTAAAAATAAGTCTGCAAATTTAATTCTTTGAAGATGGTCCTCTAATTTTAAATGTTCAGCAAATATTAATCTATTTGGATCAATTCCATTTTTTTTTATTAACGATTTAAGATTATCTTGTGAAAACTTATTATCTTTTAAAAGCCATAAAATACTATTTTCAGTATTATTTAAAATATGTATCCAAGCATCAAAGATCATTGGATTTATTTTTTGATGACTATTAAAACAACAAAAAATAAATTTATCCTCTGGAAGACCAAAGGCATCCTTTTTAACTATTGAGCTGGAAATTTTTTTATAATTTTCATTGGGCTGGTAAGTATCAGGAAGATAAATGATTTTTTCAGAATAGAATTTTTGTTCATCTGGCTCAATTAAAATTTTATCTGCCACTATATAATCTAAACTATTAGATCCTGAAGTACCTGGATAACCTAAGAAATTAATTTGTATCGGAGCTAATCTTTCTAAAAATAAATTAAAACGATTGTAGTCACCGGTATGACACATAAAGTCTACTGCAATATCGATTTCTAATTCTCTACACAAATTTAAAGCCTCAAGATCTGACATAAGACTAATATCCAGGAATTTATCAAAACATTTAAAAATTCTTTTATGTAATGTGTCACCCGATTTAATTTTTGGACCAATGTAAAAACCATATAACTCAAATTGTGATCTATCATGCAATTCTAACATCCCAACCATTAAGTGGCCCATTGCGTGTGTTCTAAAATCTGCTGAAAAAAAACCTAACTTTATTTTCTTTGAAATTTTCTTTTTAAAAGAAAAGGTTTTTTTATACTTTAACTTATATTCATTTTGCCAAACTTTAGCACATTCAAACTGAATTTTGGGGGAGTCATATAAAGTAGTAACTGTATAGGGAGGTGATACTTTTTCTTGTTTTATTATTTTATCTTGAATGTGTTTTTTCATCTCAAAAAAATCACTCCATATACACATTCTGCTTTTTGTTAATTGTATACCCCCAAGTAAAAAAGATTTATCTGGATTTAATATTTGAGCTTTTTCATAACTTTGCAAAGCCAAATCATAACTATTAATCTCTGCAAATATATCGCCTCTTTGATGATACATTGATGCATTATTCGGTTCTATACTTAAATAATTTTGTATTTCTTCCAAGGCAAGTTTGTGATTCTTAAAACTATAATGTATGTCAATTTTACTTTTAATAGCCGGAAGATAGCGTGAATTAAATTTAGTGGATAAATTATAATTTTCTAACGCCTTATCAATTTGTCTCAACTTTAAATATACATTTCCTCTGTTATGATAGGTCTCATAATAATCAAATTTTAAATCGATGGCCTTTTGATAGGCTTCTAAAGCCGCATTGAGATCATTTTTTTTAAAAAAAATATTTCCTAAACTGTTATATCCTTGATAATAATTAGGATTGATTTCAATTGATTTTTTTAGTTGAGTAACAGCCTGATCATATTTTTTTAACTCAAATAAAATCACACCATATAAGTTTAGTAATTCGTGATTAGGTTTTATTTTTTTAGAAATGTTCAAATATTCCTTTTCAGCCCGAACAAAATTTCTACTTTTATAAAAATTAAGCAATTTTGATAGTGGATTGTCCATAATTATATTGTCAATATATTCAAAATATTTTATTTCTTAAACACAATTAATATTTACAAATATTAGTTATTACACAAGTTTTATAATAGCTTGTGAAATATAAAAGATATGACCTTTAACTAAATGAAATACTGGTTACTAAAATCCGAACCTGATGTTTGGTCTGTCGATCAACAAAAAAACGCTGGTAGCAAAGGCACCCCATGGGATGGCGTACGAAATTACCAAGCAGCAAAGAATATGAAAAATATGAAAAAGGGTGATCAGTGTTTTTTTTATCATTCTAATATTGGAAAAGAAATTGTTGGAGTGGTTGAAGTTATAAAGGAACATTATTTAGACAAAACTGATAAATCTGGTCGATTTGTTGCTGTAACTGTAAAATTTTTAAAAAAATTAAATAAACCAATAAAGCTTGAGGAAATTAAAAAAAACAAGGAATTAGGCCATTTATCACTTATAAAACAAAGTCGTTTATCAGTGATGCCAATAGACTCTAAAAGCTGGAAAATCTTGAATAAGATGGGTAACATTTGAATATGCCAAAAAAGAAAAAATCAAGAACTAAGAATAAAAAATCAGTTAAAAAGAAAAAAACAAAAATTAAAAAAAGAAAACCAGTAAAAAGTAAAAGATCTAAAACTAAAAAAAGTAAGTTAGTTAAAAAATCTTCAAATAAAATCCAAGAAAATCAAGAACTAATTATTAAAACTAAGCCTGACTGGGTAAAAAGTAGTTTAGCTAATAAATCACAGTATGCTAAAAAATATAAAGACTCTATTAAAAATAACAATGAATTTTGGAAAAAAGAAGGAAAAAGAATTACTTGGATAAAACCATATAAGAAAATTAAAGATGTAAAATATAGCAGCAACGATGTTAGAATTAAGTGGTTTGAAGATGGTACGCTTAATGCTTCAGCAAATTGCATAGACAGACATTTAGCGGATAAAAAAGATAAAACAGCTATTATTTGGGTAGGAGATAATCCAAAAGATACTCAAAAAATTACTTATAAACAACTTCATCAAAAAGTTTCTAAAGCTGCAAATGGACTTAAAAAATTAGGAATTAAAAAGGGAGATCGTGTAACAATTTATTTAACAATGATACCAGAGCTTGCAATTTTAATGCTGGCATGTGCAAGAATTGGTGCCGTTCATTCAATTATTTTTGGAGGTTTCTCTGCTGACTCGATTGCAGGACGAGTTAATGACTGTGAGTCTGAATATATAATTACAGCTGACGAGGGCGTGAGAGGAGGAAAGACAATTCCTCTAAAAGAAATTACAGATGAAGCCTTGTTAAGTTGTCCTAATGTTAGGAAGTGTATTGTAGTTAAAAGAACGGGTAATTCAATAAATTGGAATAGTAGTAGAGATGTTTGGTATCACAGTTTAATTAAAGATGTTTCGAATTTTTGTGAACCTGAAGAAATGGGAGCGGAAGATCCTTTGTTTATTCTTTATACCTCTGGATCTACTGGTAAACCAAAAGGTGTTTTACATACAACCGGTGGGTATATGGTTTATGCTTCTATGACACATCAATATATTTTTAATTATAAACCAAAAGATATTTACTGGTGTACTGCAGATATAGGTTGGGTTACTGGACATAGTTATATAATTTATGGTCCGTTAGCAAATGGTGCAACAACTGTAATGTTTGAGGGTATTCCTACGTATCCTGATAGTTCCAGATGGTGGCAAATTGTTGATAAATATAAGGTAAATATTTTCTACACTGCTCCAACAGCAATTAGGGCACTTATGAGAGAAGGAGATGAGCCAGTCAAAAAAACATCTAGAAAATCTTTAAAACTATTAGGAACTGTAGGTGAGCCAATTAACCCAGAGGCTTGGATGTGGTATTTCAATGTTGTCGGAAATTCAAAATCTCCGATTGTAGATACTTGGTGGCAAACTGAAACTGGTGGTATTATGATTGCACCTCAAACAGGAGCCATAAACTTGAAACCTGGTTCTGCAACAAAACCATTTTATGGTATCAAACCAATTTTAGTTGATAAAAATGGGAACGAAATTAAGGGAGCAGGAGAAGGAAGGCTCTGTATTGCTCAATCTTGGCCAGGTCAAATGAGAACTGTATATGGTGATCATCAAAGATTTATTGACACTTATTTTTCTCAATTTGACGGAAAATATTTTACAGGTGATGGATGTAGAAGAGATAAAGACGGGTACTATTGGATAACAGGTAGAGTAGATGATGTAATTATAGTTTCTGGTCATAATTTAGGAACTGCTGAAATTGAGAGTGCTTTTGTTGCTCATCCAAAAGTTGCTGAAGCCGCCGTGGTTGGCTATCCACATGATATCAAAGGAAACGGTTTATATTGTTATGTAACTTTAAATGCTGGAGAGCAAGAAAATGGAGAGCTCGAAAGAGACTTAAAACTTTGGGTAAGAAAACAAATTGGACCTCTAGCTACTCCAGATATTATTCATTTTTCACCTGGCTTACCTAAAACAAGATCAGGAAAAATCATGAGAAGAATTTTAAGAAAAATTGCCGCCAATGATCATGGCCAACTTGGAGACACTACAACACTCGCCGATCCAAGTGTGGTTGACAGTTTAGTTGAGAATAGAAAAAATATTTAAAATTTAATTCTCTCATCAAATTCTTTTTTTACGACATTCCATTTTAGAATTACTGAATTTAAAACAATCTTTCTGTCTAAATTTTTTAGTTCTTCTGCTATTGGAGCCCACTTATATAACGATAAGGCACTTGGATTAAAAGGTAGATCGTTGTGATATGTATCCCAATTTATACCTTTCATTCTTTCAACAAAATTCTTTTTAGCATCCTCTATAATGTCATGGGGCATTTTATTTGAAGTTTCATCATCTAAAATTTTAAAAAAAATTTCCTCTGCGTTTTTCATCTCTTGATAGTTAAAATCTGCTTTTAATTTTGAAAAAGTGAAAAAGGTTAGATCTTGAAGAGCGACAGAATAGATATTCCATTTAGCTAAGTTAACCGATCCCATAAACTCATCATTTTCAAAATGCAGAACGTATCTTGTACCCATTCTTGTTTTTAAATATCCATAAAGAGTTACTTGAGTTACCCAGGCAGACTTTGTCTGTATAAAATTCTCAAGCTCGTCTAAATTGCTAATTTTTTTCTTTGGTATGAAGGCTTTAAAAAGTGCAAATAAATAGATTTTGAAATCATTCCAAGAGAGATCTCTCCACGTGAGTTTATATTTTCCCATAAAATCAGTATTTTCTTGATTTATAACCTAAAAATCCCCTTAATATGAGCAATTTTAACACTTTAAATCTTCTTTATAATCGTTATGGTTTTCATCAGTTATAACTAAAAAGGGAGAAGTATAATGTCAAAACAAGAACAACACTGGGAAAAAACCAGAGGTTTGCTATTTATGACTTTAGCGATCTGGTTTGTATTCTCAATTGGCATCTTCTTATTTGGAGCTGAAATGAACGAAGTAGGGGGGCCATTTGGTTATCCTCTAACTTATTGGTTCACTTGTCAGGGTTCTCTTGGAATTTTCGTAATTCTAATTTTCTGGTTTGCGAATAGACAAGAAAAAATTGATGAGGAGTTCGGCTTTTCAGAAAGAGGAGATGACTAATGATTAAAGGTAATTTTATAGACAATTTACCTAAAGTTTATGGAATCTATACAGGTGGTTTTTTAGCTTTCATAATCATTATGTCGATTGCAGAGCAGATGGGTATGACTGCGAAAACAATTGGAATTTGTTTCGTTGCTTTCACAGTAGCCATCTATGCTATTATTGGTTATCTATCACGAACAGCTCAAGCAGATGCTTACTATGTAGCTGGAAGACAAGTACCAACCGTATTCAATGGAATGGCGACAGCAGCAGACTGGATGTCTGGTGCATCATTCGTTGCGATGGCAGGTGGTATTTACTTCAAAGGCTATGGTTATATGGCGCTTCTTGTAGGTTGGACTGGTGGATATGTATTAGTCGCATCATTATTAGCGCCATACCTAAGAAAATTTGGTTGTTACACGGTTCCAGATTTTATTGGTACAAGATACGGTGGTAATTTAAGTAGATTTATGGCAGTGGTGGTTTTAACTGTTGCTTCATTTACTTATGTGACTGCACAAATCAACGCTACAGGTACAATTGCATCTGTTGCCCTTGATATTCCATTTCAATACGCTGTATATGTTGGATTGATAAGTATCTTATTATGTTCAATGTTAGGTGGTATGAGAGGAGTAACTTGGACACAGGTTGCACAATATATTGTCCTAATTATAGCTTACTTACTTCCAGTATTCTGGATCAGTAACAAAATGGGTGCAGGTTTCTTTCCTCACTTTATGTTAGCTGATGAAGTGGCTAGAATTGGTGAATTAGAACAACAGTATGGTTTTGTAAAAAACGCAGCTGCAGATCTAAAAACTGTACCAAAAGGATTAGCTGGAATAACTAAAGCCCACTCAGCAGTTAACGCTACACCTTGGGCATTTATTTCATTAGCATTAGCGATGATGATGGGAACAGCATCATTACCTCACGTGATGATGAGATATTTCACTACTCCAAGTGTAAAAGCAGCAAGAAAATCAGTAGGTTGGTCGTTATTTTTTATCTTCCTACTTTATTCTTCTGCACCAATGTTAGCGACACTATCTAAATTGTCATTGATTGATCCATCATTACCAACTGGTATTATTGGTAAATCAATTGCAGAAGTTCAAGCGATAGATTGGTATCAAAACTGGAACCAAGCAAACTTAATGTTTGTAAGCGACTTTAACGGAAATGGAACTCTTGAATTAAACGAGTTTTTCATGGGTGGTAAAGCCGTTGTGTTAGCTACTCCAGAGATTGCTGGATTACCATATGTAATCTCAGGTCTGGTTGCTGCTGGAGGTATGGCTGCTGCCATGTCCACAGCCGATGGTTTGATTTTAGCAATTGCAAACGCAATCTCACACGATGTTTACTATAAGATCATCGATCCAAAAGCTGAGACTGCGAAGAGACTAGTTGTTGCAAGGGTATTACTTGTAGTAATTGGTTTTGCAGGAGCAACAATCGCAGCTCTTGAAATCCAAGGTATCTTAGGTTCAGTAATCTGGGCTTTTGACTTTGCGATGTCAGGTTTATTCTTCCCACTTGTACTTGGTGTATGGTGGAAGAGAGCTAACAAAGAAGGTGCTATAGCTGGTATGTTCTTAGGATTAGTTTCTGGTGCTGCTTACCTAATTTGGGTAAGATCAGGCGGAAGTGGATTCTTAGGTATTACACAGTTAACGTTTGGTATCTTCGGTTCTGCAGTAAGTTTAGTAGCTATGGTTGTAGTGAGTTTAATGACTCAAGCACCAAGTGCTGCTACACAAAAAATGGTTGATAACGTCAGAGTACCTGCAGGTAAATCTGTTATCTAACTAATAAAATATTTAAAGGGGCGATTAATTTCGCCCCTTTTAATTTACTTTTGTCATTACAAATTTTAGATGTCTGCAAACTTTCATCCTTTAGTTTACATAATTGATTACATTCTTGGTGTTATTATGTGGACATTGATTGGAAGAGTCGCGATGAATATTTTTCAAAGGGAGGATTCTCAATTTTTTTTTATGAAAGTTTTTGTTAAATTTACTAATCCATTACTAAGACTTTTTAAACCATTAACCCCTGTCTTTATTATTCAACCGCTAGTACCATTGTATGTCGCATGGTTTTTCTTTATGATAAGATTTTACCTAATGCCCTGGGTTTTAGGATATTCTGTTATGGGTATGTTGTCTTTCCCTCTGGAAAGTGAAATTTCTAGACAAATTTACCAATTTTTTAATTAAATAATTTTAAAAAATTGATACTAATTAAACTGGTATCAATGAAAAAAATACAAATCTCACCGTCAATTTTATCAGCTGATTTTAGTCAATTAGCAAATGAAATAAAAAGATTAGAGGATGGAGGTGCTGATATGATACACGTTGATGTTATGGATGGTCATTTTGTTCCTAATTTAACAATAGGTCCACCTGTAATCAAATCATTGAAGAAACATTCATCAATTCTATTTGATGTACATTTAATGATCTCACCAGTACATAAATATATAAAAGCTTATGCTGATGCAGGAGCAGATATAATTACAATTCATCCTGAAGCAACTAATGATATTAATTCATCAATCTCACTAATAAAAGAATTAAATAAAAAAGTTGGAGTTTCCCTAAACCCTGAAACTAAAGTAGATATTATAATTGAACATCTAGATAAAATTGATTTAGTTCTAATAATGAGTGTAAATCCAGGTTTTGGAGGTCAAAAATTTATGCCAGAAGTTTTATCTAAAGTTGAAGAACTTAAAAAACTAAGAGCAGCAAAAAATTTAGATTTTGATATTGAAATAGATGGCGGAATAAATTTTGAGAACTCAAAAATGGCAATCCGAGCAGGAGCAAATATTCTAGTTTCGGGCACTACAATTTTTAAAAGTAATAATGGAGATATTAAGAAAAATATTGAATTATTAAAATCAAAATAGATTCATGATTTATATAAATCGATTTTTTTTTGGTTTTTATAATCAATTAAGAAAATTTTACTTAAATAGTAAAATTTATGACAAAAAAATTTCAAAATTTGATACCAAAGATTTAGTTTATAAACCTAGTCCACATTTAATTTCATCAATTATTAAATACGATAAACAAAAATTCAAAATCGAGGATTTCTCATTAAAAGAAATTTGGAATAATGATAATATTAGTGATAAAGAATTTAAAAACTTAAATAATTTTTATTGGTTTTTTAGATTGGATCTAAAGTCCTCAAAACAAGAAGTGCAATCAGTTATCTCAAATTGGATTAAGAGAAATTATAGCTACAATGATAAATGTTGGAGCTATGATCTTATAGCGAAAAGAATTATTTCTTGGCTCTCAAATCATAATTTGTCTTATGACGGAAGTGATCAAGATTATAAAAGCGATTTCAACAAGATAATTCTTAAACAAACAAACCATCTTATGAATGAGGTGAGCAAATCAAATGCACTAGATGATAAATTGATTTGTTGTGCCTCAATTATTTTAGTCGGTCTTTGTTATCAGGAGGAAAAAAAATATCTCTCTTTTGGAATATCTCTTCTAAAAAAGATAACAAAATTATCTTTAGAAAATTCGGGATTTCCAAAATCTAGAAATATAAAGCAATTAATTTTTTACTTAAAATATTTTATTTTAATTAGAGAATGGTTCAAGGAGTCACAAAATAGTGTGCCAGAGCATGTTGATGAAACGATTTATCACCTTGGCCAAGGGTATGCTTTTATTTGGCAAAATACAGGTTCTGATTTTTTGTTTAACGGTAATAATTTATCAAATAACAATGATTTCGATAATTATTTAAAAAAATTAGGTTATAAATTTAAAAATGATGATCAAGAATTTGGGGGATATACAATTTTAAAGAATAAAAAAACTTGTTTAATAATTGATTCTGGATCCTCCCCCGAATATGAATTTTCAAAAGATTATCAGTCTGGAGCTTTATCGTTTGAAATAGTTTCTAATGGAAAAAAATTAATTAGTAATTGTGGCTACTATAAGAAGAGTATCAACCTTAATAGGTTATCAAAATCTTCAGCTGCCCAAAGTACATTAATAATTGATGATAGTTCCTCATGTAAATTTATAAAAATTAACAAATCATTGATGTTAAAAAAAAGTATTAAGATTTTAAAAAAAAAAATCGTTTTTGAAAAGGATTATTGGAAAGTTAATTTTTCACATGATGGATACTTAAAAAATTATAATTCTATTCATGAAAGGCAAATTGAATTTTATCCAAATAAGATGACCTTTATTGGGATAGATAAGATAATTAAAAAAAAAATAAATCACAATTATAAATTTGATATTAGATTTCATATAGAACCAAATATTAAATTAATGAAAACTCAAGATAATAAAACAATATTAATCGAATTAGAAGATGAGGGATGGAAGTTTACATGTGATAATTATGATATAAATATAGATAATGGCTTATATTTTGGTAATAAAAATTTATATAGTGAAAATCAAAATATTTTTATCTCGGGAATTTCTAATAATTTAATAGATAATATAAAATGGGAAATTAAACAAATATAATGAGAAGAATAAAATCTGCTTTAATTTCTGTATCAGACAAATCAAATTTAGAACCTTTGCTAAAAATTTTAAAAAAAAATAAAATTAAATTAATTAGTTCAGGAGGTACATACAAAATAATAAAAAAACTTAAATATAAATGTTTAGAAGTCTCAGATTTCACAGGCGCAAAAGAAATTCTAAGTGGAAGAGTTAAAACCTTACACCCAAAAATATATGCTGGAGTCTTAAATAAAAGAAAAAATAAAACCCATTTGAAAGAGATGAAGTCAGAAAATTTTGAAAATATTGACCTTGTGATTGTAAATTTTTACCAATTTGAAAAAGCTCTAGCAAAAACAAAAAATGTCAATAAAATTGTTGAGTATATTGATATAGGTGGCCCAACTTTAGTCCGAGCGGCAGCAAAAAATTATAACGATGTTACTGTTATTTCCTCAACTGAGCAATACTCAGAACTGATGCATGAATTAACGATCAACAAAGGATATACCTCTCTTAAGTTTAGAGAAAAAATGTCTAGATTAGCTTTTTCTGAAACAGCTTTTTATGACTCTGTCATATCAAACTATTTTAATGAAATTACTAATACGCAATTTCCTAAAAAAAAAATCATACATGCAAATCTTATTGAAAAATTAAGATATGGCGAAAACGCTCATCAGCAGAGCGCTATTTATTCTCAAAAGGATAACCTTGGCTTAATAAAATTACACGGAAAAACATTAAGTTATAATAATTATAATGATGTCACTTCAGCGCTATCAATTACTAAAAGCTTTCCTAAAAATGTAGGTACTGTAATAATTAAACATGCAAATCCTTGTGGTGTATCCATTCTAAAAGATAAATTAAGAAGTTATAAATCTGCATTAGCATGTGATCCTTTAAGTGCTTTTGGTGGGGTTGTTTCATGTAATTTTAAAGTTTCTAAATCTTTAGCACTGGAATTAAATAAAATTTTTTTTGAAGTGATAATTGGCAATGGATTTGAAAAAAGTGCAATTAAAATTCTTAAAACAAAAAAAAATCTTAGACTAATTGATGCATCTAAATTTTCTCTAAATAAGAACCTTAAATTTAATTCAATTAATTCTTCAATTCTCATTCAATCAGAAGATAATAAAATTTTTCAAAAGAAAAATTTTAGAGTAGTCTCAAAAAAGAAACCAAGTAAATTACAATTTGAAAATTTAATGTTTGCATTTAACATCTGTAGATTTGTAAAATCTAATGCAATCGTACTAGCTAGTAATAAATCAACTGTAGGTATTGGATCTGGTCAACCTAGTAGAGTTGATAGCTGTCAAATAGCAATAGATAAAATGAGCAAATTTATTAATACAGACGATGAAATTGTTGCAGCATCAGATGCCTTTTTTCCATTTATCGATGGTATTGAGAAACTTGTTCAATCCGGTGTTTCAGCTGTAATTCAGCCTGCAGGCTCAATAAGAGATAAGGAAATTATCAAATTTGCTAATTCAACGGATACTATTTTGATTTTTTCCAAAACTAGACACTTTAGACACTAATTCCTTTATCAATTTTAGCAGCTAATATAAAATCATTTTCAGATAGACCCTCAATCGCGTGAGTCGTTATACTAATTTTAGCATAACCCCATCCAAAGAGAATTTCTGGATGATGTCCTTCCTTTTCTGATATTTTTCCAACTTGGTTTACAAAATTTTGACTTTCTAAAAAATTTTTAAAGGAAAATTTTTTTTCTAAAAAGTAGATATTTTTTTGACCCTTTACAACCTCCCAACCATCAACCTTTTTTTGATATTTATGTATTTCTGAGATATCAAACGGCACTACTCCTCCCTCACATGGAACACATTTTTTATTTGTTAAATCATTCATAAATACTTGGAGCGGGCAAAGGGGGTCGAACCCTCGACCTTCTCGTTGGCAACGAGACGCTCTACCACTGAGCTATGCCCGCATTGAAGTTATTATAATAAGTCATTTTTTTTAATTCAAGTAGTATTAAATGTGATATATTAATCGTATATGAAAAAAGAAGACTTACCAAAAAAAATTCCAGTTTTTCCATTGAGTAACTTTATTATTTTTCCAAAAACTACTGTTCCATTAAATATTTTTGAGCCTAGATATATAGATATGATAAATGACAGTATGAGGTCGAACAAATTTATTGGTATGATACAACCAAAGAGCTCAAAAGATGAGGATAATTTTAATCCAAAACTTTACGAAATTGGTTGTTTAGGAAAAATTATCAGTTTTAAAGAAACTGATGACGGGAGATACCTTATTGAGTTAAAAGGTTTGATCAGATTTGAGACACGAGAAGAAGTTGCATCAGAAAGAAAATATAGAGAATTTAACGTAAACTTTGAAAAATTTTTTGACGATCTTAATGAAAAAAAAGAAAATATTAAATTTTCTGACTTAGAACTAATTTTTAAAAACCTTAAATCTCTTTTTGAAAAAAGAGGATTTATAATAAACTGGAAAGCTTTAGAAAAACAAAGTTTAGATGAAACAATTAATGCCCTTGCAATGGCCTCTCCTTTTACTATAGAGGAAAAACAAGTTTTATTAGAAGCAAAAAATCTTGATATTAGAAAAAATAAAATTTCTGAAATTCTAACGACTTACACCTTCGATCAATATAACAACACAACTGTTCAATAACACCAAATATTATGTTAATATTCCCTCATCTGCTAATTTTGTAAAAAATTTATTCGCAATTTTATTATTAGCAAAGAGTTCAACAAATTTAGTTGATAAGTCATTATTAATTTTGCTTTCAATATTGAAAAATTCATACACAAAATCAATCCCATGTGAAAATATATAATTTTTATGTTTGCTCTTATTTTCAAATTCTTCACATATTGAACTATCTAAGTTTAGACCAAGACTAATCTTAAAATCTATTATTTTTATTAAAGATTTAATATCTCTAATTGACATATTAAATCCTTGACCTGCTAAAGGATGTATCCTGTGGAGTAAATCACCAAAAGCTAAAATGTTTTTATAATAATAAGATCGCAAATTACTTGATTGTAACTTAAAACAATTAATTTTATTTATTTTATCAATTTTATACTTGATATTAAATTTTCTAATTAATTCAGCTATTTCAATTTTTCTATCTCCTTTGATAGAGTAAACAACAGATGTTTCTTTTTTTGAAATTGGCAAAAAAGCGATAGGTCCCTTTTTAGTAAATGTTTGCGTAGCAACGTTATTATTTAATATCTTTTTGTGTTCAATAATTGTTGTGTAAGCATAACTTTTATAATCTTTTTTAAATTTTCTATAAAAAAATTTTTTTGTTATTTTATTATTTGCCTCACAATTTACAATTAATTGATATTTCTTTTTAATTAACTCGTAATCATCTACCCTTTTTTTAAACCTAAAAAATTTATTCTTTTTTAATTGTTTAACTAAATATGTATTTAACTCGTGATTTTTGATAATAGAAAATAACCTTTTTTTATTATTAAAATCTACAATTTTTCTATTATTTAAATTTTCACTATAAATTTCAATTTTGTTTATGTCCCAAAGGAATTTTTCTATATTAAGTATATTCTTGTTAAAAAATTCTATGTTGCTTTTTGATATTCCTAGTGTTCGAGATTTATCTTTTTTTTTATTGTTATTGGTTAAAAATATATCTGTTGAGATACCTTTGTTAACCAAAGCTTTTGCCAAAGCTAAGCTAGTTAAGCCATCTCCTAGAATACAAACTTTCATAATTATTTTAATTTTAACAACAAAAATTAGATGATACAAAGTGGTAAATTTGATTCATCAAATATGAATATAAAAAAAATAGCTAATTCATTATTAATCTTTATTACCAATAAAATAATTGAAATTATAGGTATACTGGTCTCTGTATTTGGAATTTTACTATTAATTGCATTACTTTCATATTCCCCTTCAGATCCAAATTTTATATTTAGTGATAACACAGAAATTAAAAATTTTTTAGGATTTCAGGGAAGTTATATATCAGATTTTTTTTTTCAAGCTTTTGGTATTATCTCTTTTCTAATTCCTTTAACTTATTTTTTATCTGGGATAAAAGTCATAAAAGAAAAGAAAATTTTTTTCTTAATTGAAAATACTTTTTATACAATTGTTTACTCAATTTTAGGTGCTTTATTCTTCACCTATTTCTACAAAGATGCTTTTTACCTATACATAAATGGAAATGGTGGTTTTGTAGGGGTTTATTTAAGCCAAATATTTATTAAGTCAGACACAATTCCCTATGAAAATATTTTTTATTATATCTTTTGTTTATCTATAGTTTTGTTTTTTCTTTTAAGTTTCAACTTTAATCCAAAGAAATTTTTTTTATCTATAAGAAATATTTCTATACTAGTTTTTAAAAGAAATAGAAAAAATTATACTAATAAAAATGAGATTATAAATGAATATATTCCACAGGATGAAATTAAAAATTTAATACAAGAAGATTTGCCTTTTATCAGAGCTGATGCAAATCAATCAGTAAAATCAAAATTTAAAATCCCGTCAATTGATTTATTGAATATACCAACAAAAAATGAGATGAAAAAAACAAATAACAATGAAAATAATGATCCAAGCTTTCTTGAAAAAATTCTTTTGGATTTTGGAGTGAGCGGAAGTATCAAAAAGGTTAGCCATGGACCTGTTGTGACTTTAAATGAATTTGAACCTGCAGCTGGTGTTAAGGTCTCAAAAATTATAAATCTCTCAGATGATATAGCAAGAAATACTAGTTCAGA
Organism: uncultured Pelagibacteraceae bacterium; assembly: GCA_902594255.1. GTDB lineage: Bacteria > Pseudomonadota > Alphaproteobacteria > Pelagibacterales > Pelagibacteraceae > Pelagibacter. The sequence goes on from CACJLN010000007.1 coordinate 30,375, forward strand.
GTCTGCGCGTATTTCTACTATACCTGGAAGTAATACTGTTGGTATTGAATTACCTAAAGCCTCCAGGGAGAATGTATATTTAAGTGAAATACTGAATAACTCTGATTTTAAAAGGAAAGACATCAATCTTCCAATAGCATTGGGTAAGAATATATCTGGGGGGCCGATAATAGGTGATTTAAGTTCGATGCCGCATTTATTAATAGCTGGTACAACTGGCTCAGGTAAATCAGTCTGTATAAATACAATTATACTTTCCCTGCTATTTAAACATACTCCAGATAGATGTAAGTTTATTTTGATTGATCCTAAGATGTTAGAACTTTCAACATACGAAGGTGTTCCACATTTATTATGTCCTGTCATTACAGAAGCAAAAAAAGCTGCTTCAGTTCTAGGTTGGGTCGTTAAAGAAATGGAAAATCGATATCGATTAATGACCAAAGAAGGAGTTAGAAATATTGATGGCTACAACGCAAAACATCAACTTCCTATGCCTTATATAGTCGTAGTTGTTGATGAAATGTCTGATCTAATGTTGGTGGCAGGTAAAGAAATTGAAAATTATATTCAAAAATTATCTCAAATGGCTAGAGCTGCTGGTATTCATATAATCATGGCTACTCAAAGACCAAGTGTAGATGTTATTACTGGGACTATAAAAGCCAATTTTCCAACTCGAATATCATTTCAAGTTTCATCAAAAATTGATAGTAGAACAATTCTGGGTGAGCAAGGGGCCGAGCAATTATTAGGCAAAGGTGATATGCTTTACATGTCTTCTGCAAATAGAATTATAAGGATTCACGCCCCATTTGTGTCAGATATTGAGATTGAAAAAATTAACAATTTTTTAAGATCTCAAGCAGAGCCAGATTATGTTGATGAAATTCTTAATTTTGTAGATGAGAAAGAAATTGGTGATAACTCTAAAAATCAGGGAGATAAAGACGATCTTTATCAAACAGCTATTGAAATTGTTAAATCGGAGGGGAAAGCGTCAACTTCTTTTCTACAGAGAAAACTGCAAATTGGATATAATCGTGCTGCAAGAATTATAGATATGATGGAAGCAGAAGGAATCGTCAGTAAAGCAAATCATGTTGGAAAACGTGATGTCCTTTAATGAAAATATATATCTATATATTACTATTAATCTTTTTAGCATCCAAAACTTCAGCCAACATAAAAGAAAATATAATTTTAAACTTAAAAAATATTAAAAATATCAATTTTGATTTTGAACAAAATATTAATGGAAAAATTGAAAATGGAAATTGTACAATTCAATATCCAAAACAGATATTCTGTAAATATAATTTAGGAAATCAAAAAGTTTTAGTTTCTGACGGAAAATCATTAATAATCAAAACAACCGCTAGTTACTATAAATACTCTCTAGAAAAAACACCTTTAAATTATCTTTTGGATAAAGAATTTTTGATAAAAAAGATAAATGAGTCAAATGCTAGAATAGTTCAAAAGAAATTCGTAAATTTTAAATTTACTGAAAATGAAAATGAAATAAATGTTTTTTTTGATATAAATAATTTTAGTTTATTAGGTTGGCAAACTTTAGATATTTACCAAAACCTGAGTATCACTTACTTAAGCTCAATTTCCGTTAATAAGAATTTGAAAAAGAACTTATTTAATCTACCTGATCGAAATTAAATTGATATTGTCTCTTTTTTGAAAATCTTCATACCTCTTGATAAATAGTTTTTAAGAGCATTTTTATGATCTAAAGAACAAGTATGGACCCAAACTCTATTAGTTTTTTCCTTAAATGAATTTCTGATTGCTGAAGACAAAAGAAATGAGCCTAGTTTTTGATTATGGTATTCCTCTAGTAATCCTAGATAAGCTATTTCAACTTCCTTTTTATCTTTATGAATAACAAGCTCAAAGTATCCTGCTAAATCATCCTTTTTTTTTAAAACAAAAGTTTTAACACTTCTATCAGATGTATAATTCATCCATTGTTTATCTGTCCAAATTAAACGATCAACCCAATGATAACTTTTACCGATATTCTTATAAAAGAATTTGTTAAGTTTAAAATCATCTGGTTGAACAAGTTCAATAATAAAATCAGGTAATAAATTGTCAGGCTCATTCAATTCTTCAATAGAATTAATTTCAAGATAATTTCTTTCAACTTTTTTACTCACCAAACCATCTTACCGACTCTTTCACCACCAAACAAATGAAAATGTAAATGGGGTACCTCTTGACCTCCATGTTCACTTATATTGGCTAATGCTCTATATCCTTTACCTGTATCTACGGAAATCCCAAGCTTTCTAGCTACAATATTTATTCCTTTTAATAAACCTACCATTTCCTCTGGAGAAGCGTTTTGACTAAAATCATCAAGGTCAATATATTTTCCTTTAGGTATTACCAGTGCATGAATTTTTTTTTGTGGGTTAATATCATGAAATGACAAAACGTGATCATCCTCGTAAATCTTTTTACAAGGGATTTCACCTCTTAATATTTTTGCAAAAATATTATTATCATCGTAACTCATTTTTTTCTTTTGTTTAGTTCTTCCATTACATCCTCAATTTTCACATCATTTGCCTCTAGATACATTATCAGATGATAGAAAACATCAGCTGCTTCATGAATTTTATTTGAATTTTTTTCTACCGCTTCAATAAGTTCATTAATTTCTTCTAGGATCTTTTCTTTGCTCAACGATTTATCACTAAGCAATTTATTAGTGTAAGAACCATCTACTGGAGTTTTTTTTCGCGCCCTTGCAAGATTAAATAAGCTTTCTAAAGTATTGAGCATATTAAATTCTAACAGGTATTCCTTTTGAGTCCAAATAATCCTTGGCTTCTTTTACTGAGTGTTTTCCATAATGAAATATAGAAGCTGCCAAAACCGCACTAGCTTTACCTAATTTAATTCCATCCACTAAGTGATCTAAATTACCTACGCCACCTGATGCAATAACTGGAATATTTACTTTAGATGAAATTTTTGACATGAGATCAATATCATAACCTACTTGAGTTCCGTCTCTGTCCATTGAAGTTACTAATAACTCCCCTGCACCGTTTTTTTCCATTTGTTCAGCATACTCTAAAGCGTCAATACCACTATTATTTCTTCCTCCGTGAGTAAACACTTCCCACTTGTCTCCATTTTTTTTAGCATCGATTGCTACTACAATACATTGAGATCCAAATTTTTTTGAACTATCTATAACTACTTTTGAATTTTCAACTGCTGAAGTGTTTATGGACACCTTATCAGCTCCACAATTGAGTAATTTGTTAATATCCTCAACACTTCGAACACCACCTCCAACAGTTAACGGCACAAAACACTTTTTTGAGGTTTTCTTAACAACATCATAAATAGTATCTCTATTTTCATTTGAAGCAGTAATGTCTAAAAAACAAATTTCATCGGCGCCTCCATCACTATAAATTTTGGCTTGTTCTACAGGGTCTCCTGCGTCTTTTAGATCGACAAAGTTTATACCTTTAACAACACGACCATTTTTTACATCTAAACAAGGTATAATTCTGTTCTTAAGCATCTTCTCTCACTAGCTCCTCTAATTTAATATCACCATCATAAATAGCTTTACCAACTATTATACCCTCAACATTTTTTAAATTCTTTACTTTTTTAATATCGCCTATTGATGAAACACCACCTGATATAATTACTGGGCACTTTGACATCTCAGCGACTTTCATTGTTTCTTTAAAGTTTGGACTTTGCTTCATGCCGTCGCGATTAATATCTGTAAAAATTAATCTACTGACACCATAATCATTAACTTCTTTTAAATAATCTAAAGTTAACTGATTAGAGTTTTTTTTCCATCCAGATACTGACAAATATCCATCTTTAGCATCTAAACCTAGAGCAATATAATTTTGAAATTTTTTACATGACTCTTTTAAGAAATTTTTGTCTTTAATAGCAGCGCTGCCCAGAATTACTTTCTCTACACCAGCATCAATATATTTTTGGATACTATCAGAATTTCTAATACCACCACCTACCTCAACCTTTAAATTGAATTTACTAACTATATCTTGAATGATATCTAAATTTACCGTTTCACCAGTTAAAGCACCATCTAAATCAACTATATGTAAATTTTTAAAACCATGATCTTTATATTTTCCTGCTTGTTCAACTGGAGACAACTCATATTCAGTTTTATTATCAAAATCTCCCTTAACTAGTCTTACACACTTTTTATCTTTAATATCTATTGCAGGAAATATTTTCATTTATAAACTTATAAAATTATTAATTATTTTGAGCCCAGACTTGTCACTCTTTTCTGGATGAAATTGTGTACCAAATATATTTTCTTTCTCTACTGAACAAACTACTTTTGTTGAATAATCAGTGGTTGCTGAAATAACTTTTTTATCATTTGGTACAAATTCATAACTATGAACAAAATACATATGAGAATTATTTTCTATATCCTTAAAAATTTTACTATCTTTGACGATAGTGATTTCGTTCCAGCCAATATGAGGAAGTTTAAATTTTCCATCTTGATTATCTATTTTTGAAACTTTACCCGAGATCCATCCTAACCCCTTAGTCTCAGTTTCTTCATAGCCGATATCGGCAAACATTTGTAAACCAACACAAATTCCAAGAAGAGGTTTTTTATTAATTAATGTAAATTCATTAAGTGTATCTGAAAGACCATCAATATTGTTCAGTGCTTCAACGCAGCTTTTAAATGAGCCCTGCCCTGGTAAAACTATTTTATCACTTGATTTTATCTTATTGGGATTAGAGGTTACTTCGATATTTACTTTTTCTTTGGCAACTTCTCTAAAAGAGTTTATTACCGAGCTTATATTGCCCGATTTATAATCAACAATTGTAACGTTCATTAATTTTATAATGAGCCTTTAGTAGAAGGAATTGATTTACTATTCCTTAGGTCTATTTCCAATGCAGTTCTTAATGATCTTGCAAGCCCTTTAAAGCAAGATTCAATAATGTGGTGACTATTGTCCCCATAAATATTTTCAATGTGTAGAGTAATTCCAGCAGCTTGAGAAAACGCTTGAAACCATTCTTTAAAAAGTTCAGTGTCCATCTCACCAAGCTTTTCTACTTTTAAATTTACTTTCCAAATTAAGTAAGGTCTATTTGAAATATCTATTGCTACACGTGATAAAGTTTCATCCATTGGGATCATCGCATGAGCATATCTTTTAATTCCAACAGATTTTTTTAAAGCTTTTTTTAACGCTTCGCCAATAGCAATTCCTGTATCTTCAGTTGTGTGGTGTAAATCAATATGAGTATCGCCTTTAGCTTTTATATTCATATCGATCGAAGAATGCTTAGATAGTTGTTCAAGCATGTGGTTTAGAAAACCTATTCCTGTGTCAATTTTGTATTTACCTTTACCGTCAATATTTAAATCAACACTAATGCTTGTCTCTTTTGTTTTCCTGCTTATTTTACCTTTACGCTTCATAATTAAAAACAGGTATACATATATTATTCAATTATGGCAATAATACTAAACCTGGGCTTGAACTATCAAATTTAATATCCATTTATAGGCTATGACAACGATTGTTTTAGTTAGAAAAAACGATGAGGTAGTAGTAGCTGGCGACGGACAAGTGAGTATGGGAAATACTGTCGTAAAAAGTACTGCTTCAAAAGTCAGAAAAATTGATAAAAGAGATGTTGTAGCTGGTTTTGCTGGATCAACAGCTGATGCCTTGACATTATTTGAAAGATTGGAAGGAAAATTAGAGAAACATGCTGGTAACTTGTCTAGGGCTGCTGTTGAATTAGCTAAAGACTGGAGAACAGATAAATATTTAAGAAGATTAGAAGCACTCATGGCGGTTGGTGATAAAAAAAATAGTTATATAATTTCTGGTACTGGTGATGTTCTTGAACCTGAAGGAGATGTAATTGGCATTGGTTCTGGTGGAAATTATGCTTTAGCTGCAGGGAAAGTTTTAATGGAAAGCAATATATCAGCAGAAGAAGTTGCAAAGAAAGCTATAAAAGTTGCAGCCGATATTTGTGTGTTTACAAATGAGAATGTTAAAGTTGAGAAAATATAATGGATAAATCAAACGTAACTCAATTACATCCCAAAGATAAAAATCAGAAAGATGATGCTTCATTAGTAAGTTCACTATCACCTAGAGAAATTGTTTCTGAATTAGATAGATTTGTAGTCGGTCAAAATAAAGCTAAGAGAGCTGTTGCTGTTGCTCTAAGAAATAGATGGAGAAGACAAGCTTTAAAAGGTGAAATGAAAAATGAGGTGTTGCCTAAAAATATTTTAATGATTGGTCCAACAGGTGTTGGAAAAACCGAAATTTCAAGGAGACTGTCTAAACTTGCTGAGGCACCATTCGTAAAGGTTGAAGCAACAAGATTTACAGAAGTTGGATATGTAGGTAGAGACGTGGAACAAATAGTTCGAGATTTGATCGAAATTGCGATTTCGATGGAAAAAGTAAAAAAAAGAAAAGAAGTTTATGCGCAAGCACAAAAATTAGCAGAGGAAAAAGTTTTAGACGCTTTAGTAGGAAAAAAAGCAAGCTTAGCAACCCGAGAAAGTTTTAGAAAAAGATTACGAAATGGTGATCTAGATGATAACGAGATTGAAATAGCTGTGAGCGATACGGGAAACAGTACCTCATTTGAAATTCCAGGAATGCCTGGGGCAAATGTTGGAATGATTAACATTGGTGAGATGCTTGGAAAATCTATGGGCACAAAGGAAAAAAAGAAGAAAATGTCAGTAAAAGAATCTCACGATATATTAATAAACGATGAGTCAGATAAGCTAATTGAACAGGATAAGATTATAAAAGCAGCAAAAATTTCGACAGAAAATAACGGAATAGTTTTTTTAGATGAAATTGATAAAATCTCTGGAAGGACAGATCGGGTAGGTGGTGATGTATCAAGAGAAGGAGTCCAAAGAGATTTATTACCTTTAATTGAGGGCACTACAGTTAATACAAAATATGGGCCAATCAAAACTGATCATATTTTGTTTATTGCATCTGGAGCTTTCCAACTAGCTAAACCTTCAGATTTACTTCCAGAATTACAAGGTAGACTTCCAATTAGAGTAGAGCTTGAGGCTTTAACTAGCGATGATTTTAAAAGAATTTTAAAAGAGCCTGACTTCAGTTTGATTAAACAATACATCGCTTTATTAAAAACTGAAAATGTAGATCTTGAGTTTTCTGAAGATGGAATAGAAACAATCGCAAATATTGCATCAGAAGTTAATGCGTCAGTAGAAAATATTGGTGCAAGAAGACTGCATACCATTATAGAAAAAATTCTTGATGATATTAGCTTTACAGCAACAGATAAATCTGGCGAAAAAATAGTTATCAATAAAGATTACATAAATAAAAATCTAGATAATTTAGTAAAAGATACGGACCTATCGAAATTTATTTTATAGTTTTTTTTTTAGATATACGTAAAAAGCTCCACTTCCTCCATCCTCATTTTCCGCTTCTTTTATTTGAGAAATTAGACTCATTAATTCATCGCTATTTTTTATATATTCTGGAACAGAGTATTTAAGAATGCCTAAGTTCTTTGAGATATATGGGTCTTTTTCATTCTGCGAATGTAATCCCTTTCCAGTAACAATTATTAATTTTTTTACACCTTTTTCATAAGAGTCTTTAATTAAATCATTTATTTTATTATTTGCTTCATCTAATGAGTAGCCATGCAAATCAAAAGATTTTATTGAAAATTTTTTTTTATTTGAAAGTTTTTCGTCTTTATTAGGTAATTTTTCATCGCTAGATAAAAAATTTTTCCAATCTTTTTTATCTTTATCTGAGATTTTGCTATTCAATTAAGTTAGTATGTCTACTAGTTGCCAATTCGGATTTGTTGATTTCATATCTCTCGAAAAGACCCAAGTATCGTATATTTTTTTTATTTTTTCCGGGTTCCCTGAAATTATTTTTTTCTCTTTATCTCTTATACAAGTAATTACCTCTCCTACAAAATCTACAGTTACTTGTAAAATATTGTTATTCTTTTTATGTTCTTTTATAACTGCGGAATTAACGCCTATAAAAGTTATTTCAGCATAATGCCCTTTTGCGTTTCTTTCTTTTAGAGCCTGATTAAATTGATCAAAAATTTTGTTGCTCAAAAGCGGCTTTGAGGTAGTTATCCTGTTGTCGTTATCACTAAAATCTGTAATAATTGTCTCGTACGCTATTTTAGCACCACTTAGAAATTCTTTTTTCGCTTTCTCATCAAAATTCTGACTCTCTTTTAAGTTTTTATCTAATCGAACGTTTTTTAAAATTTCTTCAAATTGTGGAGGTGCTTTTCCCTCAAATCCTGTTCTTTTACCTAAAATGCCACGCAATCTTAAGAAAATGAATCCAGCAATCATTGCGAGCAATATTATGTCAATATATTCAAAACTATAATTCATTACATTATAGTAATTACTCTGTTGAATAATTTCAACCAACAATTACATTGAAGACAAATGAACTCAGTGCTTTTATCAATTATTTTAGTTCCAATTGTCGAAATATATCTGTTCATAAAGATTGGAGCAAAAATTGGTGCTTTTAACACAATCTTATTAATCTTCATAACAGCGATAACTGGAATAATATATGCTAGATATGAGGGCTTAAATACTTTGCGTTCAGCGTATTCACAAATGATCAAACAAGAAACACCTGCGTATGAAATAATTTCTGGTGCCGCCATTGCTTTTGCAGCTTTACTTTTGATTATACCTGGATTTGCAACAGACATTATTGGGTTTCTGATAATTTTTCCTATCACAAGGAAATTAATTTTGGGTAAAGTTTCTAAAAAGATTAAAAAGAAGGAACCAGATAAGAATAATTTTATAGATGGTGAGTTTGTGGATATAGAAGATGACGATGAAAGAAAAATATAAAATCTTAACTCAATATATAAAAGATATTTCGAGTGAAACACGTGATGTTGAAACTTATCTTTTTGTTAAAGATAATATTTCCAAATATCATTTAAACATAGATATAAATTCTAAGCCACTCAAGAATAGATTGATCGAAATTAATACTACTTTAAAATTTGAAGATAAGGGGGAGAACGAAAAGAAATCTTACTTTGAAATTATCTATGCTACAATTATAAATGTTGATAAAGAATTGAAAGAAAAAAACGATTTACAAAAAATAATCCTTTGTGATGTTCAAGTATTAATTTATCCAAAAATTGAGAAGGCACTTTTAGATTTAATACATAATTCAGGTTTTCCCGAGGTTAGATTTGAAAAAAAAATAGATTTCGAGAAACTTTATAACGAGAAGTTTAATTAAAAAAATTTTTTTTAAGATTTTGTTTAAGGTATTTTTTGTGCATTTCTATTTCTTTTTCTGTAGGACAAATTACTTTTTTATAATAAAGAACTTTTTCATCTAAATTATCTATGTCTTCTTTTTTGTTATTCTGAAATTCTAGGGTAGGTTCTTTTTGATCTAATAAATTTATATAAACTTTTGCTAGTAAATCACAATCTATTAAAGCCGTATGTTTTACTCTCTTTGAATTATCGATCCTATATCTTTTACAAAGCGCATCTAGACTGGTTGATGACCCTGGAAATTTATTTCTAGCTAAAGTTAAAGTATCTACAACATCATTTTTAATTTTTTCTTTACCTAAAATTTTCATTTCATTATTAAGATGAGATAGATCAAACTCAGCATTGTGAATTACTAGTCTGCTTTCTTTGATAAAATTTAAAAATTCATCAACAATTTGATCAAATTTTTTTTGTTTAGATAAAAACTCATCTGTATATCCATGAACTTTGAAAGCTTTTTCTGAAACTTTCCTATCTGGATTTAAATAACAATGAAATCTATTTTTTGTTGGAACTAAATTATCTAATTCTATACAACCAATTTCTACAATTCTGTGACCCTCTTTCGTGGAGAGTCCTGTTGTTTCAGTATCTAGTATAATTTCTTTCATTATAAAATTTTGTCCAAAATTTTATTTATATCTTTTTTTATCCCTTTTTTAGAGAAATTATTCTTAATAATAAAATCAGACTTTTGTTTTTTATAAACAAGCGGTAGTTGAATCTTTTTGAATTTGTAAAGTAATTTCGAATTAAAATTTTTTCTTTTTTTTAATTTTTCTAAGGTTTTTTTTTTATTTGCATCTATAAATATTAAAATATCATTCTTTTTATTAAGCTTATTTTCTAGCAAAAGAGGAATGTCTAGAATTACAAATTTTTTATTTTTATTTTTTCTCAAGAAAAGTTTCATTTTTTTTCTTACTTCAAAATGGACTACTTTGATAATTTTTTTTAGATTATTTTTATTAGATAATATTGCATTTGTGATTTCATATTTATTTATTGGAAACGAATAAATGTATTTTGGTAAAATTTTTTTTAATTTAAAAAATACTTTTTTGTTTTTCTTATATATTTTTCCAACTTCTTGATCGGCATTGAAAACTGGATAGCCAAAACTATTTGCGATAAGACTTTTCCCCGACCCTATGTCTCCTAAAATTCCTATTCTTCGCATTAGTCTAAAAGTTTGCTTACTTCCTCATTAATTTCAGGTTGAATATCATGCCAAATTTTAAAAGCTTCTGCTGCTTGAAAAATAAACATTTTTTTTCCATTTTCAGTTTTATTGCCTAGATCTTTACCTTTTTTTAAAAAATTTGTTTCCTTAGGATTGTAGATAACATCATAAAAAAACTTATTTTTACCAATTTTTGAAAAATCTAAGTCTAAATTATCATCTTTATTTAAACCGACACTGGTCGCGTTTATAATCATATCAAACTCGGGTACTTCACCCCAATCAACCACCTTTATGTCATTCCATCCATTTTTTTTTACGGTGCTACTGTTGTAAAAATTTTGTAATTTTTCAGCTTTAGCTTTGGTTCTATTGGTTAAAGTAATGCTTGAAACATTCATATTATATAAAGCAAGAATTATTGATGGCGTAACTCCACCAGAGCCTAAAATAAAAATCTTTTTTCCAGAAGTATCATATTTTGTGTATTTAATAGCATTCTCAAAACCACCTATGTCAGTATTATAGCCTACTATTTTACCATCATTTGTTAATACAATTGTATTAACCGATTGAGTTGCTTCAGCACCCGATGTCAGCTTGTCAAGATAAGGAATTACCTCTTTTTTAAAAGGAACAGTGACATTTACTCCACTAATATTTTTCTCTTTGATTTTTATTATTAAATTTTTTAAATCATCGCTATTTAATCTTTCTTTATCATATATTGCTTTAATATTATTTTTCTTAATCCAGTAGTTATGAATTTTTGGAGACAAAGAGTGATCAATCGGATTGCCAATTACTAAATACTTATTCATAATTTTTTAAATATTCCTTAATTTTGTTAATAGGAAGGCCCATAATTGTATTTTCATCTCCTTGTATTTTCGAAAATAAAGATCTACCTAACCCCTCAATTTGATAAACATTATACGAATAAAGTGCCTCATCTGAAATCTTATTTAAATATTCTTCTAACTCTTTGTTTGAGAAATTCTTCATTGTTAGTTTGGCTATATCAGTATAGTTCCAGATCATTGAACCATTTTTTGATATGCAAACAGAGCTGATTAATTGGTGCACCTTTCCATTGAGTTTTTTTAAAATTGATAGAGCTTTTTCACGATTGTCAGGTTTAGAGATTAATTCTCCATTTAGGTCTATAACACTATCTGCGCCTAAAACTAATGTATCGAAATTCTTCTGACTAACTCGGCTAGCTTTTATTTCTGCAAGATTTTTTGAGATTATTTCGGGTGAAGCTTTTTCTTTTAGTAAACTCTGTTTGATAGGTTCCTCATCAACAGTTGAGGGCTCAACTTTAGCTTCAATATTATGTTTGTCTAATATTTCTTTCCTTACTTTGCTTTTAGATGCAAGTATTAATTTAAACATTTTGTTTATAAATTTCGTATATTTTTATTATTGATGCTGCGGTTTCCTCAACCGATTTTCTTGTAACATCTATTGTGGGCCATTTGTACTTTTTAAAAGCATTTTTAGCATTCTCAACTTCTTTTCTAATTTTATCCAGATCTGTGTATGATTTGTTCTGTGTTTCTTTTAAAGAATTCATTCTATTTTTTCTTATATCTACTAATCTTTCAGGCTCAGTATTTAGACCGATTACACAAGAAATTTTAGGGTTCTCTTTCAAAATTTGTGGAATAGAATTTTCATTAATAAGTGGAATATTTGATGTTTTATAGCCTTTGTTAGCCAAATAGATTGAGGTTGGTGTTTTACTGGTTCTGCTCACCCCTAAAAGAATTATATCGGACTTTTTTATTTCTTTAATAGAATTGCCATCATCATGATTCATGGTAAATTGAATAGCTTCAATCCTTTTATAATATTCGTCATTAAGAGCATGTTGGCCACTAGGTTGATGTGAGGCCTTTTGATTAAGTAATTTTGAAAAACTTAATATTAAATCTCCCAACACACCAAAACATGGAATCTCTTTTTCTCTACTTGTTTTAGCAAGATATTTAGCAAGATTGCTATCTACTATTGAATATAATATTATTGGATTTGTTTTTTTTTCAGCCTCAGACAAAATCTTTGAAATTTGATTGTTGGTTCTTGTAAAGGAATAAGTGTGAATTTTATATTTTATATTTTTAAATTGAGCTTTGATAGCAGTAAAAATTCTATCTAAAGTTTCACCTGTTGAATCTGATATAAGATATATTTGATATGTATTGTTCATGTATAATATATTTATAAATTTGTATTACCTTTATCATATTGAATATCTCTCATATTTTTAATTTTGTGTTGTAAAACAGTGGTTTTATCAACAATATTAAACATGTTAAGACCGATAGTGATCATTAAATGTATTAAGTTAATAAGCTTCAATTTTACGTATATATTTATTAAAATTTAAACTCTAAATGTTAATAAACTGTTTATAAGATGTTCAATAAATTTAATCACCATTATTCACAGAATATACTAACATTACAACCAATTATATTTTATTATTAATATGTCTCCAATTGAAGAAGTAATAATAAACAAAAAAAGTAATATCAATCCTATTTGGATAATGAGACAAGCAGGGAGATATTTACCGGAATTTAGAGAAATAAGAAAACAAAATCCTGACTTTATCAAATTATGTCTTAATCAAAAATTATCGAGTGAGATTACTCTACAACCTTTAAAGAGATTTAATTTGGATGCTGCAATAATTTTCTCTGATATCTTGATGTTACCATATGGTCTGAATCAAAATGTGGTGTTTAAAAAAAATATGGGCCCTTTACTTGATGAATTAGATTTGAAAAAAATTTCAAGCGTTGAAGAAATTAGTTTTGTAAAAAAACTCTCTCCTGTTTATGAGTTAATTAAATTGGTTAGCAGTTCTCAGTTTACTAATAATAAAACTACTATTGGTTTTGTTGGGGCACCATGGACTTTATTGGTTTACATGATTAATAAAAAGTCACCAAAACTAGATCTAAATGAAAATTTTTTTGTAAACAAGATATTAATTAGTAAAGTTCTTAAAATTTTAGATAAGTTTTTAAAAATACACGTCAAAAATCAAATTGATAATGGAGCTCAATTAATTCAAATCTTTGATAGTTGGGCAGGTTTGTTAAATGAAAAAGATTTACCTTATTATATTTATGAGCCCACATTAAGTTTAGTTAATTATATTAAATCTTTAAACGTGCCTGTTATTTGTTTTCCAAGAGGTATTAAGAATTATAAAGACTTTTGTGAAATTATTAAACCAGATGTTATTTGTATTGATTATAAAGTTGATCCAATAAAAATTTATAAAGAAATAAAAATTCCCGTACAAGGTGGAATGGATCCAAAGATTTTACTTACTGATAAAGAAAAGCTAAAAAAAGAAACAATAAAATATCTAGATATTTTCAAAGATCATCCATATATATTTAATTTAGGACATGGTGTTCTACCAGAGACTGACCCTAGTATGATGGATTATTTAGTAAAAACTGTGAAAGATTATTAATGGATATCAAACAAGAACACCCACCTGTAAAATTTGGAAAAACTGGAGTTTTAATTATAAATCTAGGAACACCCAACTCAACAAGTTGGCTTGATATAAGAAAGTACTTAAAAGAATTTTTATCAGATAGAAGAGTAATTGAAGTTAACCCAATAGTTTGGCAGATTATCTTAAATGTTTTCATATTAACTTTCAGGCCATCTAAAACAGCAAAAGCATATAAAGAAATCTGGATGAAGGACAAAAATATTTCCCCACTTCTTTACTATACTCAAAAACAGGCAGAAAAACTCTCAAGCACAATGTCTAAAAAAGACTTGATAATAGATTATGCCATGAGATATGGAAATCCTAGTATAAGAAGTAAAATTGCAACCCTTCATAAACAAGGCTGTGAAAATTTAATAATACTTCCGCTTTATCCCCAATATGCTGCTGCGACTACCGCAACTGTTTGTGACGAAGTATATAGAACTCTTATGAAAATGAGATGGCAACCATCACTTAAAATAGTGCCTCATTATGAATCTGATCCCTTATATATAGATGCACTTGTAAATTCATTGAATAAAAAAATTAAAGAAATTAATTGGAAGCCAGATTTAATATTAGCTTCTTATCATGGAATACCTCAAAAATATTTTGATAAAGGCGACCCTTATCATTGCTATTGCCACAAAACCACTAGACTAATATCAGAAAAACTTACTTCGATTGAAATTATGACAACGTTCCAATCAAGATTTGGTCCTGAAAAATGGCTTCAACCTTATACAGACAAAACCCTAGAAAGCCTACCTCGAGAAGGGAAAAAAAATATCTTAGCTATATGCCCAGGATTTTCCTCAGATTGTGTTGAAACTTTAGAAGAAATACAAATTCAAGGAAAAGAGAGCTTCCTAGACTCTGGGGGAGAAAACTTTGATATGGTGCCATGTTTGAATGATAATGATGATCATATAGTTCTATTAAAATCTTTAATTCAAAAAAACATTTAGCTTATGAATACCTATTTACTGTTTAAATCATTACATTTGATATCAGTAATTTCTTGGATGGCTGGATTGCTATATCTTCCAAGAATCTTTGTTTATCATTCTCAATACAGCACCAAGCCAATAATATCAGATGTATTTAAAACCATGGAAAGAAAACTGTTTTTTTATATTATGACTCCAGCAATGATACTATCTTGGGTATTTGGTTTATTATTAATCCATGAAATAGGATTTCAACAACTTGGCCAAACTTGGATGATTTTAAAACTAATATTTGTAGTTATACTAACGATTTATCATTTTTATCTTGGACGAATTTTAGGTCAATTTAAACAAGACCTAAATGAACATTCACATAAATTTTATCGATTTATAAATGAAATACCCACATTATTGCTTATT
This sequence comes from uncultured Pelagibacteraceae bacterium, assembly GCA_902594255.1. Lineage (GTDB taxonomy): Bacteria > Pseudomonadota > Alphaproteobacteria > Pelagibacterales > Pelagibacteraceae > Pelagibacter. The sequence goes on from CACJLN010000007.1 coordinate 45,869, forward strand.
TTAATCATATTTGTTGTAGTTTTTAAGCCTATCTAGGGTTGAATATTTATAATTAGCATATATATTCTAGTTGTTATTAAGTCCTTAATAATTTTTTATCATGAACATACAGGAACTAAAACTCAAATCATCCGAACAACTTATTACACAAGCAGAAGAGCTTGGTATTGAAAATGCTAGTACTTTAAGAAAGCAAGAAATACTTTTTGCTATTTTAAAAAAGGTCGCTGAAAAAGAGGAAATAACAGGCGCAGGAGTTTTGCAACTGTTACAAGACGGCTTTGGTTTCCTAAGAGCAATGGAGTCCAATTATCTACCCGGTCCAGATGATATATATGTAAGCCCAAGCCAGATAAGAAAATTTGGCTTAAGAACTGGTGATACGGTTGAGGGACCTGTACGAGCTCCGAAAGAGGGAGAAAGATATTTTGCATTGTTACAAGTTAGTAAAATAAATTTTGAAGAACCAGAAAAATCACGACATAAAATTGCTTTTGACAACTTAACTCCACTTTACCCAGATAAACAATTAGTTATGGAAATTGAAGTTTTAAAAACTGAAAAAAAACAAGATTTAACTCCAAGATTAATTGACCTAGTAAGCCCGATCGGTAAAGGCCAAAGATCAATAATTATTTCACCGCCAAAAGCTGGAAAAACCATGATACTTCAAAGTATTGCCAATTCTATAGCAAAAAATTATCCAGAATGTTATTTAATAGTTTTACTTATTGACGAAAGACCTGAAGAGGTTACAGATATGCAAAGGACTGTTAAAGGAGAAGTAATTAGTTCTACTTTTGACGAACCTGCACAACGTCATGTTGCTGTTGCAGAAATGGTAATAGAAAAAGCAAAAAGATTAACAGAGCATAAAAAAGATGTGGTTATACTCTTAGACTCTATCACAAGGCTCGGGAGAGCTTATAATGCGGTAATCCCAAGTTCTGGTAAAGTGTTAACTGGAGGTGTAGACGCTAATGCACTTCAAAGACCTAAAAGATTTTTTGGAGCCGCAAGAAATATTGAGGAGGGCGGTTCTTTGACGATTATATCAACAGCATTAATTGATACTGGAAGTAGAATGGATGAGGTAATTTTTGAGGAATTTAAAGGAACTGGTAATAGTGAAACTGTTCTTGATAGAAAAATTGCAGATAAAAGAATATATCCAGCTATTGATATCACTAAATCAGGAACAAGAAGAGAAGAACTATTATTTGATAAAAATGATCTTCAAAAAATGAATGTTTTAAGAAGAATAATTGCCCCAATGGGCACTATGGATGCAATAGAGTTTATCAGCTCAAAATTAAAAGACACAAAAAATAATTCAGAGTTTTTTAATTCAATGAATAAACCTGCTTAACTATAAATAACCCAATTCCAACATTTCTTTAGAAAATTTTTTTTCAATTTCTGATGATATTTCTCTTGGTAAAATTTCCTTCCAGTTGTTCTCCTTTCCTTGATTAAAAAAATCTATTTTTCTATTTTGTTTTTCTAAAAACCCCTCTTTTTTCTCTAAGTTTTTTAAATTTTTGAAACTTGTTTCTTCAACCGTATTCTGAAGTCTCTTGATATCTATTTCAGTTTTTTCTTCGTTATTTATCTTTCTCAAAAATTCAAAAATTCTCTTGAATTCTCTAAAAGGGTCACTGCACAAGTTTTCATATTTAATTAAACAAACAGGTATTTTATATTTATTATGAACCCAAGAATTATAATTTTCAGCCCAAGAACTTATTATTTCAATTCCTTTTATTCCAAACTTTTTAAAAGTACTTTCATTTGAGGAGAGATATCCTTTAATATCAAACATATTTTTGGCTATATTTTTGTAGGTTTGGTTTTCAAAATTTTTATAGGAAGTAATTACATTCCTTGGATCTCGAACAACATATATGCAACCTGCTGAGACATCATTATTTGTAAACTCGTTTCCATTTTTTTTTATACAGGCATTATGAGTTTTAAAAAGTAGGTTCCTTTTAAATTTTTTAATAATAAATTTTTGAGTAGGTAACCAGTTTTTCATTACATCGTCATCTGATTTAAGGGGTGTTTTTTCACTGATAAAATCGCTAACATTGAAATTTGGAATATTTTTTAATATTTCAAAATAAAATTTTTTATCTTTTGAAAAAAAGTAATGTGCAATTAATGCTCTAACCCAAGTATTTCCAGATTTAGGGTATGAGGCTATCCAAATAATCATAACCAAATAATTATATGCATTAATTAATTTAGCGATATAATAATTTAATGACTATATATGCGCTTGCATCTGGATCAGGGATTTCTGGTGTAGCTGTAATAAGAGTTTCTGGTGATAATGTTAAAAAAGTTCTGAAATTGCTCACAAGGAAGGAGCTTCCACCCCCTAGAGTGGCCACCCTTCGAAAAATAAACAATATCAAAACGTCCGAGTTAATTGATGAAGGTATAATTATATGGTTTCCTGGCCCTGAGAGCTATACAGGTGAAGATATGGCTGAGTTTCATGTGCATGGTGGTAAAGCAGTCATTTTAGCTATTCAAAATCAGATTTCTAGAATTGAAAATTGTAGACTGGCAGAACCAGGTGAATTCACAAAGCTTGCTTTTCAAAATGGTAAAATAAATTTATTAAAAGCTGAAAGCATAGCCGATTTAATTTCTGCAGAAACCGAAATCCAAAGATTACAAGCTGTTAAGATAATGCAAGGAAAGTCTTCAGATAAGTTTAACGAGCTAAGAGAGAAACTAATAAAAATGTTATCTTATGTAGAGGCTAAAATAGACTTCCCAGACGAAGATTTGCCTGAAGACAAAATAAAACAGATTAGAAATAATTCGAGTAAAGTTTTATATGAAATTACAAAAATTTTAAATGATCAAAAAGTTGGAGAAATAGTTCGCGAAGGTTTTAAAATTGCTATTGTCGGTCCAACAAATGCGGGAAAATCAAGTTTATTAAATAATTTGGCTAACAGGGAAGTGGCAATAGTCTCAGAAATTGCTGGAACTACAAGGGATGTAATTGAAACGCATTTAAATATTGACGGCTATCCAGTTGTTATTTCTGATACCGCAGGAATAAGAGAGTCAAAGGATGAGATTGAAAAAAAAGGTATCAAATTATCACTAAAAAAAGCGGAGAAAGCTGATTTAAAGCTTGTTGTGGTTGATGCTAGAAATATTGATTTAAGCGGTTTTTTGAATGATTTATTAAAGGATAATGCAATATTAGTTGTAAATAAGTCTGACTTATTAAAAGAAAAGTTGCATTCACAAATTACTAAATTTAAACATGTTTTGATTTCACTCAAAAAAAATTCGAATATCGAGGAATTAATTTCAGAGATAAAAAATAATTTGAAAGATAAATTTATCTTTGATGAAGATATTTTAATTACCAGGGAAAGGCATAGACAACATTTAATGCAGTGTTCTGATCATCTAAAAAGTTTTTTACAAAAAAATGATAAAAAGGACTTTGACAAAGCCGCAGAGGATCTTAGGCTAGCTACAAGACATTTAGGCATGATTGTCGGAAAAGTTGACGTCGAGGAGATTTTAGGTAGTATTTTCAACGATTTCTGTATTGGTAAATAACATCTATACTTACTTAATTTTAATTCAAATCTTGTAAATATTTTAATCGATTATAAATTTAAGGAATGAAAAAAGATTTGTCGTTTGAAGTCGTTGTTATTGGTGGTGGACATGCTGGCTGTGAAGCTGCTGCTGCTTCTGCACGTTTGGGAGTTAAAACCGCCTTATTTACGCACAACAAAAATAAGGTAGGAGAAATGTCCTGTAATCCTGCTATTGGTGGATTAGGCAAAGGTCATCTTGTAAGAGAAATAGATGCACTGGATGGTGTTATGGGTGTGGTTGCTGATAAGTCAGGAATACAATTTAGGTTATTGAATAGAAGCAGAGGTCCAGCAGTTAGAGGACCTAGAACTCAGTCTGATAGATCATTATATCGTAAATTTATGCAAGAAAAACTTGTAAACTATTGTAATTTAAGCATTTTTTCAGACTCTGTAATTGAGTTTATATTTAAAGATAATACTATAAATGGTTTTTTAACACTCAAGGGGAACAAAGTAAGTTGTAAGAAGTTAATCCTAACTACCGGCACTTTTTTAAATGGATTGATACATATTGGTGATAAAAAAACTCCAGCAGGAAGATTTAATGAAAAACCAAGTACAGGTTTAAGTGAACAACTAGCAAAATATAAATTTAAAATTGGAAGGCTCAAGACAGGTACACCCCCTAGATTAGATGCCAGAACAATTAATTTCAATATTTTAGAAAAACAAGATGCAGACAAAGATCCATATTTTTTTTCATTTTTAACTAAAGAAAATTTTAACAAACAAGTGTCATGTTCAATGACTTATACAAATGAAAAGGTTCACAAAATAATTGAAAAAAATCTATCTAAGAGTGCTATGTATTCTGGTAACATCCAAGGCGTAGGACCAAGATATTGTCCATCTATAGAGGACAAAATAGTTAAATTTTCAGAAAAAAACAGACATCAAATATTTTTGGAGCCTGAAGGCCTAAATGATCACACAATATATCCCAATGGGATTTCAACATCTCTGCCAGAGGATGTTCAGCATGAAATACTTAACAATATCAATGGTTTAGAAAATGTTAAAGTAATTAGACCAGGATACGCGATAGAATATGACTATATTGATCCTCGAGAACTATTATTAACCTTAGAAACAAAAAAAATTAAAAATTTATTTTTGGCTGGTCAGATTAATGGGACAACTGGCTATGAGGAGGCTGCAGCTCAAGGACTTATAGCTGGGATAAATGCTGCTTTATCGCTAAAAAATTCAGAACCTTTTATCCTTGATAGATCTGATGCATATATCGGTGTCATGATTGATGATCTTGTCACTAAAGGGGTTGCTGAGCCTTATAGAATGTTTACATCACGTGCTGAGTATAGATTAAGCTTAAGATCAGATAATGCCGATTTAAGACTAACACAAAAAGGAGTTAAGATTGGTTTAATATCTGATTATAGACGGAAAATTTTTGAGGATAAATTTCAAAAATTAAGCAAAATATCATTTCAAATGGCGAATTTGAATATATCCCCGTCAAAAGCTTCTAAATTTGGAATCAAAATTTCAAAAGATGGTATTTTCAGGTCCTCTGAGGAGATTTTAACTCAAAAAGACGTTGATATGTCAAAAATAAGGGAAATTTGGCCTGAAATTAAAGATTATGGAGCTGAGATCGATGACCAAATTGAGATTAATGCTCATTACAGGGGATACTTAAAGAAGCAAAAAGCTGATATTTTAGCTTTTAAAAGAGATGAGAATTTATCCATTCCAGATAATATTGATTATGATCAATTTTCAGGTCTATCTAATGAGGTGAAGTCGAAATTTAAGGAAATTAGGCCAAAGACAATAGGCCAGGCGTTAAGAATTGACGGAATTACCCCGGCAGCAGCATATATTTTGTTGTCACATCTAAAAAGAAAGTCTATTAAGCATATAGCTTAATGGATCAAATAAATTTAAATTCGTATTCAAAAATTTCAAATTTCAATGTTTCACGTGAAACTTGTAATGAGTTAGAAAGTTACATTTCCTTGATTCAACGAAAAAATAGGGAAATTAACATTATAAGCAAAAAAAACACTAAAAAAGATGACATTAGACAGCGTCATATAATAGATTCGGCACAAATCATTGATTTTGTTGATATAAATAGTAATACAACCTATGATTTAGGCTCTGGAGCAGGGTTGCCAGGTCTTGTGGTGGCAATAGTGATGAAAAATTTAAAAATTGATATGAAAATTAGTTTATTTGAAAAAAGTTATCATAAATGTGCTTTTCTAAAAGATGTTTCCAAAGAATTAAACTTGAACACAGAAGTTATCCAAAAAGATATTTTTAAATTAAAAAATATGGAAACCGGAACAATAATGTCAAGAGCATTTAAACCAATGCCATTAGTTTTAAATTTAGTGAACGAGAATTTTAAAAAATTTAAAAATATAATTTTTTTTATGGGAAAAAATGGAAAAAAAGTTTTAAAAGAAACACTACAGCATTGGGACTTAGATTATGTGGAAAAAAAAAGTTTAACAAATGAAGGCTCATTTATATTAAACATAAAAAAAATCAAAAAAAGATTATCGTGAAAATAATTTCAATTATAAATCAAAAGGGCGGAGTGGGTAAAACTACAACTGTGATTAATTTGGCTTCTGCCTTATCGCAACAAAGCAAAAAAATTTTAGTAATAGATCTCGATCCTCAGGGAAATGCTACAACAGGTCTAGGATTATCTAATGTTGAGCAGTCAGACCAAACTATTTATGGTATTCTTAATGGGACAGTCTCAATTTCAGAAGTAATTAAAAAAACCAAATTTAAAAATTTAGATTTAATTACATCAAATGTCGATTTATCTGGTTTGGAAGTAGAAACAGCTGGTGACAATGACAGAGCATTTATTTTAAAGGCTAAATTAACCGCTTATTTAAATGTTTCTGGACCATTATATGACTACATCCTAATAGATTGCCCGCCATCTTTAAGTTTGCTGACAGTTATGGCTTTAGTATCTTCCAATTCATTGTTAGTTCCGTTACAAACTGAATTTTTTGCCCTTGAGGGACTTACTCAACTTATGAAAACGATTGAACGTATAAAAATAAATTTAAATCCAAAATTAGAAATTCAGGGTATCTTGCTGACCATGTATGACAGAAGAAACAAATTATCCTCACAAGTCGAAGAGGAAGCAAGGAATTATTTTAAAGATAAAGTTTATCAAACTGTTATACCGAGAAATGTAAGATTATCAGAGGCGCCATCACATGGAGTTCCGGTGTTAATTTATGACAAAAACTGTCCTGGCAGTAAATCTTATTATAATTTTACCGATGAGTTTATCAATCAGGAGAATAAAATTGGGAGTGCAGCATAATGAAAATAAAAAAAGGATTAGGTAGAGGCTTATCTTCACTTATAGGTGAAAATAAAGTTGAGACAAGCAATAGTAAATTATCTTTAAGTGATATAATCCCTAATAGATATCAACCAAGGAAAAATTTTGACGAAGGGAGCTTAGAGGATTTATCAAATTCTATTAAGGAACGAGGTGTAATTCAACCAATCATAGTTAGAAAATCAAAGTTAGAAAATACCAAATTTGAGATTATAGCAGGTGAGAGAAGGTGGTTAGCTGCGAGAAAAGCCGGACTTCACGATATTCCTGTAATAATAACAAACATTGATGATCTAAAATCTTTAGAGTTTGCAATCGTTGAAAACGTTCAGCGCCATGATCTTAATCCATTAGAGGAAGCACTAGGTTATAAAAGGTTAATCGATGAATTTTCGTATGATCAGGAAAAAGTCTCAAGATTTATTGGAAAAAGTAGAAGCTATATAACTAACTCACTAAGATTATTAAGTTTGCCAGAAGAAGTACTAAACTTTGTCAAAAATAAAAAAATCACTGCGGGTCATGCAAAGATTTTAGTTGGATTAGACAATGCTGAATTTATAGCAAATAAAATAATTGAAAAAAAACTTTCAGTTCGTCAAGCAGAGAGTTTTGTTAAAATTTTTAAAAAAAAACCTAATTCTGCTAACAGAATAAAAGATCCAAATATAAAAGATTTAGAACAATCTTTAATCGATAAAACTGGTCTCAACGTTTTTATCAAAAATAACAAGAAAAATAAAGGGACAATAACCTTTGCTTATCATGATAGTGATCAACTTAATAAAATTATAGATGTAATAAAATCTAATTATTAGTCTTTGAGGTTGTCAAAATAAAATCAAATAGAATTTTAAGTGAATTAGTAGAATTTTTTTTTATTTTTAGTTCAATCTTATTTATTTCATCTATTAATTTATAAGTTTTATCAAGTGTCCAATTTTTTATTTGTTTTTTAATTAATTCTTTGTCTTTCCAAAAAATTGGAGGTTTGAAATTTATAATTGCTTTATCAATACTTTGGTGTGTTTGCATATTTTGGTTAAGTTTAATCAATCTTTTAGCTTTTATTAAAAAAGTTCTAATAATAATTATTGTGTCCTCAATCGAGAAACTGTTTTCATTAATAATATATAGAATTTTATCTTTATTTTTTGCTAAGCAGTTGTCTACCAGTTCATTAATGCTGTAATTTTCTGATAAGTTGGTCAAAACATAAATCTCTTCAATGGTAATTTTTTTTTTGTCTATAAGAAAACTTTCTATCTTTGAAAGCTCATTGTTAAGATTTTTTCTATCACCGTTTGCCCTGCTCACAATTAGATTAATTGATTCCTGTGAGATAGATATATTTTTTTTTGAAAAAAAATTTTTTATAATTGCGGATAATGTTTGATTGTTATCAGAATAAAATGCAATAGAGACTAAATCTATCTCTTTCTCAAAAAAATTTCTTAATTTAGATTTTTTATCCAATATATTTGAAATGAGGATTATCTTAATGTCATCTAAATTTTTTTCTCTTAAAATTTCAATTTCATTTTTAATTTTGTCGCTAGCATCTTTAATTATTATCAGTTTGCTTTTCTCAAAAAAAGATTTAGACCGAACTTGATTATGAAAGCTGTCAATGTCAGAAAATATTTCGTTTTCAAAATATTTGAATAAATTTTCTCCGAATAATGGTTTAAACTTTCTCTCTATAATTTCTTCCTTTTGACCATCGTTAACACCGTGAAATAAAAAAATTTTAGCATTAATCTTTTTGTCTAAATCGTAAGTTTTTAAGATCATTATATGTTTGACAAATAGTTAATTAAATCTTCGATAATTTTAGTAATCAAAATATCCTCTAATTCATTTTCATATTCTTTAAGTTTAAA
>CACJLN010000008.1 GCA_902594255.1 uncultured Pelagibacteraceae bacterium
TGAAAAGGTTCAAGATATTAAAGACCTTCATTCATCTCAAAGAAGTGAAATTACTTTTTTTCATTCAAAAAAATATGAATATTTAGCTAAAAAAACCAAAGCTTCGTTTTGTCTTACAACAGAAAATCTAAAGTCGATTTTACCTGATACTTGTAAACCTCTAATTACCAGCAAAGTTTTGTTGCATACTGCACAAATTACAAAAATCTTTTATCCTGACTCTGTTACAGATGATTTTGATAATAGCGTTCAGGATATAATTAAAACAGAATATAATGACAAAGTTAAATTTGGTAAAAATGTTTTAATTGGATCTAATGTAAAAATAGGATCAAATTGTTTAATAGGTCATAATTCAATTATAGAAAAAAATGTTTCTATAGGTGATAATTGTAAAATTGGCTCAAACGTTATTTTAAGAAATTCGTTGATTAAAAATAATGTTCATATTTTAGATGGATGTGTAATAGGAAAAAAAGGTTTTGGTTTTTTTCCAGATAAAATTTTAAATTTTAGATATCCACAAATTGGTCTTGTTATTATTGAAGACAACGTTGAAATAGGTTGTGGCTCTACTATAGATAGAGGCTCATTGTCTAACACTATCATTGGAAAAAATACATTTTTAGATAACCAAATTCATGTAGCCCACAATGTAAAGATAGGTGAAAATTGCATTATAGCAGGACAAGTTGGTTTTGCTGGAAGTTCTATTGTAGGTAATAATGTTATGATTGGTGGTCAAGCAGGAGTCTCTGGACATCTAAAAATTGGTAATAACGTTCAAATTGGCGGTGGGAGTGGTGTATTAAAAGATATCCCAGATAATACTAAAGTTATGGGTTACCCAGCCAAAGATTTAAAAAGTTTTATTAGGGAAAATAAATGATAGATAAAACAGCTATAGTCAACAAAAGTGCTAAAATTCATTCAAGCGTTAATATTGGACCATATTCAATAATTGGCCCTAATGTAGAAATTGGAGAAAATACAATTATACAATCACATGTTAACATTACTGGAAACACAAAAATTGGTAAAAAAAATAAAATTTATCCTTTTGTTTCAATAAATGACCCTCAAGATTTAAAATATAATGGAGAACAAACAAATTTGATCATTGGAGATAATAATAAAATAAGAGAATATGTAACTATAAATCCAGGAACAATTAGTGGAGGTGGCAAAACTGTTATTGGAAATAACTGTTTATTTATGATTTCGTCACACATCGCGCATGATTGTCAGGTCGGTAGTAATGTTATCATAGCAAATAATGTCCCTTTAGGAGGTCACGCTATTATTGAAGACAATGTAGTTATAGGTGGAAATTCAGCAGTTCAACAGTTTACAAGAATTGGCAAAATGGCAATGATTGGAGGCATGACAGGAGTATTACATGATGTTATTCCTTATGGATTATCAACAGGAAATAGAAATTCATTACAAGGATTAAATTTAATTGGATTAAGAAGAGCAAAATTTGAAAACAAAGATATTTTAGGCTTGAGTGAGGCTTATAAGGAGATTTTCGCTTCCAAAAATATCAATGAAAATATAAGTAAGTTAAATGGTTCATTTCATAAAAATCCTTTAGTGAAAGAAGTGTTAGAATTTATTACTAAAGATAAAAAAAGGTCAATTTGTACACCATTTTCGTAAAATGATAGGCTTAATTTTTGGTGACACTGATTTTCCAAATATAATTCTTAAAACTATCAAGAAAAAAAAAATTAAATATTTGATCATAGATTTATCAAAGTCAAAAAAATTTAAAAACGATAAAAATTCACACTATGTATCAATTGGTCAATTTGGAAAAATTATTAATATTCTTAAAAAGAATAATTGTAAAAAAGTCTTATTTGCGGGTAAAGTTAGTAAGCCAAATTTTTCTAAGTTAAAATTAGACTTTAAAGGAATTTATTACATCCCAAGAATTATTAAAGCATCAAAGCTCGGTGATGCTGCAATTTTAAAAGAGATAATAAAGATACTTTCTCAAAATAAAATAAAAACAGAAAATTCACTTAAATTTAATCCAGAGCTCACTCTAAAAAAGGGTAATTATTCTAAGATTAAACCTAATAATAAAGACCAAACAGATATTAAAAAAGCTATTAAAACCTTAAATAATTTAAAACAGTATGATCATAGTCAAGCTGTAGTTGTCAGAAATAAAAAAGTAGTCTTTATTGAGGGTAAAGGTGGTACAAAAAAATTACTCGAAAAAAGTAAAAGTAAAAACTTTCGAAATCATGGCGTTTTAGTTAAGTTTCCAAAAAAGAAGCAAGATTTTAGAGTTGATTTACCCACTATTGGATTGAAAACGTTAAAACAAAGCAAAACAGCTGGATTAAAAGGTATTGTTGTAAAAAGTAAACAACATGTTTTTTTAGATAAAAATAGATGTATTAGCTTTGCTAATAAGAATATGATGTTTATCTCGGTTAAATGAAAAAAATTTTCGTACTAACCGGTGAACCTTCAGGAGACAAATTAGCTTCGACCGTAATTAATAAGCTTAAAAAAAATCATTCCGATATAGAATATTTAAGTGTTGGAGGATCACATTTAAACAAACTTGGTGTCAAATCAATATATGATCTCAAAGAGATAACTTATATTGGTTTTACTAGTGTAATATTGAATTTATTTAAGATTAGAAATAAAATAAATGAAACTGTAAAAAAAATAATTGAATTTAATCCAGACATTTTATTTAGTGTTGATAGCCCAGATTTTACCTTAAGAGTAGCTGAAAAAGTTAAAAGTATAAATCCTAATATCAAAACAATACATTACGTTGCGCCTCAGGTATGGGTATGGAGAGAGGGCAGGATTAAGAATTTTAAAAAGTTTTTAGACCATGTTTTACTATTATTTAATTTTGAAAAGAAATTCTTTGATAAAGAAAATATTAAAAATACTTTTGTTGGTCATCCATTACTTGAAAATAAAGAAAATGTTAAATCAAATTTATCAAATATAATTGATGAAAATAAAAAAATTATATCTTTATTCGCTGGAAGCCGGACTTCTGAAACTAATATTCTTTTACCAATTTTGATAGATTTTATTAAATTAATGAATGAAAAATTTAACGAATATAATTTTATTTTTCATGCAACTGATCAAAATAAAGATTTTATAAAAGATAAGATTAAAAAAACAAACTACAATAATGTTGAAGTCATATCTGACGATAATATAAAATCACAAATACTATTAAACTCTGTATTTGCTGTAGCAAAATCAGGAACTGTTTCTCTTGAAATTTGTAATGCAAAAATTCCATCTATCATTATTTATAAAATGAATTTTATTAATTTTTTTATTGTAAAATTTTTGGTAAAAACGAAATATGCAAATATTATTAATATAATTAACCAAAAAGAAGTAATTCCAGAATTAATTCAAAAAGAATGTAATTCAAAAGAAATTTTTAGATCTGTAGTATATTTTTTAAAAAACCCTGAACTTATGAAAAAACAAATCTTTGATGTGAACAATACTTTAAATGAGATCAAATCAAGAACTTCTTCATCTTCAGAAGCTTCAGCAGTAATTTCAAGCTATCTTAGCTCGTAATCGTTTTTGAACTTCCTCTTTTCCTAGGGATAAAATTATATCATAAATACCAGGTCCGAACTTCGAACCTGTTAAAGCAATCCTTAATGGCTGTCCAACTCCCTTAAAATTTGTGTCATGAGATTTTATGAGCCCATTTACTATTGGTTCTAATATTTCTCGAGAAGGCAGATCTATTTTTTCAAATTGATCATTAAAGTCAGAAATTACTTTTCTTGCTTTATCATCAATTAATTTAAGATCATCCTTATTAAAATCGACCTCATCTTTTATAATATATTGACCATTATTAAATATATCCTCTAGAGTTTTTGCTTTATTTTTTAAGAAAGTAAGAGATTTTTTAATCTTATCTTTTTTATCTGATTGAATTTCACTTTTATATAATTTGCAATATTCAGTTAATTGATTGAATAAATCATTTTCATTAATATTCTTAATATAATGTTCGTTCATCGATAAAATTCTACTCATATCAAGTTTAGAGGGAGATTTACCGACACCTTCTAAATTAAAAAATTTTATACTTTCCTCTAATGTAAATATTTCCTTATCTTTGTAAGACCAACCTAGTCTTAAAAGGTAATTTCGAAGGGCATCTGGCATAATGCCAATTTTGGAATAATCATCTAATGTAGAAGCCTGATCTCGTTTTGATAGTTTCTTTCCTTCAATTGTATGTATCAATGGTATGTGAGCAAATGAGGGTAAATCCCATTTCATAGCTTGATAAATTTGTATTTGTTTGAAGGTATTTATTTTATGATCGTCGCCTCTAATAATATGTGTCATATTCATTTGGTGATCATCTACTGATGCTGATAAATTATATGTAGGAGTCCCGTCGTTTCTTAAGATAATAAAATCCTCAATAGTATTATTTTCTATTTCGACATCACCTTGAACCAAATCTTTCAATACCGATGTTCCATTAATCTGACTTTTAAATCTAATAACAGGCTTAATATCTTTTGGAGCATCAGATTCTTTTTTATCTCTCCATTTTCTATCATAAATATAGTGAATTTTTTTTTGCCTTGCTCTTTTTTTTTGTTCTTCTATTTCTTCACTTGAACAATAACATTTATATGCATGACCATTTTTAAGAAGCTCATTTGCAACTTTTATATGATCGCTTACTTTCTCTGATTGAATATATTCCTCTCCATCATAATCTATACCAATCCATCTAAGAGATTGTATTATTTGATCCTTATATTCATTCTTAGATCTTTCTTTGTCTGTATCTTCTACCCTTAGATAAAATTTACCATTATGATTTTTAGAGTATAACCAATTAAATAAAGCCGTTCTAACACCACCAATATGCAATGCACCAGTAGGTGAGGGAGCAAATCTAGTTGCTACTTTTTTCATTAAAATGGTTTAGACTATTTTATTAAAAGTTTCTATATAAAGATACTAAAACACCTTGAACTTTTATCCTATCAGGCCCAAAAATTTTAGTTTCGTAGTTTTTATTAGCACTTTCAAGTGCTATTACCTTACCTTTTTTTCTAATTCTTTTTAGCATTGCCTCATGATCGTCTATCAGCGCAACAACAATTTTTCCATTGTCTGCTGTGTCAGTTCTTTTTATAATAACAGTATCACCCTCGTTGATACCTGCCTCAATCATCGAATCACCCTGAACTTTCAGTCCGAAATAATCTCCGTTTTTTTCTAAATTGGCTGGCAAAGGTATTCTCGAAACTTCATTTTGAATTGCCTCCACTGGAGTTCCAGCAGCGATTTTGCCTAAAACCGGAACCTCTGTTTCAGAGGATAAATTTTTTTCATTATCTAGACCGCCTTTTATTACACTAGGTGAAAAATGATTATAAATATCGTTTGCTGAAGCAGTTTCTGGTAATTTGATCACCTCTAAAGCTCTTGCTTTATGAGCAAGTCTTTTAATAAAACCTCTTTCCTCTAATGCACTTATAAGTCTATGGATTCCTGACTTAGATTTGAGATTTAATGAAGCTTTCATTTCCTCATAAGATGGAGAAACACCAGAACTTCTCAACTTCTTGTTGATAAATAAAAGCAGGTTTTTTTGTTTTTTTGTAAGCATAAGAACAAATATCGTACAGAATCTGTTCTACAAAAGTTCTCTTTAATTCACAATAGTAAAAAAAACTAATAAAATAAAGTACTTTTTGACTAAAGAACCGAAAAAATAGAATTATTCTCTAAATTCTTTAAAAGTGATTCACCAATCAGAAAAGTTTTAATAGAGGTTTTTTTTGAGAGTTCTAATAGCTCATCTTTTGTTTTAATTCCGCTTTCAGAAATTAATGGACCTTCATGATTAACTAAAACATCATGAATATCAAAGGTTGTATTTATATCAGTTTTAAGAGTTTTTAAATTCCTATTATTGATACCAATTAATGCTTCTCCAAATTTTAAAGCTTGTTTCGCTTCCTCAACTGTATGCACCTCAACTACGACAGACATATTTAATTTAAGTGCTTCTTCATATAACTCATTCGCAAGGTTTTCACTTACACCAGCTAATATAATTAATATTGCATCTGCTCCATGACTTTTTGCTAATGGAATTTGAAATTTATCTACAAAAAAGTCCTTACAAAGAATTGGTAAATTAATATTTTGTTTAATTTTACTTATATGTGTTAAATCTCCTAAAAAAAAATCTCCCTCAGTCAAAACCGATAAACAAGTAGCTTTATTATCATGATATATACTAGCTATTTTAACAGGATCATAATCATCTATGATTACACCTGCAGAAGGACTCGCTTTTTTGACCTCAGCAATAATAGAAAATTTATTTTCTCTAATATTTTTTTCAATATTTTCTTTAAAATTAATAAATGTTTTATTTTTCTCTATTAATTCGTTTAATGAGCCTATTGAAATATTCTTTTTAGAATTTTCTATTTTTTCTATTTTCTTTTTAATTATTTTTTCGAGAACATTTTCAGGCATTTTGAATTGTTTCCAAATGTTTGATAACTTTATTTGACAATATATGCTCTCTTACATTTTTATAAGCTTCGGCAAAATCTTCATGAGTTTCATTAACAATTAGTCCAGCTGCAGCATTTAGACATACTGCCTTAGAAAAATCATTGTCCTCACCTTTAAATATATTGATCATTTTTTCTGCATTAAATTTTGCATCATCACCAACAAGATTTTCAAATTTATCTGCATTAATCTTTAATTCTTTTGGATCAATAACAATTTCAGAAATCATATTATCTTTTAATTGAATAACATTTGTTTTAGCATATGGAGATATTTCATCTAAGCCATCTTCGCTATTTACAATCCATGCAAATTTAATATCTAAGTTGTTTAAAGCATTTGCAAATATTTTTAAAAGTTTTTTATCAAAGACACCAACCACCTGTCTTTTTACTAAAGCAGGGCTGCTTAATGGTCCGATCATATTAAAAATTGTTCTTTTTCCAATTTTTTTTCTAGTTGGACCAACAAACTTCATAGCATTATGATAATTAGGAGCAAACATGAAACCAAAATTATTTTTATTTATTTGATCTTCGATTTCTTTTGGTTCTAGATTTATTTTAATATTTAAAGCCTCTAAAACATCACCTGATCCACATTTGGAAGATACAGCTTTGTTACCATGTTTAGCCACTTTAACATTCATACTTGCAAGTAATAGTGCAGATGCTGTAGATATATTAAGTGTATTCATTCCATCTCCACCAGTACCACATGTATCAACACAATTTTCTACATTTACTCTTTTAGACTTATTTCTAAGCACAAAGACACCACCCGCTATTTCATCAGAAGCTTCACCTTTAGCTGAAAGGAGTGTTAAAAAATCAAATATTTCTTGTTCTTTAGCTTTACCTTCCATTAACAATTCAAAAGCAGCTTTACTCTCCTCGAATGATAAATTTTTTTTATTTTTTATTTTATCTATAAATTGTTTCATTATTTTTAAATTCTAATAAAATTCTTCAAAATTTTAATACCTAATTTAGTTTTAATACTTTCGGGATGAAATTGCACTCCATGGACATCATATTTTTTATGTTGAACTCCCATAACTAAACCATCATTACTCTCAGCCGTGATTTCAAGATGTTTTGATAGTGATTTTTTATCAATAATTAAGCTGTGATAACGTGTTGCCTCAAATGATTTTGGAAGATTTTTTAAAATTCCAACTTTTTTTGAGATAATTCTACTTGTTTTACCATGCATTAGTTTTTGAGCTTGTACAATTTTAGAGCCAAATACCTGTCCTATAATCTGATGACCAAGACAAACTCCAAGTATCGGAATCTTTTTATATAAAGATTTTACTATTTTCAAACAATTACCTGATTGATTAGGATTACCTGGGCCGGGCGAGATAACAATTTTATTATATTTTCCTTTTAATATCTGATTAGATGTAATTTGATCATTTCTTATTACATCTACCTTAACTTTCAACGAAGATAAGTAATGATAAAGATTAAAAGTAAAGCTATCGTAGTTATCTATTAGAATTATTTTTTTCATTTTAAAGCATTAATTAAAGCTTTTGCCTTATTTATAGTTTCTTGATATTCTTTTAAAGGCTTGCTATCAGCAACAATTCCAGCGCCAGCTTGAACATAGAATTTGTCTTTTTTAGCCAAAGCCGTTCTTAAAGCTATACATGTGTCAAATTCACCGTTTGCTGAAAAATAACCGATACCACCAGCATAAACTTTTCTCTTAGTTGTTTCTAATTCATCAATTATTTCCATAGCTCTAATTTTTGGTGCTCCAGAAACAGTTCCTGCAGGGAAACCAGCCAAAAGTGATTTAAACTTTGAAAATTTCTTATTATATTCACCGATGACATTTGATACTATGTGCATTACGTGAGAATATCTCTCAATAATAAAGCTTTCGGTTACTTTTACTGTATTAATTTTTGAAACTTTACCAGCATCATTTCTTCCTAAGTCTAACAGCATTAAGTGCTCCGACAGTTCCTTTTTATCATTAATAAGATCTTTTTCATAAAAACGATCCTCTTTCAATGTTTTGCCTCTTGGTCTTGTTCCTGCGATTGGTCTTACGGTAATTTTATTATCCCTTAATCTTACTAGTATTTCTGGGCTTGCACCAATAATTTGAAAGTCACTGAAATTGAAAAAAAACATAAAAGGTGATGGGTTAGTCACTCTAAGTTTTTTATAAATATCAATTGGTTTTTTTGTTAATTTAGATTCAAATCTTTGACTTAAAACTACCTGAAATATATCACCTAATTTTATATATTTTTTTGCTTTATTGACCATTTGCAAAAATCTTTTTTTTGAGGTGTTTGATTTAACTTTAATATTTTTTAATTTTAATTCAGACCTAGTATTTATATTTTTAATTGACGATTGAATTAGCAATTTAAAGAGATCTGATCTTACTTCATTATATTTTTTTTGATAATTTTTGATTTTTTCATCTTTATAAATATTCCTGATATAGAATATTTCTTTTTTAAAATTATCATGAATTATAAGTGTTCTTGGTCGCAAAAGTCTTACATCTGGTATATTTAGATCATCCTTACAGTTATTTGGGATTTTCTCTACATATCTTATAGAATCATAAGAGAAATATCCTGAAATTAGAGAGCAAATTTTTGGCAAACTCTTAGGAGTTTCGAATTTAAATTCCTCAATAATTTTCTCAATTAATTTTTCAGGTTTATCTTTAAGTTTAATTTTCTTATTATTTTGAATTAGATAAGAATTTTTATTGTTGAATTCCCAGATTTTATCAGGATTTTTACCAAATATTGTATATCTTCCTTTGATCTTACCTTTCTCTACAGACTCAAATATAAAGCTATTTTTTTCATTTAAAAAATTGTCTATTAAATTCAAAATCTCCTCATCATTTTTGATTTTTTTTGAAGTATATATAATTTGATTTTTATTGCTTCTATGTCGAAACTTAAAATCTTTGAAGTTTCGATTTATGTTCATTGAAAGAAATTCTTAACTCGTTCTATTGTTCTTTGATTCAATACCACATTATACTTATCATTTAAAAGTAAATCATATGATTTAAGAATATTATTTCTTGTATTTGTATTTTGTTTTTCAGCATATTTTTTAAAATTATCATCATTTATATCTATACTCTCATTTGTGATGTTTTTTATTTTAGCAAGATAAACTACATTTAAATAATCATTTACTAAGGTAAAAGATTCAGCTGGTAAAGAGTACAAGAGCTCAACAGTATTTGCTTCAAATTTTTCATTATCATTAATTGATGTTAATGTTAAAGTTTTTATCTTATCTTTACCCATCTCTTTAAAATCGTTATCACTAAATTTTTTGTCGCTTATTTTTTTAAACAAAACTCTGTTATAATCAAATTTATTTCTTTGGGCGATAAGTTCTAAAACTTCTTTTTTTAAATTTGGATCATTCATGTCAGGTGATCGCTCTTCGGTATTGTTAATCTTGTATACAATGTAATTGTTATCGTTTTCTATTATATCAAAATCAATTTTTCTTGATTCGAATATTTTTTTTTCAACTTTATTTTTTTCAGGTGTATTTCTGTAATTTCTAACTTCAATTGTTTTAACATTAAATTTTGATAAAATAAATTTTAAATCTTGGCTATTTAAAAACTTTTCTTCAATTTCATCAATTGCATCAAAGAATGCTTGATTAAAATCATCAATACCAATTAGATTTTTGGGACTTAAAATTGCATAATCAAAATCAATATATTCAACTTTTAATTCATTTTTGTTTTTTTCTAAAAAATCATTGATTTCAGATTCGGTAAATTCTTCTTTTTTTTTATAAAAATTCTCTAAATTTATATATTCTAGATTGATATTTTTATTTTCTTCTTCATAAAGTTTTTTTACTAAAAATGCGGGAATTGAAGTACCAGCTCCAATGTAGTCAAATAAATTTTTTTGTAGAGCAACACCTTTAATTCCTGCCTCAAACGATGGTGCTGATTGATTATTTTCTAGCAAAAATTTTTCATATTTTAGTCTATCGAACTTACTATTTTCATTTAGAAAATTTTTATCTGATTTAATTTTTTTTGATAAAATTTCTTTTGTGATTTTTATGTTAAAATCCTCTATTTCTAAATCCAACAATGTTGAAGAAATTAAAGTAGACAATAATTCTTCTAATATATTCTTATCAAGATTTTCTCTAATTGTTTCATCTGGAATATTTGATCTATTTATGTGATTTATAAAATCTTCTGTTGAAATATTTGATTTATTAATTTTAGCAATGTTGTTTGTATTTCCACTACTGAACATACCTCCCATACCCCAAAAAACGAATGGGATTATCATAATGAAAACTAATAAGCCAGCAAATTTGGTTTTTGCAAAATTTCTAAAACTTCCAATCATTATCTATAAATTTATTGATCTATAAAAAGCAAACCTATAGATTAAATTCTTGCATATGACAAATAAATATATGTACTTTATTGCTAATTGGAAAATGTTTGGAGGTGTAAATTCTTTAAATTCACTCGATAAAGTTATCAAATTTATAAAATCGTTTAAAAAGAAAAAATTAATTCAAATAATTTATTGCCCACCTAACACACTGATTAATTTAATGTCTAGAAAATTTAGAAATATTAACATAAATGTTGGCTCTCAGAACTGTCATGAACAAAAAGACTATGGTCCGTATACTGGTTCAGTAAATTGTAGAATGTTAAAAAATGCTGGTGCAAAATATGTAATAATAGGCCATTCCGAGGTCAGGCAATCTGGTGAGTCAAATGATTTAATAAATAAAAAAATACAAACTGCTATAAAATCTGGACTAAAAGTAATTTTTTGTGTTGGTGAAACTATTCAACAAAAAAGAAAAAAACTAACTAAAAAGGTTTTGAGTAAACAAATCAAATTAGGATTAAATAATGTTAAGAATAAAAAAAATATCATAATAGCCTATGAACCAGTTTGGTCGATTGGTACAGGCATAATTCCAAAACCACTTGAACTATTAAAAACAATAAATTTTTTAAAAAAAAAATTGAAATATAATAAAATTCTTTATGGAGGCTCAGTAAATTCTAAAAATATCAATCAATTAAAATCAATATATAATTTAGATGGTTATTTGATCGGTGGTGCATCTCAAGACCCAAAAAAATTTATTGATATAATTAAAAAAACATATATTTAACCGTCATGGAAAATATCTTATTAGTGCTAAATATTGTGCTTGCATTTATCTTAGTTCTTCTCGTATTAATGCAAAAGTCAGAAGGGGGTGCACTTGGAATAGGTGTTTCTCAAGAAAGCTACATGTTTTCTAGAACAGCAGGAAATTTTATGACTAAAGCGACAGCTGTTGTTGCTACTTTGTTTATAGTTTGTAGTTTAGCATTGACCATTGTTTCTAGAGGAGAAGTAACTCCCACCACATCTGTTTTAGACACTGTAGAGGAAAAATCAGAAGATACACCTGCAATTCCTGATAATAATTAATCCTTTTCTTTTCAGTTTTTAAGGTCTATAAGATAATTCCATGGCGCGATTTATATTTGTCACCGGCGGCGTGGTTTCATCTTTGGGCAAAGGTCTTTCTTCAGCTTCGTTAGCATATTTATTACAATCAAGAGGTTACAAAGTTCGTCTTAGAAAACTGGACCCTTACTTAAATATAGACCCTGGTACAATGAGCCCATTTCAACACGGTGAAGTTTATGTAACAGATGATGGCTCAGAAACAGATCTAGATTTAGGACATTACGAAAGATTTTCAGGTGTTTCTGCAAAAAGTTCAGATAATATCACAACAGGTAAAATTTATAATGATGTTCTTTTAAAAGAGAGAAAAGGAAAATATCTTGGAAAAACAGTACAGGTAATACCACATATAACTGATCGAATAAAAGAATTTATTAAAAAAGACTCCTCAAAAGAGGATTTCGTAATTTGCGAGATAGGTGGGATAGTTGGTGATATTGAAAGCCTACCTTTCATTGAGGCAATAAGACAATTTGCGAATGATGTAAAAAAAAAGAATGCATTATTTATACATCTAACATTAGTACCTTATCTAAAATCCTCAGATGAAATAAAAACAAAACCTACACAACATTCTGTGAAAGAATTAAGAAGTATCGGTGTTCAGCCCGATATTATTATATGTAGATCAGAAAGATCTATACCATTGGAGCATCGAAAGAAAATATCATTATTCTGTAATGTTGATATAAAAAATGTAATTGAAACTGTTGATGTAAAAACAATTTATGAGGCGCCAATCAGCTTTCATAAAGAGAAATTAGATATTCAAGTTTTAGATTATTTTAAATTAAGATCAAAAAAACCAGTAAATTTAAAACCTTGGAAAAAAATTACCAAAATTATTTTAAATACAAAAAAACAAGTAAATATCGCCATTATTGGTAAGTATGTTGAATTAAAAGACGCTTACAAATCTCTAGATGAAGCTTTGATACATGGGGGTATCAAAAATAATATTAAAGTAAATTTAGTTAGAATAGACTCTGAAAAACTAAAGATTTCAGATATTAAATCAAAGTTAAAAGATATATCTGGAATTTTGATTCCAGGAGGTTTTGGAAAAAGAGGAACACATGGAAAAATCGAAGCTATAAAATACGCACGAAATAACAAAATACCATTTTTTGGGATTTGTTTTGGTATGCAGATGGCAATAATTGAATTCGCTAGAAATGAATTAAATATTAGGAATGCTACATCGAGTGAATTTGATAAAAAAGGTTTGCCAATAGTTGGTTTAATTAATCAATGGAAAAAAGATGGTAAAATTATTAAAGGGACTGACAAATATTTAGGTGGCACTATGAGGCTAGGTTCTTATGATGCAAAATTAAAAGAGAAATCATTAATTAGTAAAATCTATGGTAAAAATTTTATTAAAGAAAGACATCGCCATAGATATGAGGTAAATATTAATTATAAGGATAGATTTGAAAAAAAAGGCATGACATTTTCAGGTTTATCACCTGATAGAGTATTACCTGAGATTATAGAGCTTGAAAATCACCCTTGGTTTATTGGTGTTCAATTTCATCCTGAATTTAAATCTAGACCTTTGTCTCCTCATCCTCTATTCTCATCTTTTATCAAAGCATCAAAAAATCATAGATGAGCAGTATTAAAGTAAATTGCGGGAAAATAGAAATTTCTAATAAAAATAGAATTTGTATTATTGCTGGGCCTTGCCAGCTTGAAAGCGAACAGCATGCTTTGGATATGGCTGGAAAAATACAAGAAATTACTAATAAATTTAAGCTTGGATTTATTTACAAAACCTCTTTTGATAAAGCAAACAGAACTAGTCTCAAAAGTAAACGTGGAGTTGGTCTAGATGCATCGCTACCAGTATTTGATAAAATTAAGAAAGAATTAAGTGTGCCAATATTGACTGACATTCATAACGTAGAACAATGCTCTATAATGAGTAAACATGTAGATGTAATCCAAATTCCAGCCTTTTTATGTAGGCAAACTGACTTATTAATTGCTGCAGCAAAAACAAATAAAATTATTAATGTTAAAAAAGGACAATTTTTAGCTCCTTGGGATATGGTTAATGTAACTAAAAAAATTTCAGATTCTGGAAATAAAAATATTTTGGTTACAGAGAGAGGGGCTAGTTTTGGTTATAATACTCTTGTTTCAGATATGAGATCTTTACCTATAATGGCAAAAAATGGTTACCCAGTTATTTTTGATGCTACTCACTCTGTTCAACAGCCAGGAGGATTAGGAGAAAAAAGCGGAGGTCAAAGAGAATTTGTAGAACATTTAGCAAGAGCAGCTGTAGCTGTAGGTGTTGCAGGAGTATTTATTGAAACTCACCAAGACCCTGATAATGCTCCCTCAGATGGTCCGAATATGATCCCATTAAATAAATTAGAAAATTTACTAAGACAACTTACAGACATAGATAATTTAATAAAAAATTAGTGAGTAAAATATTAAAAGTAAAAGCACGTCAAGTTTTTGATAGTAGGGGCAACCCAACCATAGAGGCTGAAGTTTTTACAAAAAATAATAGCGCTTCAGCAATTTGTCCATCAGGTGCATCAACTGGAACTTTTGAGGCTTTTGAAAAGAGAGATAAGAACAACAAACGATATTTAGGAAAAAGTGTTTTAAATGCAATTAGTTTAGTCAATACAAAAATTTCTAAAAAATTAAAGGGGTACAATGTTCATGACCAAGAGAGAATAGACTCATTAATGATTAATCTAGATGGAACAAAACAAAAAAATAAATTAGGAGCTAATTCAATTTTAGCTGTCTCTATAGCTGTCAAAAAACTTTCTGCCAAATTAAAAAAGATACCTTTATATAAATCATTTTTAATCAAAAAAAATTTTCAATTACCTTACCCATTAATGAATATAATTAATGGTGGAGCTCATGCCAATAATGGTTTGAGGATACAAGAATTTATGATTAGACCTGATAAGGCAAAAAATTTTTCTGAGGCAATGAGAATTTGTTACTTGGTGATTAAAAATCTAAGTAAGATTATTAAAAATAAAAATCTATCTACATCAGTAGGAGATGAGGGCGGTTTTGCACCAATGATTAACAGCAATAATCAAGCTTTAGATTTGATTGTATCAGCTATAAAAAAATCAGGATTTGTTAATGGAAAGGATGTTTCAATTTGTTTAGATGTGGCAGCCAATGAATTATTTAAAAAAAATAGATATTCAATTCACTCAAAAAAATATTTATCAGTTAATAAATCCATTCAAGAATATAAAAAATTAATTAATAGATATAAAATTAAATCTATCGAAGATCCTTTTGCCGAAAATGATTGGATTTCTTGGAGTAAATTAATGAAATCAATAAAAAATGTGCAAATAGTTGGTGATGATCTTTATGTTACAAATTTAGAAAGACTAAAAAAAGGTTTTTTGAATTTGTCATCTAATGCAATTTTAATAAAATTGAATCAAATAGGAACTGTTTCAGAGACCCTGGATGTGATTAAATTTGCCCAAATTATTGGCTTTAAAACAATAATTTCCCACAGATCAGGTGATAGCGAAGATACATTTATAGCTGATTTTGCTGTTGGGACCAATTCAAATCAAATTAAAACTGGATCATTAGCAAGATCTGAAAGGGTGGCAAAATATAATCAGCTAATTCGTATTGAAGAACATCTTGGAAAAAATGCTAAAATGAATAAAATTATTTGATGTTAAAAAAAATAAAAAATAACTATTTTTTATTTATTTTTATATTTTTATTACTATATTTTCTATTTAATTTATTATCTGGTCAAAGAGGACTAATTTCATTTTTTGATAAAAAAGAAACTTTAAAAAATCTTGAAAATGAAAAACTTTATTTAATTAATCAAATTAATTACTTGTATTTTAAAAATTCCTTATTAAGTGACAATCTAGATCTTGATTATGTTGAAATTCTTATTAGAGAGAGATTCTTATTTGGCAAAAAAAATGAAAAAATTTATATTTTAGAAAAATAATGAAAGTCATTACAAAACCTAGACACCCAGAAAAAGTAAAAAATCCTATAAATCCGATCAAAAAGAAACCAGATTGGATTAGATCAAAATTAGTAAATAGTAAGGAGTTCTTTATTACAAAAACAGTTGTAAACAAAAGTAATCTCGTAACTGTTTGCCAAGAAGCTAATTGCCCAAATATTGCAGAGTGTTGGAGTAAAAGACATGCCACTTTTATGATAATGGGTGATACTTGTACAAGAGCTTGTGGATTTTGCGATGTAAAAACAGGAAAACCTGAAAAATTAGATCCGTTTGAAGATATAAAAATTGCTAATGCAGTAAAAAAACTTAATTTAAAACATGTGGTTATTACATCGGTTGATAGAGATGATTTACCTGATGGGGGGTCAAACCACTTTAAAAAAGTTGTAGATACTACAAGAAAAAAGAATCCAAATACTACAATTGAAGTTCTTACTCCAGACTTTCTAAGAAAAGGTGAGTCTTATAAAAAGTTACTCGAGGCTGATTTAGATGTATTTAATCATAATATAGAGACAGTACCAAGACTTTACTTAAAGGTTAGACCGGGCGCAAGATATTTTGCATCACTTGAGCTTCTTAAAAATGCAAAAAACGAAAAGAAAAAGGTCTTTACCAAATCTGGAATAATGGTTGGGCTTGGTGAGAAATATGACGAAATAATTCAAGTCATGGACGACTTGAGATCTGCAAATGTTGATTTTATCACAATTGGTCAATATTTACAGCCATCGGTTAAACATCATCCTCTTGAAAGATATTATCATCCTGATGAATTTAAAAAATTAGAAATAATTGCAAAATCAAAAGGTTTTCTTTTAGTCTCGTCATCTCCTTTAACAAGATCTTCTTATCATGCTGACGAAGACTTCGCTAAACTTAAAAATAATAGAATTAATAGTCATTAATGCCCAAAGCTTCGGTTAAGCGATTAATTGAATGTAAAAAAGACGACTTAATTAGATTAGTTTTAGATATTGAAAAATATCCAGAGTTTGTTCCTTTTTGTTTTGATGCAAAAGTTTATGAAAATAAAAATGAGGGTGATTTAACAAAAATAATAGCAGATTTAACTATTGGCAAAGGACCATTTAAAGATACTTATAAAAGTGATGTGGTCTTTGATAAAAATAAGGATGCTATATTTGTTAAAAATATTGAAGGTCCTTTAAATCATTTATCAAATAATTGGACATTTACTGATAAAAAAAACGGAATTACGGAGATTACTTTTGATATTGACTTTGAAATTAAAAATAAATTTTTAAATTCTTTAATGGTTGTTTCATTTCAATTTGGATTAGAAAAAATAGCTGATGCATTTCAGACAAGAGCAGAAGAGCTATTTGGCAGCTCTAAGAACTAACTCTAATGCTTTTCTAACTGTAGATTTTTGTATTGATGACCTATTTTTGGCTTTAAATATAAACTTATTTATTTGTATTTTTTTACCTTTTTTAATTCCAATAAAAACTAGACCGACCGGCTTTTTTTTAGTACCGCCTTTGGGTCCTGCAATACCAGTTATCGAGAGGTTGATATTTGCTTTAGATATTCTAGATAAATTTTTGACCATTGATGAACAACACTCATGACTTACGGCACCATATTTTTTAATTATACTCTTATTTACTTTTAAAACCTTAATTTTGGCTTGGTTAGAGTAGGTGACGAGACCTAAATCAAAAACTTTTGATGCACCACTAATCGAGGTAACGGCACTAGCTAATAAACCTCCTGTGCATGATTCTGCAAATGAAATTTTAAGTTTTTTTTTGGTTAGTAGTTTTATTAAAGTTTGCATTAAATAAAATAACTTTTAAAAATCATAAAACAAATTAATGATAAAACAACATAAAAACCAGCACAAATATCATCCATGATTACACCAAAACTATTTTTAAATTTTTTATCAAAAAAGTTTACTGGAAATGGTTTTACTATGTCAAAAAACCTAAATAAAACAAAACAAACACCATAAAAAATAATTGCTTCATCAAAAGATTTTTCTGTACCATGCGAAATCTCATACATATATATTGGTATTGATTGTCCAATAAACTCATCAATAACAACTTCCTTTGGATCTTTGTTAGCATTATCTTTGATATGAAACTCAACAGCCTTAAAAGAAAAAACAAAGATAACTATTAAAAATATAAATATTAGAATTGAGGACAAATCTAAAATATGAAAAAAAATATATAACAAAATCACAGTTACTAATGATCCAAAAGTTCCAGGAATTGATGAGATTCTACCCAAACCAAACATTGTTACAAATAAGGTATTAATTTTCTTAATCATATTTTGTGATTGAAATTATTACCTCACAAGCAATTGCATTCTCTTTTCCTATTAAACCTAATTTTTCTACTGTTTTACCTTTTAGATTAATCAAATTTTTATTTAAGTTTGTGAGTTTAGATATAGAATTAATTATCTTATTTCTATAATTTGATACCTTCGGTTGTTCGCAAATTAAATTAATATCTAAATTATTTATAGAAAAATTTAAACTATAAAGAACTTTTATAATTGGCTTTAACATTTTTGGTGATCTTATATTTTTATATTTTTTAGTATTTGGAAAATACGTACCAATATCTTTTCTTCTTAATGCTCCTAAAATAGCATCAGTAATTGCATGTAAAATTACGTCACCATCTGAATGCCCTTTTAATCCGGAGTGAAAAGGTATTTTTGCTCCACCAAGAAAAAGTTCTTTTTTTTTAATTAATCTGTGAATATCAAATCCTAATCCATGAAATGTTTTAGATGTTTTTATATCATCTAAGTAAGTAATTTTATTATTTGAATTTTCACCTACAATAAATTTTATTTTATAATCTTGATTTAAAAATAATGTGGCTTCATCATTAACATTAGTTTTTTCTTTTATAGCTAGATTGTATAATTCATTAAATCTAAAAGCTTGAGGGGTTTGTGTTAATAGAGAATTCTCTCTATGCAAATTAAAAATTTGATTTTTAACTTTATATTTTATTGAATCTTTTGAGGTTACTATCGGAACTACTGCTTTATTATTTCTCATATTTTTTACAATTTTTTTTAACAAGTTTATTGAAAAATTTGGTCTTGCAGCATCATGAATAAAGACATTTTTTGGTTTATACTTTTTAAGATATTTCAGAGCTTTTAAAGATGAGTCTGATCTTTCTTTGCCGCCTTTTATTACTTTAATCAATTTAGGGTATTTTCTTTTTTTAAATCGATTTAAATTATTTGTAACGATTATAATCTGTCTAAAAAGTTTTGAATTTAAGGCCTTTTCAATTGAATGTTCAATAATCTCTTTATTTCTATAGACAAAGTGTTGTTTAGCTATTTTGCTGTTAAATCTTTTACTTTTTCCAGCTGCTAATATTACAAAATAGTTGTTCATTTATTTAAATAATATAATTCTAAATCATGTTTGATTTTTTGAAAAAAAATATTTTCATAATTATTTTATCTAGTATCACACTATTTATAGGCTTTTTAACATTTTTAACCTTTATTGATAGAAGTTTTATAGAATTAAATCAAAACAATTTACAATATCTATTAATTTTAAATATTTTTTTACTTTTTTTATTATTTGTATTTATTTTTATTGAAATCAAAAGATCAATTAAAACTGATATTGATAAAGACGGACTAACAGCGAATAAGAAATATATAACATATTTTTCTTTATTTACTTTAATACCCTCGATAGTTATTTCTATTTTTTCTTTATTTTTATTTTCTTTTGCCCTCGAAAAGTATTTCGATAAAAAAGTATCTACTGTTGTGAATAATTCTTATGAATTAGCAAAAAGCTATGTTGATGAAGTAAGAGATAAAATTCAATCGGATATTGTGCTAATAGCTTTTGATATAAATAAAGGTGCTAATTTTTTAAATAATAACGAAAATGAATATTTACGTTTTTTAAATACTCAAAGAATAATTAGAGGTGTTGATGAAATACATATAATTGATGAAAATAAGAATCTTCTTTTTTCATCTTTAGAGAATACGAATAAATATGTGCCTCCATTAGATCGAGCATTAAAATTAGTTTTAGAAGATGATAGACCTTTGAAAATAATTAACGCGCCAGAAAATATGTCTGCTGCTATTATGCGACTTCAAGCTTTTAATGATAGATTTTTATATGTTGTAAAATTTTTGGAAAAAGATATTTCAAAATATTTAACTGAATCTCAAGAGGCAATTAATTTTTATTATACAGTTGAAGAAAAAAGCACAGGTATTAAAATTTCTTTTGCAATAATTTACATTATCATTGTTACGTTGTTATTGTTTTTATCTATCACAATAGCTATTAGATTTTCTTCAAGATTTTTTAGATCAATAAACAACCTAATTTTGGCATCTACCGCGATTGGTGAGGGAAATTTAGAAACTAAAGTTCCAGAAATTAAAACTGATAAAGACTTAGAAATTTTAAACAAAAACTTCAATTCAATGATTAATAGATTGAGAAACCAACAAGAAAAATTAATTATTACAGAAAGACATGAAGCTTGGGGAAGTTTGGCTAGAAAATTAGCTCATGAAATTAAAAATCCACTTACTCCAATTCAACTAACAATTGACAGAATTAAGAATAAATTCTCAAAGGATATCTCTTCAAAAGATGAAGATGAATTTAAAGATAATTTAAAGATTATTAATAATCAAATTAAACAAATTGAAAAACTTGTTAACGAATTTTCCGATTTTGCAAGGATGCCAAAACCTGTTATGAAAAAAAATAATCTTGTAGTTTTAATAAATGACACGATTAATCTTTTAAAAGAATTAGATAAATCAATTGAAATCAAATTCAATAATAATCAAGATCATGTAGAATTAAATAGTGATCCTGAACAATTAAGCAGAGTCTTTTTTAATTTGATAAAAAATTCCATAGAAAGTATTCAGCAAAAAGCTGAAAAAATGGCTGATTTTGATAAAAAAATCTCTATTGAATTAAATAGTTTTGATGATCATATACAACTAATTATAAATGATAATGGTATTGGTTTTGGAGTATTAGAAAAAAACATTAAGGATATTCTTAGTCCATACTATACGACAAAAAAAAATGGAACCGGATTGGGTCTATCAATAGTAAATAAAATTGTTAATGATCACAATGGAAATATTAGATTTTTAAATATTGACAATGGAGCCAGAATAGAAATTATTTTTTCAAAAAAATGAGTGCAGAAATTTTAATTATCGATGATAATGCTGATATTAGAAATATTTTAAATGAGCTTATTTCTGATCACGGTTTTAAAACAAGAGTAGCCGCTAACTTTAGCCAAGGCTTAAATGAGATTGATAAAAAGTTACCTGATGTTGCCATTATAGATGTTAAATTAGATAAGGGTGATAATGATGGTATAGAGTTGTTGTCCCATATTAAAAAAAAAGATAAAGATGTTCCCGTAATTATTATCTCTGGTCACGCAAATATTGAAATGGCAGTTAAATCATTAAAATCTGGTGCATTTGAGTTTATTGAGAAACCATTTGATCAAGAGAGATTAATGAATTTTGTCAACAGAGCTGTTGAAAATTTTAATTTAAAAAAAGAAAATAAAGAATATGAGACTAAGTTATTTTCTTCCTATGATTTAATTGGAGAAAGTAAGAATATTAATTCAATAAGAGACCAAATTGAAAAAATTTCACAAACAGAGAGCCGAATTTTTATATACGGACCCTCAGGCTCTGGCAAAGAGCTTATAGCAAGAAAAATTCATAAGAAATCTAAACGAAATAAAAAACCTTTTATAATATTGAATGGTGCACTTTTAGATACCACAAAGTATGAACAAGAATTATTTGGAGAAGAAAAGCCTAACGGTGTTATCTCATACGGTGCATTAGAAAAAGCTAACAAGGGAACCTTGCTTATTGAGCAGGTATCTGAAATACCACTTGGTATTCAATCAAAAATTCTGAGAGTTTTAATAGATCAAAAATTCAAAAGAATTAATGGAAATACAGACATTAATGTTGATGTAAGATTAATTTGTTCATCAAGTGATAATCTTAAAAATGAAATTGATTTAGGAAACTTTAGAGAAGATTTATACCATAGGTTAAATGTTTTTGAGATAAATATAGAACCTTTAAATCAAAGAATTTCAGATATACCTTTGTTAATCAAATATTTTTCCAAAAAAATTTCAGAAAATTATAATATTAGAGAATTAGAAATTGATCAGAATAACAGCTATCTTTTAAATCATTTATGGCCAGGTAATGTAAGAGAATTAAGAAACATGATTGAAAGAATTGCGATACTTCAACCTGATACAAAGGACAAAATTTCGAACATAATTAAAGAGTCGATAAAAACAGACAATTTAAATGAAAAAATTAAGGAAAATAGTTTATCTGTGCCATTAAAAGAGGCTAGAGAAAAGTTTGAAAAAGAGTATTTAGCAATACAGCTTAAAAAGTTTAATGGAAATATATCTAAGACTGCCAATTTTGTTGGAATGGAAAGAAGTGCCTTACATAGAAAATTAAAGATTTTAGGAATAAAAGAATTTAATTAAATGAATATTATAATTTGTGGTGCTGGAAGGGTGGGCTTCACTATAGCGAAACTATTAAGTGAACAGGGTCACTCAATTACTGTAATTGATCTTTCAAGTGAGGATATTCAAAAAATTTCAGACACATTAGATGTTAAAGTAATCTTAGGGAAGGCCACTTATCCATCAATTTTAGAAAAAGCAAATGCTTCAGAGGCAGATATGATAATCGCTGTAACTCGAAATGATGAAATCAACATGCTAATTTGTCAAATAGCATTTTCAATCTTCAATATACCTAAAAAGATTGCAAGAATAAGGTCTCAAGACTATTTAAACCCTAAATACACAAATGTTTACAATAAAGAAAACTTGCCAATTGATGTAATTATTTCTCCAGAAATAGAAATAGCTAAATCGATTCAACAGAAATTAGAAGCACCAGGTACATTAGACAGCGTTCCATTTGCAGAAAATAAGATTAGATTGCTTGAAATATTGATTAAAGATAATTGTTTATTAATAAATGTTAAACTAAATGAAATAACGAAAAAATTTCCAAAATTAGATGCAAATATTATTGGAATTATTAGAGATAATAAATTTATTATCCCAAAAAAAAATGACACAATAAATAAAGACGATAAGATTTACATTATTATCAACTCTTCTCAAATGGCAGAAACTTTAGATGCCTTCGGTCATAACGAAAAAATGACAAAAAAAATATTAATTATTGGTGGAGGCAATATTGGTTTTAATTTGGCAAAAAATCTTGAGGAAAGTTTCGACTCTTCTAGAGTGAAAATAATAGAAAAAGATAAAACCAGAGCAGAATTTTTAGCTAACTCTTTAAATAATACAATTGTAATCAATGGTAATGGATTAGACGAAGAGGTTCTTGCTGAAGCAAATTTAGAAGAGGCAGAAACTGTATTAGCGTTAACAAACGACGATGAGGATAATTTGATGGTAAGTGTATTGGTTGAAAAATTTACTAAAGATAATTCATCAAATGAAGATAAAAGAACCATGGCTTTAATTAATAAACCAAATTATTCATTATTACAAAGTTCACTAAAAATAGATGATTTTATAGATCCAAGAATGAACACTGTATCAAGTATTTTAAAACATATTCATAAAGGATCTATCGAAACGGCATATACAATTTTAAATGGTGAATACGAAGTTATAGAAGCTGATATAATCGAAACATCGGAACTTATAAATCAAAGTTTAAAGGATTCTAATTTACCCGATGAAATTAGAGTTGGTGCAGTTTTAAGAAACGGCAAAGTTATGATTCCTAGATCTGATTTTATATTCAAAAAAAAAGACACAGTTGTTTTTTTAGCAAAAAAAGATGCTATATCGATAGTGGAAAATCTATTTAGAATTAGTTCAATATAATTAATGCTTAAAATTAGATTAAAATATTTAAGTATTTTTTTGGTTCTTATTTCATTACTATCTTTTCTAAACATTTTATATTCATATTATTTTAACTTATATTTAAATCTTAATACATATTTTTACACATTATTAATTTCAGGTATTTTTGCTTTGATTTTTTTTAAGTTAAAGTCTAATGGAAATAGATCTAATATATTTGAAAAAATTCTTACAATATTATTTGGTTATATTTTTATTCCTATAATTTTGTCAGTACCATTTTATTTTAGTATTTACAATGTTACTTTCTTAAATGCTTTATTTGAAAGTGTTTCTGGCTTTACATCTACAGGTTTTTCAATATTTACGAATATTAAACAAATAGATCAAAGTTTGATCATGTGGCGATCCACTATCCAATGGATTGGAGGACTATATTTTTTATTTTCCATAATTTTTTTGATAGATATTTATGATGAGAGTCTAAAAAGATCATTAACTAACTTTATTTCTCTTAATAATTCTGAAATCATCAAACAATCTGTAAAAATTTTTATTCTTTATTTTTCCCTTACTTTTTTTATTTTTATAATCTGTGAAATAATAGGTTTAAGAACTTTCGACTCCTTTAATCTAGCTTTGACTTTGATTTCATCTGGTGGTTTTTTACCATTTAATGATATATCTATTGTATTAAATACTGACTTAAAAAAAATAATTTTCTCAACATTAATGTTAATTTCTTTTTTTAGTATTTTTTTTATTTATAACTTAATTCTATTTAAAAATAGGGATAAAAATTTTTTTTATGAGGATTATAATCTTTTACTATATGTAACTGTTTTAGTTTTAGTTTTTTTATTTTTTTTCGGTTATAATAATGAATTTATAAATATAATATTTTCAATTTTCAGCAGTATTTCTAACATAGGAATTTCTTTGAATAATGAATTCAATAATCTTCAGTTTATATTCCTGCTTTTAGTAATTATAGGTGGGTCTTTTTTTTCTACTAGTTCAGGACTTAGATTTATTAAGATATATTCTCTGATCAAATTTTCTCTAAATCAGATACTTTCATTCAGTAAGCCTAGAAACATATTTATGTATAGACTTCTATTTTCAAAGAAAAATTTTGAAATAAACGAAATCAATAAATACTTTCTTTCTATTATAATATTTATTATTTCATTACTTGTGCTTACATCATTATTGGCTTTTTCTGGTATTGATTTTGAGCGATGCTTGAAGATATCAATACTTACATTAATGAATACAGTAAATTCATCTATATATGGTATTGATGAGTTTGATTTTAAAAACATCAATTTTTTTACAAAATATAGTCTAATTCTGTTTATGATTGTAGGTAGAATTGAGTTATTAACATTATTGTTAATTATAAAAAAATATCTTTTTAAAAATTAAATTTGTATTATAAAATTAAAAAGTTAATGCGCCCTTAGCTCAGCTGGATAGAGCATCGGTTTTCTAAACCGAGGGTCGTAGGTTCGAATCCTTCAGGGCGCGCCAACCATCTATTTTCATTAAAATTATTGAGTATTATTAACTTGACTAGAATTCCCCCAATTTAGAAATTTTAATAAATACCTCTTGAAGAGTTTTTTTTAACATGCTTAAATTAAGAATATTCAAAAGAAATTTTGAATTATTTGTTAACAAATAAATAAACAATAGGAAGAAATATGTTTAAATACTTAAAACAATTAACTTCTTTAGTTGCTATGGTAGCTGTGTTGTTCACTTTTACAACAGAGACTATGGCTGCTAAAAAATCTAAAACACTTAAAAACACTCAAAAGAAGGGTTTTGTAAGATGTGGAGTATCTCAAGGTCTTCCAGGATTTTCTAACGCTGATGCTGCAGGAAATTGGACTGGTATAGATGTTGACGTATGTAGAGCGGTAGCTGCTGCAGTGCTAGGTGATGCAAACAAAGTTAAGTTTACACCATTAAGTGCTAAAGAAAGATTTACAGCTTTAACTTCTGGTGAAATTGATATTTTATCAAGAAACACAACTTGGACTCTTTCTAGAGATGCTGATATCGGACTTACATTCGTGGGAGTAAATTTCTACGATGGTCAAGGTTTCATGGTTAGAAAAAGTTCTGGTATTACTTCAACAAGCCAATTCAAAGATGGTATCTCAGCTTGTACAAATATTGGTACTACAACTGAGTTAAATATGAGAGATTTCTTTAATTCAAAAGGAATCAAATATGAACCAGTTGCTTTTGAAAAAGCTGATGAGGTTGTAGCTGCCTATGATGCAGGTAGATGTGATACTTACACTACTGATAAATCTGGTCTTGCTGCACAAAGAACAAAAATGTCTAATCCAGATGAACATATAGTTTTACCTGAAACTGTTTCAAAGGAGCCATTAGGTCCTGTTGTCAGACAAGGTGATTCTGTTTGGGAAGATATCGTAAGATGGTCATTAAATACTATGATTGAGGCAGAGGAATATGGCATCACATCATCGAATGCAGATATGATGAAAACTTCAGACAATCCAGCAATTAAAAGATTAGTTGGTGCTGAAGGTGAATTAGGTGCTGCTTTTGGTCTTGATAATGACTGGAGCTTAAGAATTATTAAGCAAGTTGGTAATTATGGTGAAAGCTACAAAAGAAATATAGCTGACACTGGAATTTTACCTGACAGAGGTCCAAATGAATTATGGACTAAGGGTGGAATTCTTTACGTACCACCTGCAAGATAATTGCATATTTAAATGATTAAAAAGGGCTAGATTTTTCTAGCCCTTTTTTTTATAAGCTTTTATATTACTCCATTGTGAATTTTAAACTTAAAGACATTGTTCCTCAACTAATCACAGTTTTAGCTGTAATTTTTATATTTGGTTTTTTTACTTACAATGCCCAAATAAATATGGAAAACAGAGGGATTGATTTTGGATATGGTTTTCTGTCTCAAGAGTCCTCATTTGATGTTCAATTCTCTTTGATTGAATATGATGGATCTCATTCTTATTTTAGAGCGTATTTGGTTGGTTTATTAAATACTATTTTAGTTTCTGTAATCGGAATTATTATTGCAACTATTCTTGGAGTAATAGTTGGTGTTGCACGATTATCACCAAATTACTTAATAAATAAATTTGCTGCATTCTATGTGGAATTTTTTAGAAACATTCCCTTATTGCTACAAATATTTTTTTGGTATTTTGCTGCTCTTAGAGCGTTACCTTTGCCACAAGACGCTGAAGCAATTTTTGGTGTTTTTTTTCTTACAATTAAAGGATTATATGTCCCAGCTTTTATCTGGCAAAATTTAAGCATCTTTTTATACTCTATTGTTGCCGCAGCATTAGCAATTATTATTATAAGAATTCATGCTAAGAAAGTTCAAGAAAATCAGGGAAAACAAATTCCAGTTTTTTATATTTCGTTGGGATTGCTATTCATTATTCCACTTCTAAGTTTTTTTATAGGTGGAGTTAGTCTTTCATTTGAAGTTCCTGTGCTTAAACAATTAGCAACTACATCTTTTATATATGAGGGTGGAGTGAGTTTACCACCTGAGTTAATTGCATTGACATTATCTTTATCTCTTTACACTGCAACTTTTATAGCTGAATGTGTTAGAGCTGGAATACAAGGAGTTGGTAAAGGTCAAAAAGAAGCTGCAGCATCAATCGGATTAACACCTAATCAGGTGCTAAAATTAGTGATTATGCCTCAAGCCTTAAGAATAATAATTCCACCAACAACTAATCAGTACCTAAATTTAACAAAAAATTCTTCATTGGCGGCGGCTATAGCTTATCCAGATTTAGTTTTAGTATTTGCAGGTACAGCATTAATGCAAACTGGTAAAGCGATTGAAATAGTATCAATCACTATGTTCACGTATCTCACTTTAAGTATATCAATTTCAATACTAATGAATTGGTACAATAAAAGAATAGCAATCCAGGAAAAATAATGTCTAAAAAAAATTTTTTAAAACCAGATAAATCAAATTTATATACTTATCTGTATTTAGGTTCATTTTTATTTTTTATAAGTATTCTAGATGTATTCCTTAATTCTTTTTTTAAGCTTAATTTAACTGGATTTTTACCAAATTTCTTAAGTTTTTTGTTACCATTAATTTTAGGTTTTATAGGTTTGCATTTTATAAGAATAGAATACAGCGGTATTAACAAGTTAGATTTATTAAATAAACACATAAATACTAATAACTTTAATGCTATTCTTTCTTTACTAATAATATTTGTAATAATTAAATCTTTACCTCCTTTGCTTAGTTGGTTTGTAATAGATGCGAGCTTTGCAGGTGACTCAAAAGATGTTTGCTCCGGCTCAGGCGCTTGTTGGACTTATATAAAAGTTTGGATCAGAAGGTTTATGTATGGAATGTACCCAAATGCAGAACAATGGAGAATAAATTTATCATTTGTAGCTTTAATGTTACTTGGATCTGTTGGTTATTTCGCTACAGATAGATTTAAAAAATATTTAACTCTCTATTATGTTGTAATTTATCCATTAATTGCCTTTTTATTTATCTTTTTCTTTATTTCAGGTGGTCCTGTTTTTTTTGATTTTTCTTATGGAATAATAGCGGCAATATTATCAATCATAATTGGTTTTTTTGTTCCAAGTAAATTAAAATTTTATTATTTTTTAATCGTTCCTTTAGCACTCTATATAATCTTAAAATATTTTCTTTTTTTTGATGAATATATAGAATTAGGTAAGTTAGATGGTTTAAATTGGGTTGAAACAGGTGCTTGGGGAGGCTTATCATTAACATTCATAATTTCATTTTTCTGTCTAATTTTCTGCTTTCCTATTGGAATGGCATTTGCTCTTGGAAGAAGATCCGGCTTTCCATTAATAAGATATATATCAATTGGTTTCATTGAATTTTGGAGAGGAGTACCTTTAATTACGGTATTATTTATGTCGGCAGTAATGTTTCCAATGTTTTTACCAGCAGATTTTTTTATAGATAAATTAGTAAGATGCATTATAGCGATTTCATTGTTTGAAGCAGCATATGTTGCTGAGGTTATTAGAGGAGGGCTTCAAGCTCTTCCTAGAGGTCAATATGAGGCTGCAAAATCATTAGGAATGGGTTATTGGAGAATGCATATATTTGTAATTTTACCACAAGCATTAAAATTAGTTATTCCTGGGATTGCAAATACTTTTCTTGCATTAGTAAAGGATACTCCATTAATTTTTGTAGTGGGTCTTTTGGAAATTGTAGGAATGCTTAATTTAGCAAAGACTAATCCAAAATGGTTAGGATTTGCAATGGAAGGTTATGTTTTCGCAGCAATAATTTTCTGGATTATTTGTTATGCAATGAGTAAATATAGTTATAATTTAGAACAAAAATATAAAACTGATAGATAAAATATGTCTGAAAGTATAATTCAAATTAGCAACATGAATAAATGGTTTGGTGATTTTCAAGTTTTAAAAGGTATTAATTTAGAAGTTAAACCAAAAGAAAAAATTGTTGTTTGTGGTCCATCTGGATCAGGTAAGTCAACATTAATCAGATGCATTAATAGATTAGAGGAGCATCAAGAGGGTAATATAATAGTCGATGGCACAGAATTAACTGAAGATACAAAAAACATAGAGCAAATTAGAGCAGAAGTGGGGATGGTTTTTCAACAATTTAATTTATTTCCACATTTATCTATTTTAGATAATTGTACACTAGCTCCCATATGGGTTAAAAAAATGCCAAAGAAAGAAGCTGAAGAATTAGCTCTAAAACATTTAGAAAGAGTTCAAATACTTGATCAAGCGCAAAAATATCCAGGTCAATTATCTGGTGGACAACAACAAAGATGTGCAATTGCTCGTGCTTTATGTATGGAGCCAAAAATTATGCTTTTTGATGAACCAACTTCAGCATTAGATCCAGAAATGATTAAGGAAGTTCTTGATGTTATGGTTAATTTAGCAAAACAAGGAATGACTATGATAGTTGTTACCCATGAAATGGGTTTTGCAAAAGAGGTTGCAGATCAAATGATATTTATGGATGAAGGAATGATAGTAGAAAAGGCTGATACCAAAGAGTTTTTCGCTAATCCAAAGAGCGATAGGACAAAACTTTTTTTAAGCCAGATACTATAGATATAAGTAAATTCAAGCTATTTTTGTCAAATAATATCCTAAGTATTGCTTGACATAAATTCTAGATAGTAGGTTTTTCTTAAAAAATTAAAAAAAAATTTAGTTGCAGGTAAGTTTAAAAACTTGTTCAATCTTATTTTAATAAAATTAAGAGGGGTCTTAATGGAAGATAATTTTAATAAGCATTTAGGAAACAAACTAAAGCTTAGAAGACTAGCATTAGGTTTAACACAAACAAAAGTTGCGAAGGCCATAAACGTGACCTTCCAACAGATTCAAAAATATGAGAAGGGCACCAACGGAGTAAGTTCAATAAGATTATTACAGCTTTCAAACTATTTAAAAGTACCGATCAATTATTTCTTTGAGGATTTTTCAGAATATTTACTTAATTTAGAAAAGTCTCAAGAAGGGCATCTTAATGTAAATTATAATTTTTTGACTAAAGTTTATTCAGAATTAACAGTAGATCAAAAAATTAAGTTTAATAAATCTCTTCAAGCGAATAATCAAACAGCGACTAAGGTTGGTTAAGTGGCTCCTCGGGCAGGACTCGAACCTGCGACCAATTGATTAACAGTCAACTGCTCTACCAACTGAGCTACCGAGGAATATAAAAAGCAAATTTACTTTCTTTTTAGACTAAAACAAGATTTTTTTTGGAGGCAACGCCCGGAATCGAACCGGGATACAAGGATTTGCAATCCTCTGCGTAACCATTCCGCCACGTTGCCTTATGTTTTAGGTAATAGCTACTCAGTTTTATATAAAATTTTTAAGATTAGTCTATCAAATAACGTTTTAATTTGATTATTGTTAATTTAGATTAATAAATTATAAACTAATTGTATCCAAGATGAGTGATAAATATATACATTCCAATGTAGAAGATAAGATTTATTCATATTGGGAAAAAAATAAACTATTTAGACCACAAAAAAATTCTAAAAAATTTTCAGTTGTAATCCCTCCACCAAATGTGACAGGTAGTTTACACATGGGACATGCTCTAAATAATTCTATTCAAGACATGCTAGTTCGATATTATCGAATGAACAATTATGAAACTTTATGGCAACCAGGTACGGATCATGCTGGTATTGCTACTCAGGCTCTTGTAGAAAGGAAACTTGAAAATGAAAATCTAAATAAAAATACTCTTGGAAGAGAAAAATTTATTGAAAAAGTTTGGGATTGGAAAAATCAGTATGGCGATATAATTATCAATCAATTAAAAAAACTAGGATGTTCATGTGATTGGTCTAGAAATGCATTCACCATGGATGAAAATTTATCTAAATCTGTAATAAAAGTATTTGTTGAATTACACAAAAAGAAATTAATTTATAAAGCAGAAAAGTTAGTAAATTGGGATACAGTATTAAAAACTGCAATTTCAGACTTAGAGGTAGATCAAAGAGAAATGAACTCTAAGATATACTACATTAAGTATCCAATAGATAAATCATCTGAATTTATCACTATAGCCACAACAAGGCCTGAAACTATGCTTGGAGACACTGCTATTGCAGTTAATCCAAAAGATAAAAGATATAAAAATTTTGTTGGTAAAACAGTAACCATACCTATTGTGGGTAGAAAAATTAAAATAATAAAAGACAATTACGCAGATCCAGAACAAGGAACTGGAGCATTAAAAATTACTCCTGCACATGATTTTAATGATTATGATGTAGGACAGAGAAACAAACTCGCGATTATAAATATTTTTACAGAAGAAGGGAAAATAAACGATAATGCACCAAAAGATTATGTAGGATTAGATAGATTTGATGCACGTAAAAAAATACTAAATGAACTTAAAGAAAAAGATTATTTTGTTAAAGAGGAAAATATAAAAAATAAGGTTCCTTATGGAGACAGATCTAATTCTGTTATTGAGCCTTTTTTAACTGAGCAATGGTTTGTTGATGCAAAAAAATTAGCAGTTAAAGCAAAAAAAATTGTTAAATCTAAAAAAACAAATTTTTTTCCAAATAATTGGTCTAAAACTTATTTTCAATGGATGAATAATATTGAGCCTTGGTGTGTATCGAGGCAGCTGTGGTGGGGTCATCAAATCCCAGCGTGGTATGGACCTGATGATAGAATATTCGTTGCATTAAATGAGAAAGATGCAAGTAAACAAGCTAAGAAATATTATAAAAAAGAAGTAAAATTAGTTAGAGATCCTGACGTATTAGATACTTGGTTTTCTTCTGGTTTATGGCCATTTGCAACTTTAGGATGGCCAGATAAAAAAGATTTTGTAAAAAAGTTTTACCCAACAACAGTTTTAGTTACTGGTTTTGACATAATTTTTTTCTGGGTTGCTAGAATGATTATGTTTGGAATGGAATTTCTTAATAAAGAACCTTTTAAAGACATCTATGTTCACGCTTTAGTAAGAGATGAAAAAGGACAAAAAATGTCTAAATCAAAAGGTAATGTTATTGATCCTTTAGATTTAATTCAAAAATATAGCGCAGATGCTTTACGATTTACATTACTTTCAATGGCCTCTCCTGGAACTGATGTTAAACTCTCTGAAGATAGAGTTAAAGGGTATAGAAATTTTTTAAATAAATTGTGGAATGCTAATAATTTTTTAATCACAAATAAGTGCGATTTTAAAAAGACTGACAAAACACCAAAAATAACTTTAAATATCAATAAATGGATTTATTCTGAATTAATAGAAATTAAAGATAAAATTCAAAAAAATATTAAAGACTACCGATTTGATGAGGCAGCAAAAAATGCGTATCAATTTGCTTGGCATTCATATTGTGATTGGTATATCGAGTTATCAAAAACAATCCTTTATTCAGATGATGAAAAGTCAAAAAAGGAGGTAAAAGAAGTATCAGCTTATGTTTTTAAACAAATACTTATCATGCTTCATCCATTTATCCCATTTGTTACAGAGGAAATATGGTTAAAAAACAAGTTTGATAAATCGAATAAGAATTTCCTCATGTATAAAAACTGGCCTTCAGGTAAAATTAAAAAAGACAAATCTCAAAAAGATGTAGAGAAAATCATCAATATTATCTCAGAACTAAGATCGTTTAAAAATGAGTTAAATGTCAGCCCAGGTTCGTTTATAGATCTCTCTATGAATAAGATAGCTAAAAAAAATCGATCTTTGATGGATAATAATGAAATAATCTTGAAAAAACTTGGTCGTATCAATAATTTTTTTGAAAAAGACCAAGATCGTCCCTCTGCAACTCTTGTAATTTCAGGTGATATATTTAAGATTTACTTTGACGAAAATGTTGACTTAAGTTTAATAAAAGAAAATTTACAAAAAAGACAAATTAAATATCAAGATGAATTAGATAAGATTTCACAACGATTATCCAATAAAGGATTTGTCGATAGGGCACCAAAAAATATTGTTGAACAAGAAAAAACTAACTATAGTAACCTAAGAAATGATATCAAAAAAATATCTTTAACAATTGAAAGTTTATAATGCGGAAATTTAATAAGAGAAAATTACCAAGTAGACACACATCTTTAGGACCAGATAGAGCTCCTCATAGATCTTTTTATTATGCAATGGGTGAAACTGAGAAAGATGTATCAAAACCTTTCATAGGGGTTGTTTCTACATGGAACGAGGCTGCACCTTGCAATATTGCTTTAATGAGACAAGCTCAATCAGTTAAAAAAGGTGTAAGAGCTTCAGGAGGAACTCCAAGAGAATTTTGTACCATCACTGTTACTGATGGTATTGCAATGGGCCATGAAGGAATGAAATCTTCTCTCATTTCAAGGGAAGTTATTGCAGATAGTGCG
Source organism: uncultured Pelagibacteraceae bacterium (assembly GCA_902594255.1). GTDB lineage: Bacteria > Pseudomonadota > Alphaproteobacteria > Pelagibacterales > Pelagibacteraceae > Pelagibacter. The sequence goes on from CACJLN010000008.1 coordinate 34,034, forward strand.
GAGTTAACTGTAAGAGGTCATTGTTATGATGCATTAGTAGGTATTGCAGGTTGTGATAAATCTTTACCAGGTTTAATGATGTCTATGGTTAGATTAAACGTACCAAGTGTTTTCATTTATGGAGGATCAATACTTCCGGGTAAATATAAAGGTAAAGATGTGACAGTTGTTGATGTTTTTGAGGCTGTTGGAAAACATTCATCAGGTCAAATGTCTGCAAAAGAATTAAGAAAATTGGAGTTAGTCGCATGTCCTACAGCTGGAGCTTGTGGTGGCCAATTTACTGCAAATACAATGGCCTGTGTATCAGAGGCTATTGGTTTAGCTTTACCTTATTCAGCTGGAACACCTGCTCCATATGAAGAAAGAGATAAATATGCAAAAGCTAGTGGTAGAATGGTAATGGAATTATTAGCTAAAAGAATTAAACCAAGAGATATCGTCACGAAAAAAGCATTAGAAAATGCTGCAACTATAGTTGCTGCTACAGGCGGTTCAACTAATGCAGCTTTGCACTTACCAGCAATTGCTAATGAAGCAGGAATTAAATTTGATTTAATGGATGTTGCAAAAATTTTTAAAAAAACTCCTTATCTTGCAGATTTAAAACCAGGTGGAAAATATGTTGCTAAAGATATGTGGTTAGCAGGTGGTGTACCAATGCTACTGAAAACTCTTTATGATGGTGGTTATATTCATGGAGACTGCATGACAGTCACAGGTAAGACAATGAGAGAAAATCTTAAAGGAATTAAATTTAATCCAAAACAAAAAGTTTTAAGAGCTTATAATAAACCCCTATCACCAGATGGTGGTGTTGTGGGACTAAAAGGGAATTTAGCCCCTGAAGGTGGAATAGTTAAAATTGCAGGATTAAAAAAATTACAATTTACAGGAAAGGCAAGATGTTTTGATAATGAAGAGAGTGCAATGAGAGCAGTTCAGAGCAGAAGATATAAAGATGGTGATGTAATCATAATAAGATACGAGGGGCCAGTAGGTGGTCCGGGTATGAGAGAGATGCTTTCAACAACGGGCGCAATTTATGGTCAAGGCAAAGGAGAAAAAGTTGCTTTAATAACTGATGGAAGATTTTCAGGTGCAACTAGAGGTTTTTGTGTTGGTCATGTAGGACCTGAAGCTGCCTTAGGAGGACCGATTGCTCTTTTACGTAATGGTGATGTAATCGATATTGATGCCAAGAGAGGAACAATTAATGTTAGATTGACTAAAGCACAATTAGCTTCAAGAAGAAGAAGATGGAAGGCTAGAAAATCTGATTTTGGATCAGGTACACTTTGGAAATATGCACAGACAGTTGGTCCTGCATTTTTAGGTGCCCCAACTCATCCTGGTAAGAAAAAAGAAGTTAAAGACTATTCAAAAATTTAATGAAAAAAAAAATTCTAATTGTAGTAGCTAATTATTACAAAGATATATCTAATGGATTATTATCAAGTTCGAAAAGATATATACCAAAAAGTTCAAATTTGAAGGTAATAGAAGTTCCGGGTGTTTTTGAAATTCCTATTACAATTAAAAAGAATATTAAAAAGTACGATGCGTTCATCGCTTTAGGATGTGTAATAAAAGGACAAACTCCTCATTTTGATTTTATTAGTCAGTCCTCAATTAACGCAATCATGAATTTATCTATAGATAATAATAAACCGATTGGAAATGGTATAATTACCTGTTTAAATTTAAAACAAGCTAAAGTGAGAAAAAAAAAAGGTGCTGAAGCAACGAAAGCTATTTTATCGGTTCTAACGCAAAAATGAGAACTGCATTTAGCCCAAAAAATAATCCTAGAGTTATTATCATTCAAAAATTATATGGAAATTTTTTTAATTATGATGCTGAATTATTATTTCCTAAACATAGATTTAAAAAGTTTATTAAAGATATAGTTCTAGGAACAATAGAAAGAGAAGAGGTTTTAATTGAAGAAATTAAAAAAACTTTTGGGAATGAATTAAATTTTGAAAAAATGGATAAAGTATTTCAAGTAATCTTAAAATCATTTACTTATGAAATTCTATATAAGCCAAACGTTTCTATAAATATAATCATAAAAGAATATCTTGATGCGTCAAATTTTTTTTTAGAATTATCTCAAACCAAATATTTAAATGCATTAATAGATAAATTAGGGAAGAATTTGAGATCCTAAGATGAATGAATTTAAAATTATTAATAATTACCTAAAAAAACTTGCAATTCACAATAATAGTTCACTCAATCTAAATGATGATGTTTTTTTCGATAGGTCAAAAAAAATAGTGGTTTCAGTTGATACATATATCGAAGGTTCACACTTTGTTGATTTTAAAAAACCGGAATTAGTTATGAAAAAAATTATTAGATCTTCTATATCAGATCTAATTTGTAAAGGAGTAACGCCTAAATACTACTTTATTGCTGGTGCTGGTAACAGATATTCTTTCACTCAATCTAATTTAAAAAAAATTTTAAAGTCACTTAGTCAAGAACAAAAAAAATATAAGATTTTTTTAGGTGGGGGTGATACAGTCTATTCGAAAAAACTTAGTTTTACTATAACTACACTTGGTTATTCAAATAAAATAATTTCAAGAAATAATGCAAAATTATATGATGATATCTACGTGACTGGTAATCTAGGTGATAGTTTTATTGGTCTGCATATTTTAAAAAAAAAAATTAAAGTCAAAAATGAAATAAAAAAATATTTTGAGAATAAGTATTATCATCCGTCTTTACATTTAAAATTTTCAAAAAAATTAAATACATTTGCTAATACTTCTATTGATATATCTGATGGACTAATTACTGATTTAGAAAAACTAATTAATAAACAGAATTTATCATACAAATTATTTGTTGATAAAATTCCGATTTCAAGTCAACTTAAAAAATTGATTTCCTTAAAAAAGACTAAAAAGAAGTTTTGTTTATCAAATGGAGATGATTATCAAATTTTATTTACAGCAAAGCCCTCTAAAGAAAGAATCATAATAAATATCGCTAAATCATTGGGTGTTAAAATTTCAAAAATTGGAAAAATTTGTTCTCCATTAACTAAATCTGAAATTTTAGATCAAAAAGGGGTGAAAATTAAGCTAAAAACTAAAGGTTATATTCATAAATTTTAAAAGAAATCATTGCCTTTTATCTTCTTTTTTGTATTGTGCGGATTTTAATAACTAACAACTAACAACTTAATTAAGGCTTTTATGAATTCTTCTGTTGAGACAATACTATTATATACAATTGCAGCCGGTTTTTTATCAATCGTTTACGGATTTTTTACTGGAAAGAATATTTTAAATTCAAACGCAGGTAATTCTAAAATGCAAGAAATTGCATCTGCAATTCAAGTTGGTGCAAAAGCTTATTTAGCCAGACAATACAAGACAATTGCCATAGTTGGTGTTGTAGTTTTAGTTATTGTTAGTATCGCTTTTAGTCCATTAGTTGGTTTAGGATATTTATTAGGGGCTGCTTTGTCTGGAATAGCTGGTTATGTTGGAATGCTTGTCTCAGTTGAAGCAAATGTAAGAACTGCTGAAGCTTCAAGAAAAGGTTTGGCAGATGGTCTTTCAGTAGCTTTTAAATCAGGTGCTGTAACTGGCATGTTGGTAGCTGGATTAGCATTGTTAGCTATTGCAGTTTATTATTATTTATTGTTGAAATTTAATGTTGATGAAAGAGAAATTGTAAACGCATTAGTCGCTTTAGGTTTCGGTGCTTCTTTAATCTCGATTTTTGCTAGACTTGGCGGTGGTATATTTACAAAGGGAGCAGATGTAGGTGCAGATTTAGTAGGTAAAGTCGAGGCAGGAATTCCAGAAGACGATCCAAGAAATCCAGCGGTAATTGCTGATAATGTTGGGGATAATGTAGGTGATTGTGCAGGTATGGCTGCAGATTTATTTGAGACTTATGCTGTAACAATAGTCGCAACCATGGTTTTATCCTCTATATTTTTTCCTAACGATATGAGTATGATGATTTATCCCTTAACTATTGGTGGTGCTTGTATACTAACATCAATAATAGGAACTTTTTTTGTCAAATTAGGGAAAAGCAAAAATGTTATGAATGCTCTATATAAAGGTTTTGTTGTTTCTGCTATTACTTCTCTTATAATTCTTTATCCAGTTACAGATTATGTTCTTGGTTTAGAAAATTCTTACAATTTAAACAATAAATCATTTTCAGGTATGAGTTTATATTATTGTGGGGTAATAGGTTTAATCATTACAGGATTATTAATTTGGGTGACAGAATACTATACAGGGACTGGTTATAGACCTGTTAGAAGCGTTGCAAGCTCATCAACAACTGGACATGGAACGAATGTAATACAAGGATTAGCAATCTCATTAGAAGCAACTGCAATTCCAGCCCTTATAATTGTAGCTGGGATCCTACTTACCAATTATATTGCAGGGTTGTTCGGTATAGCTATTGCAGTAACAACTATGCTTGCTTTAGCTGGCATGGTAGTTGCGTTAGATGCCTATGGTCCTGTTACTGATAATGCTGGTGGTATAGCAGAAATGTCAAAATTACCAAATAATGTTAGAAAAACGACTGATGCATTGGATGCAGTGGGTAATACAACTAAAGCAGTGACCAAAGGATATGCTATTGGCTCAGCAGGATTAGGTGCTCTTGTCCTTTTTGCTGCTTATACAGAGGATATTAAGCATTTTTCAAAAGTAGCTGGCTCTAAGCTTGAAGGTATAGTAGTTACTTTTGATTTATCTAATCCGTATGTAGTAGTTGGTCTATTAATTGGTGGTATGTTACCATATTTATTTGGTTCTATGGGAATGCAGGCTGTAGGTAGAGCAGGGGGCGCAGTTGTTATCGAGGTTAGACGGCAATTCAAAAAATATCCAGGAATAATGAAAAAGAAACAAAAACCTGATTATGCTAAGTTGGTTGATTTATTAACTGTAGCAGCAATCAAAGAAATGATCATTCCATCTTTATTGCCTGTTTTGTCTCCAATAGTTTTATATTTTATAATTTATGCAATTGGTGGCCAAGTAGCTGCTTTAGCTTCAGTGGGCGCAATGTTGCTAGGAGTAATTATAACAGGTTTATTTGTTGCTGTCTCAATGACAGCTGGAGGTGGTGCATGGGATAATGCTAAAAAGTATATTGAAGATGGAAATCATGGTGGAAAAGGTTCTGAGGCTCACAAAGCAGCAGTGACTGGTGACACAGTAGGTGATCCATATAAAGATACCGCTGGTCCAGCTGTAAATCCGATGATTAAGATTACAAATATTGTTGCACTAATGTTGTTAGCAGTTATAGCGGGCTAGTCTCTTTTTCTTTTACCTAGCGGGTCATTTATTTTTTGTCTCATACTTGATAAAAATTCGTATATAAAACTTTGTTTTTTGTAATCAACGTTAGTTTCATTTGATACAATCTTCATCTTTTTCATTTTATTTAAATCATAAAAATCTTTTTTTAATAAGATCCCCCTATTATCAATTTCTAAAACTAAAACGTTATTTTCTAAATATTTTTTTTTACCTAATTTTGTAAGTTTTCCGGTAGTTGTTTTTCTTTCAATATAAAAGTATAAGTCGTTATTGAATGCACTTGTTACAGAAGGAGGACCAAGTAATTTAATAATGTCATTTTTATTTGTTTCTGATACAATAATCATATCACTTTTTTTCTTTAACAGATGTACGCCATGATGATCTACACGTTTTTTAAATCCACAATTGGTTGTGAGTACAAAAATAATAAATATCAAAAATAAATTTTTCATGGAGAAATCTTACATACATATTTATAATAAATTAATTGAATTAGCCAGAAATAAAGATTTATATAAAGATTTTGAAAAACAAGACATCTTTTCAGATCGATTAACTTTCTTTTTATTACATTTTGCAATATTTTTTAAAGTTTTTAAAAAAAAAGATAACAAAAAAAGACTTCAAGAAATCTATGATTTTACTTTTCGACAACTTGAGTTGAGCATTAGAGAAATAGGATATGGTGATCAGTCTATTAACAAAAAAATGAAAGATTATATAAATCTATTTCATGATATGATTGATAAATTTCATTTCTGGGATGATCTAAATGAGGGGCAAAAAAAAGAAATAATAGCTAATTATACTTTAAATTCTAAAAATAGCTCATTCTTGTTGGATTATTTTGAAAATTTTTTAAATTCTCTCAAAAAAAACACTTTAAATTCTTATATAAAAAGTGTAATTAAAAACTAATTATGGCAGTTCCAAAGCGAAAACAAACACCATCAAGAACAGGGATGAGAAGAGCTCAAAATATGAAATTCTTATCTAAAAATGTTATTGAAGACAAAAAATCAGGTGAATACAGACTTTCTCATCATCTTGATTTGAAAACAGGTATGTACAAAGGCCGACAAGTCTTAGATCCAAAAGAATAATAACAAATATTTATTAAAATGCATGACTTGATTAAAATTGCAGTTGATGCAATGGGTGGAGATAGATCACCTAAAAAAATTATAGATGGTATAATTCATAACCATAAACATAATAAAGAAAATTTTTTTAGAATTTTTGGTAAAAAAACTATAATTGAAAATGACCTTAATTCAAAAATTGATAAGAAGTTTTATGAGGTTATTGATACAGAAAACGTGGTTAAAAGTACAGATAGTCCTCTTGAAGCAGCTAAAAGAGGTAAAGATACAAGTATGTGGTTAGCTATAGAAAGTGTAAAAAAAAAAGAGTCGGATATAGTCATATCTGCTGGAAATACTGGGGCGCTTTTAGTTATCTCAAAATTAAATCTAAAGATGATTGAAAATATCGATAAACCAGCTTTATCTGCATTATGGCCAAACAAAAAAGGCATGAGTGTTGTGCTTGATCTTGGGGCAAACATAGAATGCAGTGCAAAAAACTTAGTTGATTTTTCAATCATGGGAGCTTCGCTTTATAAATCTTTGTATCCTAAAGAAAATCCAAATGTAGCTCTTTTAAATATTGGATCTGAAGAATTAAAGGGGAATGAGACAATAAAAGAAACCTTTCAAATTATGAATAACAAAAAATCAGATAGTTATAATTTTGCTGGCTATATCGAAGGTAATGAAATTATGAACGGAGATGTTAATGTGATAGTATCTGATGGATTTACTGGAAACGTAGCTTTGAAAACTGCTGAAGGTACAGCAAATTTCATAACCAGTGAGCTCAAACATGCTCTTTCAGGATCTATTATAGGGAAATTTTCCTCACTTTTGAATATATCAAATTTAAGAAAATTTAAGAAAAGATTAGATCCAAGGTTATATAATGGTGCAATATTCATTGGTCTTGACGCCCCAGTTGTTAAAAGCCACGGAGGAACTGATTACTTTGGTTTTTCAAATTCAATTGATGTATGTAACAAGATTGTTAAAGGAAATCTTATTAAAAAGATAAATGAGAATATTGAATAAATAATAATGTTTTCAATAATCATTCCTACTTTAAACAATCTATCTTATCTTAAATTGTGTATTGAAAGTATTCAAAAAAATTCAAAATATAATCACGAAATAATACCTCATGTTAATGTTGGGACAGATGGAACATTAGAATATCTAAAAAAAAATAATATAAAATTTACTTACACAAAAGATAATTCAGGTATTTGTAAAGGTATGAATCTTGCAGCGAAAATGTCCAAAAATAAATATATCTTGTATGCTCATGATGACTTTTATTTTTGTCCTAATTGGGATTTAATTTTAAAGAACGAAATTGATAATATAGGTCATAACCTATTCTATTTATCTGGAACAATGATGCACAAAGGTCAGATTGATTTTGATTGTGGGAGTACTTTTGAAGATTTTGATGAAAAAAAATTTTTATCAAATTATAAAGATTACAATTATTACGATTTTCAAGGATCAACATGGGCTCCACATTTAATCCACAAAGATATTTGGAATAAAGTAAACGGTTTTAGTGAAGAATTCTACCCAGGTACTGGATCTGACCCAGATTTAAATATGAAATTATGGAGATTAGGCGTTCGTATTTTTAAGGGTATTAATGATTTTAAGGTATATCATTTTGGATCAATAGTTACTCGTAAATTTAAAGGTGATCCCCTAATTATTACAGAGTCAGGAAGCAAGGGTGGAAAAATTTTTTTATTAAAATGGGGCATGACAATTAAATTTTTCAAAAAATTCATTATGAAATCGGACAATAAATATAACGGAGAATTAGATAATCCTGTTAAAAATTTGAACTATTATTCTAATCTGCTGATTGATAAATTAAATTTTTTTTATGTTAAATACATATATAATTTTAGGGACAAACATAAATTAAATGAAATTATAAAAAAATTATGATGAAACATACCTCAGAATTGTTTGAACTTTTTAATTCGTCCTCTAAAAAGTCAATCAAATGGAAGAAGTATTTTCCAATATATGAAAAACTTTTTAAAAGTTACAAAAATAAGAATATTACATTTGTTGAAATTGGAATTTTAGACGGTGGAAGTCTTGAAATTTGGAAAAAATATTTTGGTAAAGACTCAAGAATAATTGGGATAGATAACAATCCAAAATGTAAAAAATTTCAGAATGAAAATTATGAAATCTTTATTGGATCTCAATCTGATGTTAATTTTTGGGAAAAATTTTTCAATGAAGTTGGTAAGGTAGATATAGTTTTAGATGATGGTGGTCATACCAATGAACAACAAATTATAAGCTTAATTCAGAGCGTTGAAAATATAAATGATGGAGGATTACATATTGTCGAGGATGCTCACTCAAGTTATCAAAAACATTATGGTAATCCTTATAAATACTCTTTTATAAATTTTTCTAAAAAAACAATAGATGATATAAATTCAACTTTTCCAAATATTAAAAATTTTAATTATAAATTAAATAAAAGTATTTATTCTGTTGAGTTTTTTGAAAGCATAGTAGCTTTTAAAATTGATAGAAACTTATGTTATGAAAATATATTATTAGAAAATAGAGGTTATAAATCTAATAATATAGATGCAACTATAGATGTTCTATTTATGAATTTCAGAAATAGATTTAAATTTTTATATAAATATAAAATTGTTCAAAAAATAGAAAGATTTTTCATTAAGTTTTTTTATAGATACAAATCAAAAAAATTAAAAAAGTATTTTAAATGAGTATCCTTATCAAGGAAAAAATTCTAGTTTGTTACTTAATTACAAAATTTGATGACGAAAATACTTTATCAGAATTTTTAAAAAATTATGAAAATTTCAAAAGTGGTTATCCACATGAATTACTTGTATGTTTTAAATTATTTAATGAGAAAAAATTAAATATTTTTAGAAAACTGCTGTTAAACATAAATTACACCGAATTTGTAGATAATCATATTAATAACGATTTTGATTTAGGAAGCTATACTAGAGTTTCCTCAAATTATATGTCTAGACATATATTTTTTCTAAATAGTTATTCATATCCTGCATGTGAAAATTGGCTTAATATGTTAATTAAGAATTACACAGAAAAATCAATATTAGCTACAAGTGCTTCCAATCAAAGTTTATTAGGCTCTGTTAAAATTAAAAAATTTTATAAATTTATAAGCTATTTTATAAAATTATATAATTATAAAAATTTATTTTATCCATTTCCTAATCCACATATCAGAACAACTGGTTTTTTAATAAAAGGTAGCGATTATTTTGAATTTATGAAAAACAAATCAATAAAATCAAAAATTGATGCTTGGAAAATTGAGAGTGGAAAAAATAGTTTAACTAATCATTTCAAAAAATTAAATTATAATATTTATGTAATAAACTCTGATGGTAATAAATTTGAAGAAAAGGATTGGAAATTTAGTGAAACATATAATTATCTTAAAAAATCAAAATCAATAATTTCTGATAAACACACAAGAAAATATGATCAGCTGGACGAAAATGAAAAGTTAATATCAAGAAGAAAGGTTTGGTGATATGGAAATTTATATCAAAATATTTGAGGTAATATTTCCTGTTTTTTTTGTAATTGGTATTGGCTATTATTTAGGAAAAAAAAACCCAAAATTTGATACCAATTTCATTACAAATTTTGCAGGTAACATAGGTACACCTGCAATGATTTTTTATACAGTTACTACCACAGGAATTACTTTAGATATTTTTATAAGTTATTTTATTTATGCAATTATTATGATAGCTGGTTTTGCTGTTATTGGTTTAATATTACTTTTCTTACTTAGAAAAGACCTTTCTATGGAACTACCTCCGTTAATATTACCCAATACAGGTAATATGGGTGTTCCTATTTGTCTTTTTGCATACGGTACTCAGGGTCTAGGTGTTGCATCTGCAGTGGCATCAGTAATTATTTTATTCCATTTTACTCTAGGTGTATTTTTAGCAAAAAAAAAATTTTCTTTGGATATATTGATAAAAAGTCCACCGGTTTATGCGATAATTGTATCTATTATTTTCTTATATTTTGAAATTGAGACTCCAATATTTTTAGAAAATACAACTTTTTTATTAACTTATGCTACAATTTTTTTAGTTTTAATGTCATTAGGCATAGCACTAACACGATTTAAATTTTCATTTAAAAACTCGATAATAATGTCCATTTGCCGAGTTTTATTAGGACCTATTATTGCTTATATTATTATACATAATTTTAATTTATCTGGGCTAGCAGCTGGCGTATTACTGATACAAAGTGCTATGCCAAGTGCTATACTTAATTATTTAGTTGGAAGCATGTATTCGCCAAAAAAAGTAGTCGATAGTATTGCCAGTACTATTGTAACATCAACTTTAATGTCCTTCGTAACAATTCCAATTGTTGTATTCTTTGCTTTAAAATACTTTAATTAATCTATATCCTTTAAGTTCATGAAGGCTATAACTTTCAATCTTTTAGCATGGGTAATGCTTCCAATTATGGATGGATTTGCAAAATATTTGAGCGCAGATCTTCCTGTCTTACAAATTACATGGGCAAGGTATTTTTTTACAGTAGTATTTACTTTGCCAATTATTTTTTTCTTTTTTAGAGTAAATCTTGTTTGGTCAGATAAACCAAAATTACAATTTTTAAGAGGTCTAATTCTTTTAACAGCCAATATCTGTTTTTTTTATGCAATTTCAGTAATCTCTTTAGCAAAAGCATTAACTTTAGCTTTTGTTGCACCTTTAATTGTTACAGGTTTTTCTCCAATTTTTTTAGGAGAAAAGGTTGGTTTTAGAAGATGGTCTGCAGTAATTATAGGTTTTATGGGTTCTTTGGTAGTTATTAGACCAGGTTTTGTTGAGATTAATTTAGCAAGTATAGCTGCACTTGGAACAGGGGTAATGTATGGGTTTTATTTAATTATCACTCGTAAACTAAGTACTTCAGACAATCCTTTATTAACTTTATTGTTAACTGGTGTAGTAGGGGCCATAATTATATCTACTGTAATGCCATTTGTGTGGGTTAATCCTAGCCTAAATCAGTGGTCTATGATGGCTGCGATAGGTATATTTGCCTGTATAGGGCATCTATTTCTAATATTATCTCTTAAATACGCTGATGCCTCTAAATTAGCTCCATTTAGTTACTTTGAGATCATTACAAATATCATTATAGGTTATTATTTCTTTAATGATTTTCCTGATAACTGGACTTTCCTTGGTTTATTCATAATAATATTGAGTGGTATCTACATTTCTAGACGAGAGAATTTAATTACAAAAATTAAATAATAGGTATGATTTGTTTACTAATATATAAAGTATTACATTAAGTATTTATACTAAAACACTGTATTTATTGAATATTTTATATTACATAATTTAATCAATTATTAGAAGGTTTTTGAATTATTTAATATCAAATCGCTTAATATCTTGTGGAAGTGATACGATTTTTGACAAATTATAAAAACATCAAATAATCTTTAAAAATAGTGGCTTTTTACTATTGTGGTTATGAAAATTCCATAAAAATAGGATAGTGTAAAACCATTAATACAGTTGAATAATAGAGCGATGCACTAATTGAATATACCATTTAAACGACTGTAGAGGGGTCTAATTTAAGTATAGGCTCATTTATGGTACAACTGAAGGGTGAATTACGTTATTAAGGGAAAAATCAGGTAAAAATATCAAAAAACGTTGATTTTATTAACTTTTTTAACATAAAAAAGGTTTCAAAAAGTGTTAAATCGCAGCTTTTTCAGATTTAAGTAATTTGAGTTTTTGTTTAATTCCACCTCTGCCTGAGTAGCCTCCAAGACTACCATCTGATCTAATCACTCTATGACAAGGTATTTTTGGAGCATATGGGTTTTTAGCACATGCATTAGCTACAGCCCGAGCTGATTTAGGGTTTTTAATGCCAATAGCCACCTGTTTGTAGGTTTTAACCTTACCTTTTGGTATGTTTTTAAGAAATTTCCAGACTTTTATTTGAAATTTGGTACCTTTGAGTATCATTTAAAAAAAAAACCCCTGTTTCCTTGCACTTTTAAAGGTGCAAAGAACAGTTGTTTTGGCACGTCGTTGATGCGCTACCGCCATGCCTACCGCCTCACATGTTCAGCGATGCTTTGTGAAGCTTTCTGCCCCCTGGAATTGTACCTCTCGGCTTTTCTCCAATTGGCCAGTTAAGAGTTGCCTCTTAATTCATTTATAATGTAACAAAGTAGAGTTAAATAGGGTATCACTAAATAGTTGATTTTCTAAATTCTGATATTTTTCTGTGAATTACGGTGATAACTCTCTATTTGGTAAGTAAAATTAGGTAACTAGCTAAAAATATAATTGCCATAATAGATAAGAATATTGTGTTGAAGCTTTTACCTGTATTTCGATATTGAATAATACTCAAAAAAATAAAACCTATTGAGCTTATTAAAAACCAAATTGCGGGAATTTCTCCATCAATCGAACCCATAATTTTTTAATTTAAACTATTGACATTAAAAATCACCTAATATATAATTTCCGATAATTAATGGTTATCGGAAAATTATATGAATGATTTAATTACAGATGTAAAAAACCTAGAGATAGAAACTCTAAAAAATTTAAAGAATTCAAAAGCTCACAACACATTGAGAGCTTATCAGGCAGATTTTAAAGATTTTAAAGAGTTTTGTACAAAAAATGGTTTTAATTCATTACCAACTGATTCAAAAATAATAGCATTATATCTTACGCACTTAAGTGCATTTAGTAAATTTAGCACTTTAAAAAGAAGATTAGCCTCAATTAAAGTAATTCACAGATTAAAAGGGCATTATATTGATACAAAACATCCAATTATTGCTGAAAATTTAATGGGAATAAAAAGAAAGATGGGAGTTAAACAAATATCTAAAAAACCATTATTAATCAATGATTTAAAATTAATTATTAATCTAATAGATAAAGAAAAAAATGAATATAAGAAATATCAAAATCGAGCTTTGTTGTTAATTGGATTTGCAGGTGGCTTCAGAAGATCAGAATTAGTATCGATTGAATATGAAGATATTGATTTCGTGAATGAAGGAGTAAAAATCTTGGTAAGAAGGTCAAAGACAGACCAAACTGGTCTAGGAATGATTAAGGCAATCCCCTACTTCGAAAATAAAATCTATTGTCCCGTTATATCTTTAAAAGAATGGATAACACATTCCAAAATTAACAACGGTAAAATATTCAATATATCCGACAAAACAGTAGCTTTAACAATTCAAAAATATGCACTATTAGCCGGTTTTGATAAAACAAAATACGCAGGTCATAGTTTAAGATCTGGATTTGCAACATCAACAGCTGAAATCGGTGCAGATGAACGAAGCATTATGGCAATGACAGGCCATAAAACAACTCAAATGGTAAGAAGATATATACAAGAAGCAAATTTATTTAAAAATAATGCTTTAAATAAAATTAAAATATGAATGAAATAACAATTGTTATTATCACTTATAAAAGTAGAGGGATAATATACGATTTTCTTAAGAAAATCCCTTCGACCATGAAAATAATGATAATAGATAATTCACAAGATTATGAACTCAAAAAAGATATTGAAGAAAAATATAAGAATATATCAGTATACTTAAAAGAAAATAACGGTGTCAGTTCAGCATTAAATTATGCAGTAAAAAAAATTAAAACTAAATATTTTTTACAAATAAGTCCCGATATTGAATTTAATTTTGAGGATTTAAAAATTTTTCTTGATTTTGCTAAGACAAAAAAAAATAATTTTGCTGCTTTAGGGCCAAGATTTTTAGACACGAAACAAAAAAGTCACAAACAAATAAATGAAAACTTAGAATTTGGTAAAATTGACTCTATTCATGGATCTTGCATGTTTGTAGATAAAGATATTTTTTTTAAAATTGGAAAATTTGATGAAAATTTTTTTTTATATTTTGAAGAAACCGAATATTGTTATAGAGCAAAAAAAAAAGGTTATTTTTCATATCAAATTAATGACATAAAAGTTACAACAAAGGGTAGATCTGTTGATTTAGAAAATGAAAGTTATTCCAATATTCTTATATGGCATTTTATTTGGTCAAAATTTTATTTTCACAAAAAAAAATATGGAAAATTTTTATCATTAATAATCTTTCTACCTTTGTTAGTAAGAATATTATTTAGAATAATCTTATATACAATTACCAAAAATGAAATATCGTCAACAAAGTACAAAGCACGGTTTGATGGTTTGTTAAAATCAATTAAAGGTCAAAAATCAGATTTAAGACCTTAATTAGCTTAATTATATAATCTAATTAGTGTAGGAAATTTCAAGATATTTTTATTACTTTTAAAAATAGAAAGACATTTTTTTGCATTTATTTCTTTAGTTTTATGGGTAATTATGATAATTCTAGCTTTTTTATTCTTTTTATCAGGTGTTTGAATTATTCGGTCAACTGAAATTTTAAATTTTGCAAGCCTGTTTGTAATATTTGATAAAACACCCTGTTTATCCTTAACTTCAAATCTAAGATAAAGAGAGTTTGTATAATTATCCATATCAAATGGTTTGATAGTTTTTCTTTTTTTAGACGATATACCGAAAGGAAATTTGATATTTCCTCTTAAAATTGACATCAAATCTGATAATAAAGAGGATGATGTTGGGCCGGGTCCAGCACCCTCCCCTTGTAAAACACTTTGACCTACAGGTTTACCCTCTGTAATTACTGCATTCATTACACCATTTACATTACCAATATAAGTTTTTTTGCTTACAAGACATGGGTGTACTGTCTCAAATAATTTTCCTTCAATTATTTCTGATATACCAAGCAACTTAATTCTTAAACCTAATTGATTTGCAATTTTGATGTCCTCTAGTCTAACATTCTCAATACCTTCCATGATACATTTGCTTTTAGAAATTTTTCCATTGAATGAAAGTGCGGATAATATTCTTATTTTAGCAAATGCATCAAACCCATTTAAATCAAGTTTTGGGTTACCTGGTTCTGCAAAACCTAGTTTTTGTGCTTTCTGTAACACTTTATCAAATGTCTGATTTGAACTTTCCATTTCAGATAAAATGTAATTTGTAGTGCCATTTAAAATACCATAAACTTTATTAATTTTATTAGTTGCTAAACCCTCTTTAATAGTTCTTAAGATAGGAATACCGCCAGCAACTGAAGCCTCAAACTCCAAATTAACATTATTTTTCTCTGCTAATATAGCAAGATTATCTCCATGTTTTGAAATTAGTGCTTTATTTGGAGTAATTACATGAACTTTGCTATTTAATGCTTTTTCAACTAATTTTTTAGATATCCCATCGGAAAACCCTATACATTCAAATAAAATATCTATTTTTTCTTTTTCAAAAATTTTTAATGGATTTTTGTAAAAAATTTTTTTTGAAATAGAAAAACGTCTTTTTTTATTCCTACTTTTTGCAGAAATAGCTACAATCTTAATTTTTTTACCTGTTTTTTTTTCAATTTCATTTTTTTTAAGATTTAATTCGTTATAAAGATATATTCCTATTTGACCTAAACCGACTATAGCAATATTAATATTTTTTTTCATTCTAGTTATCTATATTAGGATAAGGTTGGCTTTTTGCATATTCCTCTAATTTTTCTTTAAATACCTCGAAAGTTAGATCGTTTGAAAAATCTAAATTTTGAAAATTTTTTTGAGTTGTGTCAATGTTTGAAGAACAGCTTGTTAAAAACAAAAAAATTAATAAATATTTATTCATCTCAAACCCTCATTTATATCAAAGTTTTTTAAAATATTCATATTCTGAATTGCTTGTCCAGCCCCTCCTTTAATTAAATTATCAATAGAAGATAATATTATCGCTTTATCTTTATATTTTGATTTGCAAATAGATATTTTGCAATCATTTGTATTGATTACATCATTAGTACTTACAAATGAATTCAATTTGGCAATTTTTACAAATTTTTCTTTTTTGTAAAAATTTTTTAGTTCATTAAATAAGTTATTAATCGTTTTTCCTCTTGCTAAATCTACATAAATTGTTGTTAGAATTCCTCTAAACATTGGGGATAAATGAGGTGTAAAAGTAAATTTAAATTTATTCTTTGTATAATTTTTAATCATTTGTTCAATTTCAGAATTATGTCTATGAAATCCTATTCCATAAGCGCTTATTGACTCGTATAGATTTTTATTTTTATGTTTTTTATGCACACTCCTTCCAGCTCCTGAATAACCAGATTTTGAGTCTATGATAATACTATTTTTTTTGATTAAATTTTTTTTAATTAGTGGAATAATTGGTAATAAAATAGATGTTGGATAACATCCGGGACATCCAATTATTTGAAATTTTTTTATCTTATCACCTGTTAATTCTGGTAATGAATAGATTGATTTTTTAATTAAATTTGGTGCTTTATGTATTTTCTTATACCATTTTAGATATGAGGATGCTTTATCAAGTCTAAAATCGGCAGCTAAATCTATTAAGATATTTTTTTTTAAAAGTTTTTTTGAAATTAATTGTGCTTCACCATTTGGAAGAGCTGTAAATATAATTTCCACATCTTTCAATAAATGCTCATTAAATTTAATAATTTTTGGTAATTTTTTGTTTCTTAATGATTTTTCATAAGAAGAAATATCTTTACCCGCAGAACTATTACCGCATAAATATTTTATATTAATTTTTTTATGCTTAATTAATAAATTTATAAGTTGAACACCTATATAACCTGTTGATCCAGCAATTAGTACATTTATCTTGGACATTGAATATATTAACAGTTTAAATTAAAAAAAAAAATTATCTTTTAGAAAATTGAAAGCTTCTTCTTGCTTTTCTTCTACCAGGTTTTTTTCTTTCAACTGCTCTTGGATCCCTGGTAGTAAGGTTTTGAGTTTTTAAGGTGGTTTTTAGGTTTTCATCAAATAAAACTAAGGCTTTGGAAATACCATGAACCATAGCACCTGCTTGGCCTGTGTGACCGCCTCCACTTACATTGCATTTTACATCATAAGCAGTTGGTTGATTAATAACATCAAAAGGTCTTGTTATTTGCATTTTGTGATTTTCACTTACGAAATAATCGCTAAAAAGTTTACCATTAACATAAATCTTACCTGAGCCTTTTTTTAACCAAACCTTAGCAATAGAGGTTTTTCGTCTGCCCGTGGCGTACTTACTATCTTTAAAATCTAATTTTAGTTTTGATTTTTTATTGTTTAACTGAGCATTTTCCATGTTAGTTTCGCACCAAATTTTTACTATTTAATTTTGCTAATTCTATAATTTTTGGATTTTGTGCGGCATGAGGGTGATCATTTCCAGAATAAATTTTTAATTTTGAAAGTTGTTTTTTGCCTAATACACCTCTTGGAAGCATTCTTTTAACAGCTAATTTCAGAGCTTCATCGGGTTTTTTTTCATGAAGTTTTTCAGGTGTAGTTACTTTAATTCCCCCAGGATATCCGGTGTGTCGATAATATTTTTTATCTTGAAATTTTTTCCCAGTAAATTTTGCATGCTCTATATTTTTCACAACTACAAAATCACCACTATCCATATGCGGTGTAAATGTAGTTTTGTTTTTTCCTCTTATAATTTTTGTAATAATAGCTGCTAATCGGCCAATCACAGCATTTTTAGCATCAATTTCATACCAATTGTTATTAATTTGATTTTTGTTAACAAATTTAGTCATGATTGGCGCGATTAATACTGATAAATGTCATATTGTCAATTTATATTAATGTTGATACTTAACTATTAACATTTAAAAATAAGGATTATTTATGAAAGATAAAAAAAATAAAAGCACAGATGCTAAAACGTACAAATTTGATACATTAAGTCTACACGCCGGATATCAACCACACAAAAATGCTGGGTCTAGACAAGTGCCAATTTACCAAACAACTTCATATTTATTTGATGATGTAGATCACGCTGCCGCACTATTTAATCTTGAAAGAGGTGGTCACATATATAGTCGAATATCGAACCCAACAGTTGCAGTTCTGGAGGAAAGAGTTGCGTCACTTGAGGGTGGTACAGCAGCTCTAGCTACTTCCTCAGGGATGAGTGCAATATTCCTAGCTGTAATGACATTGTGTGAGGCTGGAGATCATTTAGTTGTATCATCACAATTATATGGAGGTACAGTAAATCTTTTTAGACTAACCTTACCAAAATTCGGAATAAAAACGACTTTTGTAAAACCAAGAGACACAGAAGGATTTAAAAAGGCAATACAAAAAAATACTAAAGGTATTTTTGGGGAGCTCGTTGGAAATCCTGGAAATGAATTGATGGATATGCCAGCAATAGCAAATATTGCTCATGAAGCAGGTATACCTTTAATGGTTGATGCAACATACCAAACACCCTACTTATGTCGACCAATTGAACACGGTGCAGATATTGTAGTTCACTCATTAACCAAATGGATGGCTGGTCATGGATCTTCAATGGCAGGAATAATTGTTGAAGGTGGAAAATTTGATTGGATGCAAAATGATAAGTTTCCTACAATGACACAACCTTACGAAGGTTATCATGGTTTATCTTTTGCTGAAGAATTTGGACCAACTGCATTTACCATGAAAGCAAGAGCTGAAGGGATGAGAGATTTCGGACCTTGTTTAAGTCCACAAAATGCTTGGAATGTTTTACAGGGTATTGAAACTTTATCAGTAAGGATGCAAAAACATTGTGCTAATGCTGAAAAAATGGTTGAATATCTACTAGGACATGAAAGTGTTGCTTGGGTTTCACATCCGAGTGTCCCTGATCATCCTGATCATGAACTAGCAAATAAATTATTACCAAATGGCAAAGGTTCAATGATAGCTTTTGGTATTAAAGGTGGTAAAGAAGCTGGTGAGGCTTTTATTAATAATGTTAAATTAGCTTCTCATTTAGCAAATGTTGGTGACACAAGAACGCTTGTTATTCATCCCGCTTCAGCGACTCACTCTCAAATGGATGAGGCTACATTGAAATTTGCAGGATTATCTCATGACATGATTAGACTTTCTGTTGGGATTGAAGATATTGATGATATCAAGAATGATTTTGAGAATGGATTTAGAGCTGCTAGAAAACCTAGGCTCGTATCCAATCAATGAAATTTAAAGTAAATAATCATGAAGTCTATGCGTCAACTGGCGGTAGACCATTCGACAAGAGTAAACCTTTAATAATATTTGTTCACGGTAGTGGACTTACTCATATGACCTGGGTATTGCAAACAAGATATTTTGCTTTCCATGGTTATAGTGTTTTGGCGTTAGATATGCCTGGGCATGGTTTATCTGGAGGGGAAAGTTTAAAATCTATCGAGGCAATGGCGGATTGGATTAATGATGTTATAGATGCTGTAGGATACAAAGAGGCATCATTAGTTGGTCACTCGCAAGGGTGTTTAGTTACAGTTGAATGCACCGCAAGATATCCTAATAAAATAAAAACTTTGAGTCTTATGGGAGGTGCAGGTGCAATTCCAATGAACCCTGAGCTATTATCTTTAGCGGAAAATGATGACCCAAAAGCAGTAGAACTGATGATGGATTGGGCGCATGGACCAGCTGGTCATTTTGGAGGACACCCAGTACCAGGTCTTTATCATATAAACACTGGTTCTATGTTGGCAAAAACTAGAACAATTAAGAATACGCTGGGAGTTGATTTTAGAGCTTGTGATAACTACAAGAATGGATTCGAAGCTGCAAAAAAAATAAAAATCCCCA
>CACJLN010000009.1 GCA_902594255.1 uncultured Pelagibacteraceae bacterium
ATTCTTATCAGTTCCTAAAGAGATTTTGACCTTAACAATGGAGGCTCACCAGAAATATTTTCCAACATTTAACGACAAAAATGAAATTACAAATGAATTTTTAATTGTAACAAATAAAAAAGACAAAAAAGGGCTAATTAAAATAGGTAATGAAAGAGTGGTTGATGCAAGATTAAGTGATGCAGAATTCTTTTGGAACAAAGATAAAAATCAAAATTTAGTAAAAAAAGTGTCAGAATTAAAATCAATGAATTTCTTCAAAGGCCTTGGGTCTTATTTTGACAAAGTTCAACGAATGAGAAAAATTGGTGGAATGATTTCAGATGAATTGTTGATTAGTAAAGAGAAAATAGAATTGTTATCATCAATTTGCAAGACTGATCTTACTTCTGATCTTGTCGGTGAATTTCCAGAACTTCAAGGACTTATGGGAGGCTATTTTTCTGAATATCAAGGATTTGATAAAGATATTTCATTTGCTATTTCCGAGCAATATTTACCAATTGGACTCAATTCGATTGTTCCAAAAAAACCATTCAGTATCGCTTTATCAATTACAGATAAGGTTGATACCTTAGTTGGTTTTTTTGGTATTAACGAGAAACCCACAAGTTCAAAAGATCCATTAGCATTAAGGAGAATCGCTCTAGGTATAATAAGAACCACTATAGAAAATAAAAAGAATTTGAAAATAAACGATCTATTGAATTATTCCGCGCGTCTTTACGATGATCAAGGATACAGTCTAGAAAATAAAGATTTACAAAAAGAATTACAGGATTTTCTAAAAGATAGATTTAGATATTATCTAAAAGAGAAAGAAATACGTTACGATATAATTGAAGCAACTTTATCATCATTTTCAGTAAATAAGTTATTTTCCTCTTTTGAAAAAGCAAAATGTCTTAATAAGGTAATTAATAGTCAAATTGGTAAAGACATCAATTCAAGTTATAAAAGAGCATCAAACATTTTAGATCTTGAGATGAAAAATAACGAGATTGAAATAAATGATACAACTGATCCTGGCATTTTTAAAAGTGATTTTGAAAAAAATTTGTATAAAAAAATTAATGATATTAAAAAATATTACTCAACGATAAGTAGCGATGAAAATTGTGAAAAATCATTATCAATTTTAGCCGAAACCAAAAAAGAAGTTTTTGAATTTTTTGATAATGTAAAAGTTAATGAGGACAATGAAACTTTAAGAAAAAACCGTTTGGAACTTATTAATATGTTATGTAAAACATTTCAAAATTATATAAATTTTCAATTTTTAAAAGCTCATAATGAATAAAATAATTCTTAATTTTAAGTCAAAAGATTCAAAAAAAATAAAAAATCCAAAAAATTTTTTAGGCGGAAAAGGGGCAAATTTATCTGAAATGGGAAGACTAGGTTTACCAGTACCTTCTGGTTTTACTATCTCAACAAAAGTTTGTGAAATTTTTTATAAGGATAAAAAAAAATTAAATTCTAAATTAATTAGCCAAATTAAAAAAGAAATTAAAATAATAGAAAAAGACGTATCAAAAAAATTTGGAGATTTAAAAAATCCTCTTCTTTTATCAGTTCGATCTGGAGCAAGAGTTTCAATGCCAGGCATGATGGATACAATTCTGAACTTAGGACTAAATGACAAAACAGTTGTAGCTTTAGCTAACAAAACATCCAACGGAAGATTTGCTAAAGATAGTTATAGAAGATTCATTCAGATGTATGGAAATGTGGTTATGGGTATTGAAAGTTATAACTTTGAGGAATTAATAGAAAATTACAAGCTAACCAAGGGTGTTTTGCTGGATACAGAACTTGATGAAGAGGACTGGGATGGGTTGATAAAAGATTTTAAGAATGTAGTTAAACAAAAGACTAGTAAAGATTTTCCACAAGATGTTTATCATCAATTATTAGGAGCAATAAGTGCTGTTTTTTTATCTTGGGAAAGCAAAAGAGCGAAAGTTTATAGAAAGCTCAATCAAATTCCTTCTGAGTGGGGAACCGCTGTTAATGTTCAATCTATGGTTTTTGGAAATATGGGCAATGATTGTGCAACAGGAGTTGTCTTCACTAGAAACCCTTCAGATGGATCAAATGATATTTATGGCGAATATTTAATTAATGCTCAGGGAGAAGACGTCGTAGCTGGAACCAGAACTCCACAGTATATTACAAAGAAGGCAAGAAAGGAGGCGAAAGTAAATGATGCATCCATGGAAGAGTCGATGCCAAAAGTATATTACGAATTATACAAAATTTTAAAAAAACTCGAGAAACATTATAAAGATATGCAAGACGTAGAATTCACTGTTGAAAGTGGCAAACTTTGGATATTACAAACTCGGTCTGGAAAAAGAACATCAAAATCTGCAGTAAGAATTGCTGTTGATATGGTTAAAGAAAAGTTAATTACTAAAAATGATGCTGTTTTAAGAGTTGATCCAAACTCTTTAGATACTCTTTTGCATCCCACTTTAGACGAGAAAAGTTCAATCAAGGTTATAGCAAAAGGTCTTCCAGCGTCTCCTGGTGCAGTAAGTGGAAAAGTAGTTTTCACCTCTGAAGAGGCTGAAAGATTAAATGATATGATGCAAGATACGATTTTAGTTAGAGTTGAAACTTCCCCAGAAGATATTCAAGGCATGCATGCTGCAAAGGGAATTTTAACCTCAAGAGGTGGTATGACTAGTCATGCTGCAGTTGTAGCAAGAGGAATGGGGAGACCTTGTGTTTCTGGTTCTAGTGAAATTGAAATTAATTATGATAAAAAAGTTTTTAGAACATCTTCAACTGAGATCAAAGAAGGTGAAACAATTACTATTGACGGTTCTACAGGGAGAATAATATTAGGCACAGTGCCAACTATAAAACCTGAAATATCAGGAGAGTTTTCAAAATTAATGAGCTGGGCAGACAAAATTAGAAAACTTAAAGTGCGGACTAACTCTGAAACTCCACAAGATACTAAAACAGCCAGAGATTTTGGTGCTGAGGGCATAGGACTTTGTAGGACTGAACATATGTTTTTTGATGAGGAAAGAATTTTATCTGTGCGAGAAATGATTTTATCAAAAACTTTGGATGATAGATCTAATGCTTTAAAAAAGATTCTACCACATCAAAAAAAAGATTTTAAGGAGATATTTAAGATTATGCATGGACTGCCAGTTACTGTAAGATTATTAGATCCACCATTACACGAATTTTTACCTAAATCTGATAAAGAAATTTCTGAAGTAGCTAATGTTATAGGATCAGACAAAAAAGATATTGAAAGTAGGATAGAAGAACTGCATGAACAAAATCCAATGTTAGGACATAGAGGTTGCAGACTTGGTATTTCATTTCCTGAAATCTATGAAATGCAATGTAGAGCGATATTTGAGGCTCTTGCAGAGCTAAAAAAAAGTAAAAATAAATTTGCCTTTCCTGAGATTATGATTCCTTTAGTTTCAACTGAAGCGGAGATTAAAATAATGAAAGATTTAGTCATCAATACTGCGAGAAAAGTTCAAAAAGAAAATGAAACAAAAATGGAATTTCTAGTTGGTACAATGATTGAGTTACCAAGAGCAGCAATTATGGCTGATGATATTGCAAAACATGCTGAATTTTTTAGTTTCGGTACCAATGATTTAACACAAACAACTTTTGGAATAAGTAGAGACGATAGCGGTAAATTTTTAAATGATTATATAGATAATAAGATTTTTGCTATTGACCCATTTGTATCCATTGATGATGGAGTTAAAAACTTAGTTGAAATCGCTGTTTCTAAGGGAAAAAAAACAAAATAAAAAAATTAAATTAGGCATATGTGGCGAACATGGTGGTGATCCAAAGAGTATTAAATTTTGTTCAAAAGCTGGTCTAAATTATGTTTCCTGTTCACCTTATAGAGTTCCTATAGCTAGATTAGCAGCAGCACAGGCTGAGCTTTTGAGAAATAAAAATTAATAATTTCATAATCTAGATTTCCAGCTTGAAATCCACAGCTGGGGCGCTATGAGTAATGCTTCCAATTGAAATTCTATTTACCCCAGTTGTAGCAACGGATTTTACTGTCTTAAGATTAATATTTCCTGAAGCTTCTGTCTCATAATACTTTTTAACAAGCTTTACACCTGATCTAAGATTTTTAATACTCATATTATCAAACAAAATAGTATTGAATTTTAGTCCAATAATTTTTTTTAATTGTTTTAAACTATCCACTTCAACTGTAATTTTTTTTCCCCTTTTATTTTTTATAGCTAATAAAACTAATTCTTTTATACCATCACTAGCTATATGATTATCTTTAATCAAAAATTCATCACTTAAGTTAAATCTATGATTTGTTCCACCTCCTAATTTAACTGCATATTTTTGTATAACCCTATAATTTGGTAAAGTTTTCCTGGTACAGCAAATTTTGCACTTTTTTCCCACTAGTTTTACGAATTTATTTGTTT
Organism: uncultured Pelagibacteraceae bacterium; assembly: GCA_902594255.1. Taxonomy (GTDB): domain Bacteria; phylum Pseudomonadota; class Alphaproteobacteria; order Pelagibacterales; family Pelagibacteraceae; genus Pelagibacter. Next base: position 4,458 of record CACJLN010000009.1, read on the forward strand.
TTGTAGATATTCCAGAAATATGAGATAAAAAATTTAATGCAACCCTTTCTGCAATCATTATAGATTTAGCCTTACCTTTTATTACTGCTATTACAGAATTTTTTTTGACTCTGGACCCGTCTCTTTTTTTTAATATAAACTCTGTTTTTTTGTCAACTTGTTTAAACGAATGTTTGGCAAATAGCAAGCCTGCAACAACTGCTCTTTGATTTGAAACTATTTTTGCTTCAATAATTTTGTTTTTTTTTAATAGGTTAGAAGTTATGTCTCCATGAGGATACAAATCTTCTGCAAGAGCAAGTTTTACACTGTCCTTGATAAAAGTATCGCTTAATTTAATTTTTGACACGACGTGTTATCTACCGATAGCAACCATTTTTTCCACTGACAATCTAGCTTTATCAATTGTTTCTTGATCCATAATAATTTCGCCAGTTTCATTATCTAAGCAGTCTAAAATTTTTGGTAAAGTGATTTTCTTCATATGAGGACACATATTGCACGGTCTAATGAATTCTACTTTAGGATTTTCAACTTGAATGTTATCACTCATAGAACATTCAGTTACCATCATTACTTTTTTAGGTTGATTATCTTTAACATAATTAATCATTCCTGAAGTTGATCCAGCAAAATCACTAGCTTTAATCACTTCTGGAGGACATTCTGGGTGAGCAATTATTTTTATCCCTGGATTATTTTTTCTAATATCTTTAATTTCATTTTCGTTGAATTGGTCATGAACCATACAAATTCCTTTCCATGAAATAATCTCAACATCAGTTTGCGATGCAACATATTTTGCTAAATAATCATCAGGTAAAAAAATAACTTTTTTTACACCTAAAGATTTTACAATTTTAACTGCATTTGCTGATGTGCAGCAAACATCGGTTTCAGCCTTTACTTCAGCAGATGTATTCACATATGAGACGACAGGAACTCCTGGATACTTTTCTTTTAATAATCTCACGTCTTTACCTGTAATTGAAGAGGATAATGAGCAGCCTGCCTCCATATCTGGTAACAAAACTTTTTTATTTGGACTCATAAGTTTGGCTGTCTCAGCCATAAAATGTACTCCAGCCATTACAATTATATCAGCTGAGGTTTTAGAAGCTTCCACAGCAAGCGCTAATGAATCTGCAGAAAAATCTGCTATACCATGATAAATCTCAGGCGTCTGATAATTATGTGCCAAAACTACAGCATTTTTTTCTTTTTTAAGTTTATTAATTTCGTAAATATAAGGAGCATGAATTGACCATTCAATTTCAGGCATTACCTTTGAGATCTTCTGATAGATTGGATCAGTTGCATTTTTCACTTCTTGATTAAATTCCATTACTAAATTTATCAATTTGAAACCTTCTTGTCATTGATTTAATGTGGGTCATATTGCGGTCATGCTGAAATTGGTAGACAGGCACGGTTGAGGGCCGTGTGGACCTAGTCCATGAGAGTTCGAGTCTCTCTGACCGCACCAAAATTTGGAATTATAAAAATAAATTTAATTTATGGGTTTAATATTAAAAACCCATATTTGACCAATTATCTTTATCATTATACCTATCAAGCTCTTTTTTTGTTGCTGGTCTAAACAAAATCCAAACTACTACTATAGCTAATAAAAAAAGTATAACTGTTTCCATGTGAAATAACTAATTCTTTGTCGGAAATATTCACTGTGACTTAAAGTCATTTTAAGGGGCGTTCTGTTGCCAGGTGCCCCAAACCCCGTTTGCCTAATTAACAAAGTCAATTAAGCAGCAAGTGCGTAACTTTCGTTAGCAATTATAAAATAGCCCTTCACGGAGGAACAATTCCGAACGAAAGAATAACCTTTAGTCACCCGTCGAATCTAGTTCACCCCCATAAGTTGTAAATGGTGGAGGTGGTGGGTACTGCCCCCACGTCCGCAATGGTTATTACGAGATTCGTTTATCGTCATAGTTGGAAAACCAACATGATTAATATAAAAGTAATTGTTAAAGATTCAATAAATTATTCATGAAATTAACTAAGGAACAGCAACAAGAAATAAAGGATCAACAGTCCCAAGAAAATAAAACCAAAAGAGTTACAGTTGCTGAACTTGAAAATATTCTTTATGAAGCTATTCCTATTTTGGATCATGGTTTTATAAGAGTAATTGATTATATGGGTGACGATACCTCTATAGTTCAAGCAGCCAGAGTTTCATATGGAAAAGGTACAAAAAAAGTTTCAACTGATGCAGGGCTTATAAAATACCTTATGAGACATTGGCATAGTACACCATTTGAAATGTGTGAAATAAAGTATCATGTCAAACTTCCAATTTTTATCGCTCGTCAATGGATTAGACATAGGACTGCAAACGTGAATGAATACTCCGCAAGATATTCTATTTTAGATAAAGAGTTTTATTTGCCAGCAGTAGAAAATTTAGCTGCACAATCTCAAAGTAATAGACAAGGAAGAGGAGACGTTCTTTCAGGTGATCAGGCAAAAAAAGTTTTAGATTTATTAAAAAAGGACGCAGAGCAAACTTATGATAATTATGAAACTATGCTTAATGAAAGATATGACGGATCTGTAATTGATGAAAAACAAGTTGGTTTAGCAAGAGAACTAGCAAGAATGAATTTAACACTTAATACTTATACCCAGTGGTACTGGAAAACCGATCTTTTAAACTTAATGAATTTTTTAAGATTAAGAGCTGACCACCATGCTCAATTTGAAATAAGAGCTTATGCCGATGCAATGTTAGATACTGTTAAAAGATGGGTACCAATTACTTATGATGCATTCTTAGATTATAGAGTGGGTGGAACTGAAGTATCATCAAAAGGTAAAAAAATAATACAAAAACTCATCAGTGGCGAAAAAGTAGATGTTGAAAAATCTGGCTTATCAAAAAGAGAATGGAATGAGCTAATGACTGTTTTTGATCAAAAAGATAAGTTGATATAGTCTTTAAAAAAATTAATCTATTAATGAAAATTATAAAAAAAATATTTTTTTGTTATTTTTTTTCAAGATGATCAAGAATAAGAAGTTTATTAAAATGTCTATAATGAATACTAGTTTTTTTTTAAATTGTAATAAATAATAAAATAAATTGCTGCCAATCCATCTTTCCAAGTAATCTTTTTACCTTCATCATATTTTCTACCAAAATATTTTACTCCAACCTCGTAAATTTTAAGATTTTGTTTAGATATTTTAGCTGTTATTTCTGGTTCAAAACCAAATCCATCTTCTTTCAAATTAATATTTTTGATAACGTCTTTTTTAAAAACTTTGTAACAGCATTCCATGTCGGTCAGATTTAAATTGGTAAACATGTTACTTAAAAGAGTTAAAAATTTATTTCCAATTGTATGCCAAAAATATAATACCCTAGTCTCTTGTCCTCCTACAAATCTTGATCCATATACAACATCAGCATGATTATTTAAGATAGGCTCTATTAAATTATTGTAATCGGATGGGCTATATTCTAAATCTGCATCTTGAATTAATATGATATCTCCAGTCGCTTCTTTAAGCCCCTGTTTTACGGAATACCCCTTACCTCTGTTTTGATGGTTTAAAATTAATTTAATTTCATTATCTTTTTTATAATTTTCTAGAATTTTCCTAGAATTATCATTTGAAGAATCATCGACAACGATAATTTCTTTTTCAATAGTTTTCTCATTTTTCACTCTGTCTAAAATAACTGCAACAGTATCTTGTTCATTAAAACAAGGTATAATAACACTAAGTTTCATAAATTGATTTTATTAATCTTAGGACTTTATTTCATTAATTATCGAAACGGCAAGATATTTTTAAAAAGTTTTATCTAAGTTTGTAAATATTAAGACGACCAATTTCTTTTAATAAAATAATACTTTCTTTTTGAACTGGAGGATTAGATACATTATATGTAATAATATAATCGTTATCTGTAATTGATCTATTTTGAATTCCTTCTTGATTATTTTTTAAGTTGTAGGATCTCATTAAAATATAGTCGTACTCTCTACCTCGAACATAAACTCCAGGATAATATTTTTCATATTTTTCTCCAAACCTGTTGACCCAACTATATCTTTTATCATTAAAGCCATATCCAACTTTGATGATTTCATCATTAGCGTTTTTTCTCCAATCCTTTACAATATATTCTATAGCCTGTTGTTTTTGAATTAAGGGAACGTCTGCATCTGTTAAAATTTTTCCTTTATAATCCTTATGATCGTTGTAAATAAAATATCCACCACACAAATTAACAGCAATAAAAGTCACTAATAAAGATAAGGTGCAAAATTTTAGATATTTATTAAAACTTTGTGAAAACTGAATTATCCAAGGAGTTAAAAACCAAATAATAAAAAATAATGGTAATAAGTGAACTTGCATATCTAATCGCGCACCTTTAACCCAATTGGGTGAACCAAGGATTGCACCAGATATTATTACTAAAAATATGAACAAATAAGATGTGAATATAAAAAATAAAATTTTCTTATCTTTGACTGTGAAAAATCTTTTAAAGAATAGATAAAAAATTAGTAATAGATAAGATATTATTGATTGAACAATTAGAATGATAGAATTAATTTTAAGAAGTAAAATTGAGAATTCAGATAATGGACCATCATAAATATTTTTTAACTCTTGCAAATGTAGCTTGTTATAATGAAAGATACTCCAAAAAGGTGAGGAAATTGTATCTAAACCATTGTGCTTAAAAGTTCCACTAATATCTCCTGCCGCATAAAAAATACTCCAATAAGGATAACCAATTATCGTACTAAAAAATTCTTTTAAATTTATTGATTGGTCTAAATAGCCAAACAACTTTATATCATTGATAATAAGATTTTTTAAAAAAGGGTACCAAATAAAATAAGAAAATAAAATTATCATTACAAAGATTGTGAGGAAAGGTTTTAGTATCTTTTTAAAATTAATTTCTGATGGATAAAAGAAAAAGACAAAAAAAGAGGAAAATAAATATGCAATCGAATTAGAAATTCCTGATAAATAAATAGATGGAGCCATAAAAGCAGGTAAGGCTAAAATTGCAAATTTATTAATACTTGGTTTATTTAAATACAATATAATTAAAATAAAAAATAAAAGATTTACTAATGTTAATACCCATTGATTAGAAAGATGAGCAGAAATTGATCTCAAACACAAACTAAGTATTAAAGGTATGATAATAAAAAGAAATAGTTTCTGATTATTTCTTGATAATATATATCCAAGGACACATATTAAAATTAATTGTAATAAACTTAAAAAATAACTACTAAGCCATAAACTTGGAAATTTATTTAATAATTTTGAAAAGTAAATCATTCCATTAGGATTTGGAATATTTTCAGAACTTATTAATCCAACTGGAATTTCAAAAAAGGGATATTTCAAACTAATCCACATAGTGGATGCTTCATCAACTTGCCACTGTGAAATATTTGACCATAAAGTTCTATCGTATAGTGAGAAAATTAGAATTAAAAAAAAAATTAAAAAATTCTTATTTTTAAATAATAATTCTCTCATTTAGAAAAAAATTGATTTTAATTTTTTTGCTAAATCTAAATATATTTTTGATATTTCATGTTGAGGATCCTTTTCGACGATAGGTAAACCAAGGTCTCCTTGTTTTCCAATTTCTGGATTGATAGGTATTTCTCCTAAGAAATCTTTATTAAATTCTTCTGCAGTTTTTTTTACTCCACCTTCTCCAAAAATATTATATTTTTTTCCATCATCCCCAACAAAGAAACTCATATTGTCAACTAATCCTAAAACTTTTACATTTAATTTATCAAACATTTTTATTCCTCTTTTAACATCTAAAAGAGCCACTTCTTGGGGTGTGGATACAATAATTGCTCCATTCATTTCAATGCCTTGAGAAAAAGTCAATTGAGTATCACCAGTTCCAGGGGGCATATCTACAATTATAAAATCTAAATCTTTCCAATTGACCTGCTGAGTGAATGTTTTGATTGCACTTGTTACCATTGGGCCTCTCCATATCATTGGAGTTTTTTCATCTGTCAGAAATCCTATAGACATACATTGGATGTCATATTTGATAACGGGTTCTAATTTTTGACCATCACTTTTTGGTTTCTCATTTATTCCAAACATTTTTGGAATAGAGGGTCCATATATATCAGCGTCCAATAATCCGACTTTACAACCATTTTGTTTTAAAGCTAAAGCAAGGTTAGTTGCAAAAGTCGATTTTCCGACACCCCCTTTGGCACTTGAAATTGCGATGGTAAACTTAGTTCCGTTAATTGGCTTCTTTTCACGTGAGCTTCCACTCAGTTTTTTTCTCATTGCGTCACTTAATTCTGGCTTTTCCTTTGGCATTTGAGGATCTTACCTTGTTTTTCCATATAAAGACATTATATAGATTGGCACTATGCCAGATGATTTTAGACAAAGCGGTGGAAGCCCATGGGGCAAGCCTCCAGGAGGAGGAGGAAGTGGAAACGGTTCGGGTAGAGGTCCAACTCCACCAGATATCGATAAAATCATAAGAGAATTTCAAGAAAAATTAAAAAAATTTTTACCAGGCGGTAGTTCGTCAGGTGGAAAACAAGCGATATTAGTTTTAATCATTCTTGGTTTTGTTTGGTTAGCAAGTGGTCTTTACAGAGTACTACCAGATGAACAAGGAGTGGTTTTAAGATTTGGAAAGTTTGTAAAAACTACTCAACCAGGATTAAATTATCATATTCCTTTTCCGGTAGAGTCTGTACTAACTCCAAAAGTTACTAAGGTTAACAGAATAGATATAGGTTTTAGATCTGAAAGAGACAGTGGATTTTCTTCTCAAGGAGGAGTTGCTGATGTTCCACAAGAAAGCTTAATGTTAACTGGAGACGAAAATATAGTTAACATAGATTTTTCAGTATTTTGGGTAATTAAAGATGCTGGAAATTTTTTATTTAAAATTCAAGATCCAGAGGGCACTGTAAAAGCTGCAGCTGAAACTGCAATGAGAGAAGTTATTGCTCGGTCAAATATTCAACCTATTCTTACTGAGGGAAGGTCTTTAATAGAAACTGATACACAAGAAATAATTCAAAAAATTTTGGATGAATACACAAGTGGTATTCAAATTACTCAAGTTCAAACCCAAAAAGCTGATCCACCAGATCAAGTAATTGATGCCTTTAGAGATGTCCAAGCTGCGAGAGCTGATATGGAAAGATCTAAAAACGAGGCTGAAGCATATGCAAATGATGTAATACCAAGAGCTCGGGGTGAAGCGGCAAAAATATTACAAGCTGCTGAAGCATATAAAAAAGAAGTTGTTGCAAAAGCAGAAGGTGAAGCGAGTAGATTTTTAGCAATATACAATGAGTATAAAAATGCAAAATCAGTAACACAAGAAAGAATGTATTTAGAGACAATGGAAAAAGTTCTAGCAGACATAGATAAAGTAATTATTGAAAAGAATGCTGGATCGGGTGTAGTGCCGTATTTGCCACTGCCTGAATTAAAAAAGAAAGTGACTAATTAATATATGAATATGGGAAAAGTTATTGCTGGTATAAGTGTTGCGATCGCTGCAACATTATTTTTTTCAATCTTTATAGTAAAAGAAGTAAATCAAGCTATCGTTTTACAGTTTGGTGATCCAAAAAGAATAATTGTAAAACCAGGTTTAAATTTTAAAATTCCATTTATCCAAAACGTGGTCTTTTTAGATAAGAGAATTTTAAACTTAGATACTCCACCAGAAGAAGTAATTGCTTCTGATCAAAAAAGATTAATTGTGGATGCCTTTGCAAGATTTCAAATAGTTGATCCTTTAAAATTTTATATCTCTGTGGGTAATGAACGGGTTGCTAGATCAAGATTAGCAACAATTATTAATTCAAGAATTAGAAATGTTTTAGGTCAGCAAGAACTCCAAACTTTATTATCTGAAGATAGAACAAAGCAAATGGCTCTAATTCAAGAAGGAGTTAATAATGAGGCCGAAAACTTTGGGATAAAAATTAACGATGTCCGAATAAAAAGAGCCGATCTTCCTCAAGCAAACAGTGATGCGATTTTTAGAAGAATGCAAACTGAGAGGGAAAGAGAAGCGAAAGAATTTAGAGCAAGAGGTGCAGAGATGGCTGTAACGATTACTTCAACAGCGGATAAAGAAGTAACTGTCATCTTAGCTGACGCACAAAAGAAATCAGAAATTATGAAAGGTGAAGGTGATGGTAAGAGAAATAATATATTTGCTAGCGCCTTTGGCCAAGATCCGGAATTCTTTGCATTTTATCGAGCAATGCAAGCATATGAAAAAGCTTTAATTGGCGGTGAAACATCTTTAATTTTATCACCTGACAGTGAGTTCTTTAAATTCTTTGGAAATATAAAGCAGCCCCAACCTAATTAAACTTTGATGAGGGAATTGATCATAGCTTTTGGTCTATTCTTATTTATAGAGGGTCTTTTATATGCCATATTTCCAGCAAAAATGAAAAGTATGTTAAAAAAATTGGAATTAATTAATGATAATCAGCTTAGAAGTGCTGGACTAATTTTTGCATCAATTGGGTTTATCATTATTTACTTCATTAAAAGCTAATATGAATAAATTAAAGATACTCTTTGTAACAACTCTATTAATTTTAAGTTTCCAAGTAAAATCTTTCTCTAAAGAAATACCAGGTTCGTTTGCTGATTTAGCAGAAAAATTAATGCCGTCAGTCGTCAATATCTCTACAACAACGACAATTACAACTCAATCAAATCCGTTTCCTTTCCAATTTCCTCCAGGCTCACCATTTGAGGATATGTTCAAAGAATTTGGCGCACCTCAAGAAAGAAAATCCTCGGCCTTAGGATCAGGATTTATTATAGATGAAAAAGGTATAGTGGTTACAAACAATCACGTAATCCAAGATGCAGAAAACATTATTATAAGAGTGAACGGAGATAAAGAGTTTAATGCTAAAGTTATAGGCTCTGATCCATTATCAGATATTGCTATTTTACAATTAGAAACAAAAGAAAAGTTTACTCCAGTAAAGTTTGGTAACTCTGATAATGCAAGAATTGGTGATTGGGTTATTGCAATTGGTAATCCCTTTGGTTTAGGTGGAACTGTTACGTCAGGAATAATTTCAGCAAGAAATAGATCTATTGGTTTATCAAGATATGAGGATTATATACAAACAGATGCATCAATAAATTCAGGAAACTCCGGTGGTCCTTTATTTGATATGAATGGAGATGTGATAGGAATTAACACTGCAATTTTAGGAAGAAGCGGTTCTATTGGAATTGGTTTTGCTATCCCATCCAATAGTGCAAAAATTGTAATTGACCAATTAATTGAATTTGGTGAAACAAAAAGAGGATGGTTAGGAGTTAGAATTCAAGATGTTACAAAAGAAATTGCTGAGGTAGAAAAATTAGATGAACCACGAGGTGCACTTGTTGCAAGTGTTGCAGAAAACAGTCCATCAGATAAAGCAGGAGTTAAAGCCGGAGATATTATTTTAGAGTTCAATGGTGAAAAAATTAAAGTAATGAAAGAACTTCCAATGATAGTCGCAAGAACAGAAGTTGGCAAAAAAGTAAAAGTCAAAATTTGGCGAGATAAAAAAGAGATAACTAAAACTATAACACTTGGCAGGCTAGAGACATCAGAGGACTTTAAAGTTGCAGAAAAAAAAGCTAAACCTAAGGAAACAAGAATAGAGAAATTAAAAATAACAGTAAGAGAACTCAATAAAGAAGATATTAAAAATAGGAATTTGCCAAATCAAACCTCTGGTTTAGTAATAACTCAGATCGAAGCTGATAGTCCTTTAGCAAAATCGCTTGATATAAATAGTATAATTTTAGAGGCTCAAAAAAAGAAAATAAGATCAATAAATGATTTAAATCAAGCTTTAGATCAAGTGTTGAAAACAAGTGAAAAAACTTTGTTATTAGTTATCTATAATAGTCAAAATCAAAGAAGATATATTGGTGTTAGATTGAATTAATTTATGGATTTAAGATCCAAAATTATTTTAATTTATGGTCCAACAGCATCTGGAAAATCTAATTTTGCTATTAAACTTTCAAAAAAAATCAATGGTGAAATTATTAATGCAGATAGCATGCAAGTTTATAAAGAACTTAAAGTCTTATCAGCAAGACCCTCTAAAAAAGAATATAAAAGAATAAAACACCATCTCTTCGGATTTCATAGTGTAAAAAAAAAATTTTCCACTGGTGATTGGCTAAAATTAGCTAAAAAAAAAATCGAAGATATTAAAAAAAGAAAAAAAGTCCCAATTCTTGTTGGGGGCACAGGTTTATATTTTAAATCTTTAACGGATGGTTTGGTGAGTATTCCAAATATTCCAATCAAATTTAGAGAAAAAGTAAGGTCTTTGCACAAAAAAATAGGAAGCAAAAAATTTTTTTCAAAATTGATTAAACTTGATCCACTAGTCAAAAACAGAATTAAATCTTCTGATACTCAAAGATCAATAAGAGCTTATGAAGTAAAATCTTTTACTAAAAAATCAATTTACCTATGGTTTAAAAAAACAAATTCAAACTATCAACAAAAGGATTTTTATAAAATTTATATAGATTTTCCTAAAGATAAATTGGTAGAGAGAATACATCTTAGAGCTCAAGAAATGTTAAAAAAAGGTGCAATTTCAGAGGTAAAAAAATTTAATAGCCTCAAAGTCAGAAATGATAAAACGGCCTATAAAGCTATTGGTATTAGAGAAGTAAATGAGTATCTCCAAAAAAAAATTGAAATTACTGATGTTATTGAAAAAATATCAATAAAGACAAGGCAATACGCCAAAAGACAAAGGACATGGGCAAACGGAAATATGCAAAATTGGAACAAAATAAATCCAATTCAGTTAACTGACTTTTTAAAAAAGATTTAGATATTACCTACTTAGTCTTGACCAATTAGCACAACTTCAGCTAGATTGGTTTAATGTCAAAATTATATTCAGGAGCTGAAATTGTATTTAAATGTCTTGAAGATCAAGATGTTGAATTTATTTTTGGTTATCCTGGTGGTGCAGTTTTACCTATTTATGATGAGTTGAAAAACCATTCATCTATCAAGCATATATTAGTAAGACATGAACAAGGGGCAGGACATGCTGCAGAAGGTTATGCAAGATCATCTGGTAAACCTGGCATAGTTTTGGTTACCTCCGGACCAGGCGCAACTAATGTTGTCACAGCTTTAACAGATGCTTATATGGATTCCGTTCCTTTAATTTGTATTTCGGGACAAGTACCAACACATTTAATTGGCACAGATGCTTTTCAAGAATGTGATACAACTGGTATCACAAGACCTTGTACTAAACATAATTGGTTAGTAAAAGATATAAAAGATTTGACAAAGATTTTACACGAAGCATTTGAGGTTGCTACAACTGGTCGACCAGGGCCAGTGTTGGTTGATATTCCAAAAGATATTCAATTTGCAAAGACAAACTATTCAAAACCAAAAAAAATAAAAAAGGTTAACGGTAAGTCTCATAACAGATTTACTCAGAGTGAAATTAATGAATTGATTAATTTAATTTCAAAAGCAAAAAAGCCAATGATCTATACTGGAGGTGGTGTTATAAACTCTGGACCAAAAGCGAGTGAAGCATTGAGAGAGTTTGTAAGACTAGTAGGTTTTCCTATTACATCAACACTTCAAGGCCTAGGGGCGTTTCCAGGGGATGACAATCAATTTATTGGAATGTTGGGAATGCATGGAACTTATGAAGCAAACAATGCAATGCATGATTGTGATTTGTTAATTAATATTGGGGCTAGATTTGATGACAGAATAACAGGTAAGATCGATGAGTTTTCTCCTAAATCAAAAAAAGTTCATATTGATATTGATCCATCATCAATTAATAAGATTATTAAAGTAGATTTAGCTATAGTTGGTGATGTGAACGAGGTTTTAAAATCGACTATAAAAAAGATTAATCAAAAACAAAATGGTATTAAAGTTTCAAATAAACAAAAAATATCAAAATGGTGGGAACAAATACAAAAATGGCGTGAGAAAGACTCTTTAGGCTTTATCAATAGTGATAAAACTATAAAACCTCAACATGCTGTAAAAAGATTATATGAACTTACAAAATCTCAGGATACTTTTATAACTACAGAAGTGGGTCAACATCAAATGTGGGCGGCACAACACTATAAGTTTAATAAACCAAACAGATGGATGACATCAGGCGGTCTTGGGACTATGGGCTACGGACTTCCAGCGGCTGTAGGTGTTCAAATAGCACACCCAGATAAACTAGTTATAGATATTGCAGGAGAAGCATCTGTTTTAATGACAATGCAGGAAATGTCCACTGCAGTTCAATATAATTTACCGATTAAGATATTTGTCTTGAATAATCAGTATATGGGAATGGTTAGACAGTGGCAGGAATTACTTCATGAAAAAAATTACTCTGAGAGTTATTCTGAGGCATTACCTGATTTTGTAAAATTAGCTGAGGCCTATGGTTGTAAAGGTATTAAAGCCTCTAAACCCCAGGAACTTGACGAAAAAATAAAAGAAATGATTGATCATAAAGGTCCAGTAATTTTTGACTGCCAGGTAGACCCAAAGGAAAATTGTTTCCCAATGATTCCATCAGGTAAACCACATAATCAAATGATTTTAGGACCTAACGATAAGGAAGAAAATAAGATTACTGGAAAAGGAAAAGCTCTAGTTTAATGGCAAATCCAAAATCAGCATACAGCATACCAACAAAAAAAGGTAAACCAGATACACACATTATTGTGGTGTGGGTAGACAATGAAGCTGGTGTATTAGCAAGAGTGGTCGGATTATTTTCTGGCAGAGGGTATAATATTGAATCTTTAGCAGTGGCTGAAATCGATGCAGCAAAAAATATTTCCAGGATAACAATAGTAACCACTGGAACACCTCAAGTAATTGACCAAATAAAATTGCAATTAAAAAAATTAGTTCCTGTTCATAAAGTGGCAGATTTTAAAAGGGAGGATAAAAAAGTAATATTTAAAGAAATGGCTTTACTAAAGGTTGTGGGAAAGAAAAAAAAGATAGAAAAATGCCTTAAAGCATGTAAAACCTACAATCCAGTTATATTGGATAAATCGAGCAAGTCAGTCGTTATTCAAATCACTGCATTAAGACGTGAAATAGACAAAATGAGTAAAAAATTAAAATCTCTTGGCTTAATAAGCACATCCAGAACAGGTGCAATTGCAATGACAAGAGGAGCAGAAGTTTTTAAATAATTAAATAGGAGATAAAAAAATGAAAATGTTTTATGAAAAAGATACCGATGTAAATCTTATTAAAGACAAAAAGATTGCAATTTTTGGATATGGAAGTCAAGGACACGCTCATGCATTAAATCTTAAAGACAGTGGAGTTAAAGAAGTTGTTGTAGCTTTAAGAGAAGGTTCTTCAAGTATCGCAAAAGCTGAGTCTAAGGGATTAAAAGTTATGAATTTATCAGATGCTGCAGAATGGGCAGATGTTGTTATGATTTTAACTCCTGATGAATTACAAGCATCTATATATAAAAATCATATTGAGCAAAGGGTTAAAGAAGGAACTTCAATAGCTTTTGCCCATGGATTAAATATTCATTATGATTTAATCAGTGCTAGAAAAGATTTGGATGTATTTATGGTTGCACCTAAAGGACCAGGACATTTAGTAAGAAGTGAATTTGAAAAAGGTGGAGGAGTTCCTTGTTTATTTGCAGTTCATCAAAATGGATCAGGAAAGGCAAGAGATCTTGCTATGTCTTATGCTTCGGCTGTAGGAGGTGGTAGATCTGGAATAATTGAGACAACTTTTAAAGATGAAGTAGAAACAGATTTATTTGGAGAGCAGACTGTTCTTTGTGGGGGTTTAGTTGAATTAATTAAAAATGGATACGAAACTTTAGTTGAAGCAGGATATGAACCAGAAATGGCTTATTTTGAAACAGTTCATGAAGTAAAATTGATCGTCGATTTAATTTATGAAGGTGGCATAGCTAACATGAACTACTCTATTTCAAATACTGCAGAATATGGTGAATATCAGTCAGGACCAAGGATTATTAATAAAGAAGAAACAAAAAAAAGAATGAAAGAAGTTCTAGATGACATTCAATCTGGAAAATTTACTAAGGAATGGATGGAAGAGTGCAAAAGTGGTCAAAAAAACTTTCTAGCAACTCGAGCTAAACTAGCTGAACACCCAGTGGAAAAAGTTGGCGCTAATCTAAGAGCAATGATGCCTTGGATTAGTAAGAAGAAATTAGTAGATAGCGATAAGGGTTAATTTGTAGTCCCATATTGGGCAAAATTCGGTGATTTATTTTGCAATCTAAACGATAGGTTGTATATTCCATTTTGAAAAATAATTTACATATGCAAGATAAAGACAAAGTAATAATTTTTGACACAACAATGAGAGATGGTGAACAATCACCAGGTGCTTCTATGAGTGTTGAGGAAAAAATTCAAATTTCTAGAGTTTTTGACGAAATGGGAATTGATATTATTGAAGCTGGTTTTCCAATATCATCACCAGGTGATTTTGAGGCAGTTAGCGCAATTAGTAAAAGTGTAAAAAATTCAATTCCATGTGGATTAGCACGTGCAACTAAAAAAGATATTGATGCTTGTCATGAGTCTTTAAAATTTGCAAAAAAATTTCGAATTCATACTTTTATTTCTACTAGCCCAGTTCACATGAAACATAAGCTTAACATGAATAACGAGCAAGTTTTAGACGCAATCAAAGAGAGTGTCACGTATGCCAGAAAATTTACAGATGATGTTGAGTGGTCTTGTGAAGATGGAACAAGAACAGATTTAGATTTTATGTACAAAACAATTGAACTTGCAATTAATTGTGGTGCAAAAACAATAAATATTCCTGATACAGTTGGTTATTCTATACCAGAAGAATTTGCAAAAACTATTGCATCAATAAAAAATAATGTACCCAATATTGATAAAGCAATTCTTTCTGCTCACTGTCATAATGATTTAGGACTTGCGGTTGCTAATGCATTATCTGGACTTTCGGCAGGTGTCAGACAAATAGAGTGTACTATTAACGGTATAGGAGAACGTGCGGGTAACGCTGCTCTTGAAGAAATTGTAATGGCAATTAAAACTCGAGAAGATTTATTGCCATATGAAACAGGTATTAAAACAGAATTAATTAGCAAAGCATCAAAAATAGTATCAAATGCAACAGGTTTTCCTGTTCAATTCAATAAAGCAATTGTTGGAAAAAATGCTTTTGCACATGAGTCTGGAATTCATCAAGATGGGATGCTTAAAAATAGAGAAACATATGAAATAATGACACCTGAAAGTGTGGGTGTAAAAAAAACATCTTTAGTTATGGGAAAACATTCTGGAAGACATGCTTTTAAAGACAAATTGAGCGATTTAGGTTACTCAGACGTTACAGACGACGTTGTTCAAGCTGCATTTGGAAAATTTAAAATTTTAGCTGATAAAAAGAAACATATTTATGACGAAGATATTGTTGCATTAGTTGATGATAGTCTAATAATTGATAACAAAATTAATGCAATTAATCTTAAATCATTAAAAGTTTTTGCTGGAACAGGAGAGCCACAAAAAGCAGAAATGACGCTGGACGTTTTTGGGGATATTAAAAAAACTTCACAAACAGGTGATGGACCAGTCGATGCGATATTTAAATGTATCAAAGATCTTTACCCACATGACGTCAAATTATCTCTTTACCAGGTTCATGCTGTAACTGAAGGAACCGACGCTCAAGCAACAGTAAGTGTAAAAATTGAAGAAAATGATAGAACTACAGTAGGACAGTCTGCAGATACAGATACGTTAGTTGCATCTGCAAATGCATATTTGAATGCTTTAAATAAAATGCTTATTAAGAGAGAAAAAAAATCTCTTTATAAAGATATAGAAAAACAAAAAATAAGAGGAGGAGTTTAAATGGGAATGTTTGAAAAAATAAAAAATATTTGGAGTCAAGATATGGCCATTGACCTTGGAACAGCTAATACACTTGTAGTTGTTAAAGGTCGGGGAGTAGTTTTAAATGAACCATCTGTTGTGGCAATTGTAGAAAACGGTGGTAAAAAAAATGTATTAGCAGTTGGGGACGAGGCTAAAACTATGCTTGGTAGAACACCTGGAAATATAAGTGCAATTAGACCCTTAAGAGATGGTGTGATTGCAGATTTTATAGTTACAGAGGAGATGATTAAACATTTTATTAAGAAAGTACATAAGGGAAGCAGCTTTGCCAACCCAAGAATATTGATTTGTGTGCCAACAGGTTCTACACCTGTTGAAAGAAAAGCTATTCAAGATAGTGCTCTTGCAGCTGGTGCAAGACGTGTTCAATTAATTGAGGAACCAATTGCTGCAGCTATCGGCGCGGGTCTTCCAATTTCTGAGGCAACTGGATCAATGGTTGTTGACATCGGGGGAGGTACAAGTGAGATAGCTGTCATGTCTCTTGGAGGGCTTGTTTATTCTAAATCTTTGAGAGTTGCTGGAGATGCAATGGATGCTGCGTTGATGAACTATATGAGAAAAGAATATAATTTAATGATTGGGGACAGTACTGCAGAAAAAATTAAAAAAGAAATTGGTACAGCAATTCCATCTAATAATAATACTTACGCTGTTAAAGGAAGAGATTTAAGATCTGGCACTCCTAAAGAAGTTAATATTACAGAGGAAGATACCGCTGAAGCATTAAATGAAATTTTAAGAGATATGGTAAATGGAATTAAAGATGCTTTAGAAAGCACTCCACCAGAATTATCTGCAGACTTAGTCGATATGGGATTAACTTTAACGGGTGGTGGTTCATTATTAAAGAATATTGATAAAAGGTTTTCAAAAGAAACTGGGTTACCTGTTCATATAGCAGACGATCCATTATCGTGTGTTGCAATAGGGACTGGAAAGGCACTAGAGCAAGAACAAACCTTTTCTACTATGCTTACTGAATACTAGGAAAAATGAATGTAAGCAGAGATGATTTTGTAATTGCAATCAGATCTGCTTTTTTAAAAAAACAAACTAAACAAAAGTTTTCATTATTATCCTTAATATCTTTATCTATAATCATATTAATTTTAAGCAGTTTTGATTATAAGATTATAAAAGCTGTAAGATCAGGAATTAATGAAATTATTTATCGAGGATCATTTGTAATATCAGCTCCTGAGAAAATTGTAAAAAATCTCAACACTGAAATAAGAAATCATTTTGGGCTTTATAGTAATTCAAAAAAGCTGGAGAAAGAGTTAAACGAATATAGATCACAAAAAATTTCTTTAGATATCCTTAAATTCGAAAATCAAAAATTTAGACAACAGCTGGATGACTATTTAATTTCTACAGAAATAGTTTTCTCTAAAATTATTATTGATAATAAAAGTCCTTTTTTGAGATCAATAGTAATTAATAAAGGATCAAGAGATGGTATTAAAAGTGGAATGGCAGTTTTAGATCAACAATATTTAGTCGGTAAAGTAATCGAAGTAAATTTTGGAACATCTAGAGTTTTATTATTATCTGATATAAATTCAAATATCCCTATCACTATTTCTCCAGGTAATTTATTAGCTATAGCTACTGGAACTGGTAAAGATCAAGCAAAGGTAAATTTTTTAAAAAAAACTCATTTTGATAAAATAACAAACGACTCATTAGTATATTCCTCTGGGACAGGAGGTTTAATAAAAAGTGGAGTTCCAATCGGACGAATAACAAATTTTGATTCAAAAATTGATGAAGACATTAATATTGAATTTTTTAGTGATTTTTCACAATTACAATATGTGTCTGTTGTTGCTTTTGACAAAGTAGAAACAAAAGTGACAGAAAAAATAGATGTAGAAACTTTAGAAAATGAAAATGATGAAGATATAGAGCTACCAACATTAAAAAAGAAATTAGACTTATTAATAAAAGAGAAGGAAATTAATGACCAGATTACCAATAAAATTAAGACTGAAAATGAGAATTTAAAAGAACAACTCTCAAATAATCAAATCGAAATAATCAATAGACAACAGATTATAGAAAAACAAAATAAAATAATTAAGTCTCATAATATTGACAAAGATGAATTAAACTTTCTAAGATTAAACTTAGAATATGGTGAAAGATGTAGAAAAAAAACTTTCTCAAAAAAAGGATTTAAAGTTGGTACACCTGAATACAAAAATTGTGTGTTAAAAAAAGGAAGATTATAAAATGAGTTATCTGAAAAAAAGTGGGTTCTTAAAACACATCTTTAAATCAGCACCTTTAATAATTTTATTCATTGCAGTCTTAAATGAATTTGATGCAAATTACTTTGGTGTCCCATTTTTATCAGTTAATTTAGCTTTCATTTTAATTTTCTTTTGGACATTAAAAAATATCGAGCAATTTGGCTATGGATATATTTTTTTAGCAGGAATTATAAATGATGTTGTGACAGGCTCTCCTTTAGGTTTGAGCAGTTTTTTATATATGCTCATTTGTGTAGCAACAGCTTATTTCAGAAAAATTACCCTACGACCTAATATAACTAAAGATTGGTTATTTTTTTTAATAACTATTTCGTGCGTCAACTCGATTTATTACATCATATCATCTTATTTTTTCGATGTAAGTATTGACTACAGATTCTTATTAACTAATAACTTAGCTACATTTTTGATATTCTTTTTATTTTATATTATTTTTAACGCTTACTATAAAAAATTTTTTAGGAAATCTGATGTTTGATGAAAGTGATAATGTTCGTAAAATAAATACAATTAATAGAAGACTGTTTATAATTACAGCTGCAAAAATTTTGGTATTCTTTGGACTTACATCAAGATTATTTTCTCTCCAAGTTAAACAAAATAATAAATACCTAACCCTTTCTGATAAAAATAGAATAAGAGAGTCCAAACTTCATCCAGTTAGAGGAGAGTTTAGAGATTATTTTGGTAATGTGATAGCAGGAAATAATGAGGTTTATCAGCTTCATATTGTGCCAGAGCAAGTAGAGGATTTTAGATACATCACTTTAAGACTAAAGAATATACTTAATTTATCTGAGAGAGAATTTCAAAAAATACATAAAAAAAGAAAAAAAATAAAAGCCTGGGAAACTATTGTTGTTTCTGACAATCTATCTTGGGAACAGTTTTCAAAAGTCAATAATTATTTACACGAATTAATTGGTGTTAAGACTGTTTTGTCAATTTCAAGAATTTATCCTTTTAATGAAAACTATACTCATGTGTTAGGCTACGTCAGTCAAGCAAATGAAAAGGATATAGTTGACAACAAAAATATTAAAGAAAAATTTGTACCGGGCATTAGAGTTGGAAAAACTGGTTTAGAAAAAACTTTTGAAAATGTTTTGTTAGGAGAAAATGATATCCAAAGATTTGAGGTAAACGCATATGGAAGAAAGATAAGCCAATTGAATTATCAAAAAGGTTCAAAGGGTCAAGATCTTAATCTTACAATAGATACTGAAATTCAAAAGTTATGCACTGAACTTTTAAAAGATAAAGCGGGCTCAATATGTGTGATGGATATTTTTTCTGGAGAAATTATTGCCATGCAATCATCACCATCCTTTGATCCTAATTTATTTTTATTCGGTATTAATCAAGATGATTGGCAATTAATTAGAAATAATCCAATGAAACCTTTATTAAACAAAACAATTAATGGAAGGTACTCACCTGGATCGACTATTAAACCTATTGTAGCACTATCAGCTTTAGAAAATGAGGTTATTAATCCAGAGTTTACTGTTCATTGCAAAGGACACAAACATCCTTTGGAATTATATGGTCAAACTTATCATTGTTGGAAAAAAGAGGGGCATGGATTTGTTAATTTGAAAGAAGGAATGAAACAATCTTGTGATACTTATTTCTACGAGATATCTAGACGACTTGGTGTAGATAGATTAAGTGAAACTGCTAAAAAATTTGGTTTAGGAAAAAAAGTATTTGGAGAATTATTTGAAAATGAAAAAAAAGGCTTGGTGCCAAATACGATATGGAAAAAAAACGCTTTGGGACAAAGTTGGGTACTTGGTGAAACTATTATAACTGGAATAGGTCAAGGTTTTATTCAAACAACACCAATACAATTATGTTTGATGACAGCACAAATTGCAAATGGTGGATATAAGATTTATCCAAAAATAGTATTAAACAATGATCAGCAATATTTAGATAAATATAAACCGTTATTCAAAAATTCAAAAAATATTAAAATAATTCAAAAAGCAATGTTTAGTTCAACTAATGAAGTTAGAGGAACTTCTTACAAATCTCGAATTGATGATCCAAAATATCGGTTTGCAGGCAAAACCGGGACAGCGCAGGTTAAAAGAATAACTGAGAAAGATCGTGAATTGGATCTTAAAACTTTTGAAATCCCTTATGAAGAAAGAGATCATGCATTATATGTTGCTTTTGGACCTTACAAAAATCCACAATATGCTACCAGTATAATTATTGAACACGGAGGATCAGGGGGTACTACTGCAGCACCGATTGCAAAAAAACTTTTTAAATTGATAATTGATAGACATAAATTAAGACAATCAGCCAAAGGAAAGAAATACTTGGATATTTAAAATGTCGTTTAATAATTTTTCACATGAATTAACCCTTTTTCAAAAAATTAAAAATTACGATTTTATATTATTGTTTTGTATTCTTATCCTTGGAATAACAAGTATTTTTACGATGTATTCAACTGATGGAGGAGAAGTATTGTTTCATACCAAAAGCCATTTTGTTAAATTTTCGATTTTTTTCCCAATGATGATTGTGCTATCATTTATCAACATAAAATATTGGCATGCAGGGAGTTACCTTTTTTATGTACTTATTTTGGGTTTATTAGTCTGGGTGGCTTTATATGGTGTAACAGCCTCAGGATCTAGAAGATGGATAAATTTGTATTTTTTAAATTTACAACCTTCTGAGCTTATGAAAATAGCTGTCATACTTTGCCTTGCAAAATTTTTTCATAGAATTCGAACAACTAGTACTAATTCTTTTACGTCAATACTAGTTTCTTTAACAATAATTATAATACCTTCTATCTTAGTTATTACTCAACCTGATTTAGGGACAGCAATCTTAATATCTTTTTCAGGTTTAATAATTTTATGGTTTTCTGGTTTAAGAATTAAATATTTTATTTACTCTTTTTTAATATTTATAACTTCATTACCATTTATAATTTCTTTTTTAAAACCATATCAGAAACTTAGAATATTAACTTTTATAAATCCAGAGAGGGATCCATTGGGATCAGGATATCAAATTATCCAATCAAAAATAGCCGTTGGGTCAGGAGGAATTACTGGTAAGGGTTTTTTAAAAGGGACTCAAAGTTATTTAGATTTTTTGCCTGAAAAACATACTGATTTTATATTCACTCTTTTTTCTGAGGAATTTGGATTTGTGGGTTCTATTCTATTATTATTATTATATTCAATTATTATTTATAGAATTATTCGTGCTGGTTTGATCTCAAGAAGTTTCTTTTCTAGACTTTTTTGTTTTGGTTTCTCTTTTGCAATTTTTCTTTATGTTGCAACCAATATATCAATGGTTTTAGGTCTTCTACCTACAGTTGGATCTCCTTTACCAATCATGTCATATGGAGGTTCATCTTTATTAGCTACAATGATTGGTTTTTCTATAGTTCTAAGTGCAAGCGTTAATCATAGACAAAATATTTTATAAATATTGCATAATTTGTCACTGCAAAAATCTTGTTAATTAATTGTATATATTTCTCTAATGAATAAAAATTTAAACGTTGGAATTATTGGTGCAGGCATACAAGGAATTTCAAACGCTTTATTTTTACAAAAAAAGGGCTTTAAAGTAACAATATTTGATCGTGATGAACCAGGCAGTCACGCTGCATCTTATGGTAATGCAGGACACTTCTCACCTTATGCATCTTTATCATTAAATAGAACAGACGTTCTTACTGATGTGCCAGCTATGTTGTTAAGTTCAACAGGTCCTTTGGCATTGAAGTGGAACTATGTACCAAAAATGATTCCTTGGTTTATAAAATTTATTTTAAATACCACGAAAAGTAAGATGATGCATACCGCTAAAAATATGCATCAAATACTAGATTTAGCCTTACCAGCTTATGATGAGTTATTTGACGAAATAGATTTAGAAGGGTTGGTAGAAAATAAAGGTATTCTCTATATCTGGAATGAAAAAGATTTAAAGAGTAGAGAATTAGAAATTAGAGTAAGAGACGAATTAGGAGTAAAACAACAACTTGTAAATAAAAAAGAAATTCATGATTTGGAGCCAAATTTAAAACCTTTTTATCATGGAGGCGTATATTATCCATATGCAAGACATGCAAGAAACCCAAAAAAGATATTACTTAAATTTTTTGAGCTTTTTTTAAAGAAAGGTGGGAAATTTGAAAAACGAGATGTCAAACAAATAGAATTTAATAATGAACTTCCTAAAATAAAAACTGACAATCAAAATTTTAACTTTGATAAAATTATAATAGCTTGTGGTGCTTTTTCAAAAAGATTAACTGATAAATTAGGTGAAAAAATTCCATTAGATACTGAAAGAGGATATCATATCCATTTCAAAAATTGTGATCATCTATTAAGTAGACCGGTAATTTTTTCAAACAGAGGTTTTGGAATTACACCTATGGAACAAGGATTAAGAGTTGTTGGTACGGTTGAATTTGGAGGATTGGATAATCCATTATCCAAATCAAGAATAAAAAATTTGATTAACAATGCAAAGTATATGTTAGATGATCTTCCAGAACATGAGGACGAATGGTTAGGATTTAGACCAACTCTACCCGACTTTTTACCAGTTATGGGTCCTTCAAAAAATCATAAAAACGTATTTTATTGTTTTGGTCATCATCATTTGGGATGGACATTAGGTCCAATTTCTGGAAAGATCGTCTCAGGAATGATAGCTAAAGAAAATACAAATTTAAACTTAGGCCCTTATAGTTCGACAAGATTTTCATAATTTTGTGTCAAATAAAAACTATTCAGCTTATTTGTTTTTAGTGCTGGCAACATTTTGTTGGTCAGGTAATTTTATAGTAGGAAAATTTGCAACCCTTTATGAAATTCCCCCTTTAACTTTAAATGTTTTTAGATGGATTTCTGTTTGGTTTATCCTAATTCCTTTTACTTACAAAGAAATTTTTGAAAATTTACCTTATATAAAGAAGAATTGGCTTGTGATTAGTTTTATGGGAGTGATTACAATTAGTACATTTAACTCTGTAGTCTATTTTGCACTTAATTATACACAAGTAATAAATGCTGTTTTAATGCTTTCTGCTATTCCTGCTGCAACGATTGTTCTTTCCTCCTTAATGAAAATTGAGGAAACAAATATTTTTCAATTGCTCGGATTAATACTATCAATTATTGGGATTGGATCAATTATTTCAAATGGAGATATACAAAAAATTATCTCTTTAGATTTTAATAAAGGGGATATGTGGATGCTAGTTTGTGTAATTACTTGGTCTCTATATTCAACTTTACTTAAAAAAAATAACTTCAAGTTCTCACAATTTACTTTAATACAATTAATGGTCTCAGTAGGTATACTTTTTTTAATTCCTCAATTTTTTTATGAAAAATCAATTGGTTTAGAGTTAAATTTGGATAAAAACTTTTTTTTAATACTTATATATGTAGCAATTTTTCCAGCCATAGCTGCCTATTATTTTTGGCAAAAAGGAATTGAAATAATTGGACCAAATCGAGCATCTATGTTTATTCAATTAATGCCTTTATTCAGCGCTGTCATGGCAATTATTATTTTCAAAGAAAAATTTGAACTTTATCATTTTGTAGGAGCTATTTTTATATTGTCTGGGATTTATTTATCTAATAGAAAAGTTTATGCTTAAAGTTGCAATATTAGATGATTATCAAAATGTATCTCAACAATTTGTAGATATTGAAAAGCTATCAGGAAAATACGAGTTTAAAATTTTTAGTGAGGCCTTTGCAGATGAGGCTGATGCTATAGAGCAATTATCAGATTTTGAAGCATTATTAATTATGAGAGAAAGAACACCGATTACTAAAAATTTAATTGATAATTTAACAAAATTAAAATTTGTCATTACCAGTGGTTTAAGAAATAGATCAATAGATTTAGAAACTGCAAAAAAGAGGAAAATAATTGTTTGTGGTACTGAGATGAATATAAATTCAACACCTGAGCTTACTTGGTCATTAATTTTGGGTTTGGCAAGAAATTTTAAAGAGGAAATTGATAATATGTACCAAGGTTACTGGCAAACAACCCTGGGTGTTGAACTTAAAGGAAAAATTCTTGGCCTCATTGGCCTTGGAAGAGTAGGCACAGAAGTTGCAAAAATCGGTAAAGCTTTTGGTATGGAAGTAATGGCTTGGAGTGAAAATCTCAATTTAGATAAATGCAAAGAATTAAATGTTCTTCCATGTAGCAAAGATGATTTAATTAAAAACTCTGATTTTTTATCTATCCATGTACAAGGTGGAGAGAGATATAAAAATTGTATTACGATTAAAGAATTAGATAAAATGAAAAAAACTGCTTTTTTAATAAATACCTCCAGGGGCCCAATCGTTAATGAGGATGATTTGATCGTTGCCTTATCAACTAATGAAATAGCTGGTGCAGGTTTAGATGTTTATGAAAAAGAACCATTACCAGAGAATAATAAATTAAGATTTTTACCGAATGCATTACTCACACCACACATTGGATATGTGACTGCAGAAAATTACAGTATTTTTTATACACAAATGATTGAAGCTTTAGAGGCTTGTGTAAACGGTAAACCAATCCGTGTAATAGAGTAAAATGGATCTTCCGGTTGTCAATCATGAAGATTATTTTGCTAAGATAGGTGATGATCATAAATTTCCAATTAATAAGTTTGGTGAACTAGCAAATTATTTGATTAAAAATAAAATAGTTAAAAAATTTCATAAACCCTATCCATGCTCTGATGAAACATTAAAAAGAGCTCATTCAGAAAAATATATTAAAGATATAAAGAACAAAACATTAGATGAAAGTGGTGTAAAAAAAATTGGCTTTCCACTAGTTGATAGCGTTGTCCAAAGATCTCTAGTTGCAACAGGGGGAACAGTTTTAGCCGCAAAACTTGCGATCAGTAATCGTTTGGCTTGTAATACTGCTGGCGGCAGCCATCATGCAACTTTTGATAGCGGTGCTGGATATTGTGTTTTTAATGATGTGGCCGTTGCTGCTCAATATTTACTAGATAGAGGTTTAGCAAAAAAAATATTAATTGTAGATCTAGATGTTCATCAAGGAAATGGTAATTCGGATATATTTAAAAATAATAAAAGCGTATTTACATTTAGCATGCACTCAAAATCTAATTATCCTGCAAAAAAATCTATTAGTGATCTTGATGTTGAGCTTGAGGATAATATTGAAGACTTAGAATATACAAATTCACTTAAAGGTTGTTTGGATCAGCTTAATAAAGAAAAATTTGATTTTGTCTTTTACATTGCTGGGGTTGATGTTCACTTTAATGATCGTTTAGGTAAATTAAAAATTTCAGATGAAGGTATTAAAACTAGAGATGAAATTGTTATAGAAAATTTTTTTTCAAAAAATATTCCTCTGTGTGGTGTTTTAGGAGGTGGATATAATAAAGATTTTAACAAACTTGTTGAGCTACACTCTTATTTACATCAAGTGTGTGCTGAATTAATATCAACGCATGGATAAAAAAAACCCTTACCTTTCTCCAGTACAAAAACTAGTTATGTTTGAAGATGGCACAGAGCCTCCAGGTTCTAGTGAATTAAATAATGAGAAACGTAAAGGCAGTTATCACTGTGCCAACTGTGGAGTTAAATTATTTGATTCTCAATCAAAGTATGAAAGTGGATCAGGTTGGCCATCTTTTTACCAATCACTACCTGATGTTTTTGAGACTAAAACAGATCATTTGATTGGGTATGCTAGAACAGAATATCATTGTAAGAGTTGTAAAGCCCATCACGGACACATTTTTGATGATGGACCAAAGCCAACTGGTAAAAGATATTGTAATAATGGAGTTTGTTTAGTTTTCAAAGAATCAAATGAGTAAGATAAAGATAGTCTTTTTTTTAGCTTTAGCCTTTATTGCATATAAAGGATTTGTTGCCTTTAAGAATTTTGAAATAGGTGTTGATGATAGAGTGGCACAATTAGAGGAACTCGCAGATTATGAGAAAGAAGACGAGGTAATAGGTTTGATGATGTATTTAGGCGATCCACCAGAATTAAAAGAGCATTTACTAACAAAAAATAGATCTAAGTGTTTAGAAATGAAACAAATAGCTGAGGAAACTTCCTTTGCCTATTACGAATGTGCAAGAGTTAATGCAGTTATTAGAGGTGGGAAAATTTTGAGTATCATTAATGAAATTGAGGTTATCAATTGATAATAAAATATATTACGTTCTTAACAGGAATTGTTTGGTCATATTCAATAATAAAAACACAATCAGTTTTTGATAAAAAAGCTGGATTAATCTTTAAATTATTTATATCAAAAGTTTCTTGGCTTACATTAATTGCAGCTTGTTATTTTGGTTATAAAAATTTTTCAATCGGGTCTACAGTAATTGGGATAGTTTCTGGGGTATTACTGGTTCACATAGGTTTTTATTTTTTAAGGAAATTTCTAATTTCAAAATTTAGCGAAAAAAATCTTTTATTATTTAAAACTCTTGTTGAGTATTCTTTAATTGCCTGGGTGATTTATTATATCTTTTTTTAATTAAAACTTACGTCTTAAATTAAATGATGCCTCTTCGTAATCGTCAGGTCTCATTAAATGATTTGTTAATTTAAAATCAATCAGGAAATCATTGATGTTTTTACTAATAACATAATTTGATTTTGTATTGTCGATGCTATCAAGTTGTATAGAATAATTTGTGTTTTTATTTGGTAAATAGCCAATTGCAATATGTAAATTATCTGTATGTCCATAATCAATGGCTTGGTCTCTTTCGTAGATTATAAAAATGCTATAATTTTCAGGAAAAACGATATCGATACCTAATTCACCAGTAATGTTATGTAAAGCTCCTACATGTAAGGTATCGTTAAAAGCACTTGATCCTTCTTTATATTTATATTTAAAATCGGATGATCGATCTATATCAGCCCGATACTCAATTTTTCCATGGCGTTTTATGGTATACTTATCGTTTGATACATCTTCTACTGCTGAAAGAGATGCTCTAAGATTTTTGGTTCTAATATGTTGTTTTTCAACAATAATTCCACCAACACCGATTTCTTCATAGTCATCAAGTAAAGTGTGACCGATATCAAATCGTCCAGATGGAATTAATGTAAATTTATCTCCCTTTATTTCATCTTTAATTCTTATTGTTCCAAATATTTGTTTACCTTTTCGATTAGCAGTCAATTCTTTACTATCTAATACCGTCAGTATATCAGAGCGAATTTTGCCAATACCAATAATGGTATCAACAAATTTTTTATCATCCTTCATGGGAGATGTACTGTAATAAGTGAGGTTATAAGTATCAGCATCAACGTTACTACCCTTATTGCCAACATCAACATTATTTCTTCCAACACTAAATGCTAAACCTCTTAGGGCTTTATCGTCTATAAATCTATCAGCTCCAACTGTTATTCTGTTGGTGTTAATTTCTTTAGTAGAGGAAATACGAGTATCTCCTACTCGGCCAATAGCAATACTTCCCTCGCTCCAATAAAATACATCTCTTTTCTCATCTTTATCTTTTGCTTTCTTTTTCACAGCAGAAGTTCGGATAACTTCAGTTAAAGAAGCTAATCTTTGATTATTAAAATTAAAGTCTATATTTAAATTAGTTAAATTTTGTTTATCTTTATTTCTTCTAATCCACTTCAATCTATTCAAAGCGGTATCGGTTGATTGATCAATCGCTCTTTTTGCAATTTCTATTTGAGCTATCGCTATACCTGCTCTGTCTTTATTTTCTGTAATTGGAGGACATTTGCCAGCAATTATATTAAAAGGACAAACTAAGTCATATTCTACAATACCTCGATTAGCAGCATCATTATCACGACCAACAAACATTTTTAACCCACTGGTACTAAACGTGATCCCTGATGGTTGACCATTAGTAGACTCTATTGAAACGGAACCATCTATGGTGAATGAAGATGTGGAATATGCCACATCAAGAGTAAATTGAGATACATCTACACTGCCAGATTGATGATCAACAGTCCAAAGTCTTTTTCCATCAGGGCTTAGTTTGATTCCTTTAGGATTTTCTGTTTGATCTCCTATATCTATTCCAGCATTTGTAACAAGTGATATATCACTACTTAAATCAAATGCAGTTGCAAGTTCGTACTCTAATAATCTTGTGTCAGCGGTGGTTTGACCATGGTAAACTACGAATAATTTTTTTCCATCACCACTTATGTCAAAACCTCTTATATAGTTTTTATTTTTTGCTGATGCTCTAGGTCCCGCGTTACTACCATTTTGTAGGGCAGTGGTATCAAGGCCAGTTGTTTGATTTGCAAAAGAGCATGTTGAGATGTCGAAAGGTGAAGTTAAATCAAATCTAAATACTAAATCGGCGTCGTCATCGGGGCTAGACCTGCCTGTTGCAACAAACATCATCATTCCATCTTTTGAGAATTTTAAACCAAAGACCCTATTTACTGGACCAGTAGTGGTGTTACCAGAATTTAATATGCAGCTTTCACCATCACCAGCATAACTACTGGTAGAAAGATCAAATGGTGTAGATAAATTAAATTCACTTACTTTAGAGTAATCTCCAGAAAGTTTAAATGCAGATAGCACAAACATTTTAGTTCCGTCAGGATTAAAATGAACTCCACCAGGAAAATTAGTTTGGGTTTGAGTAACTGTGCTCTGTACAAAAGTAACCATATCTGCAAATGAATTTGAGATTGGCAGTGATAGGAAAAATATAACCAGAATTCTTTTGAGTATAGACATTATAATATAGTACCGTTAAATTTTAATCGGTGAAATATAACTAAAATTGATGATAATTAAAAACTTTAATTTTTACTAGAATTTACGTCTTAAATTAAAGGAAGCTTCCTCGTATTCCTCTGGTCTCATCAAATGACTTGTTAATTTAAAGTCTATAAGGAAATCATTGATATTTTTACTAATGACATAATTTGTTTTGGTGTCATCAGTGCCATCTAGAAAGATAGAATAATTTGTTTTCTTGTTTGGTAAATAGCCAATAGCAATATGTAAGTTATCTGTATGACCAACGCCTAGGGCTTGATTACGTTCATATATTAGAAAAATACTAAAATTTTCTGGTAAAATTATATCAACTCCTATCTCACCATTTAAGTTGTGTAGTGCTCCCGAATATAATTTGTCATTAAATTTTGTGCCACCATCGCTAACATAATTGTATTTAAAATCAGATGAACGCTCGATATCTGCAACATACTCTATTTTACCATGTCTTTTAAAAGTGTATTGATTATTAGATAAATTTTCAACTGCCGCTAATTCTGCTCTAATTTTTCTTGTTCTTATGTGTTGTTCATCAACAGCAATTGCTCCTTGACCAGTCTCTTCATAACTTCCTAACATAGTATGACCAATATCAAATCTTCCAGATGGGATAAAAGTAAAATTATTTTTTTCAATTTCATCTTTAATTCTAATGGTTCCATACAATTGATAACCCGATCTATCTGCCGTTAGTTTTTTACCATCAAGAACAGTTAATAAGTCTGAATTTAATTTACCAAAACCAAAAATTTTATCTAAAAATTTGGTATCATCTTTTATAGGAGTGGTATCGTAATAAGTAATATTATAGGTATCAGTATCTAAGTTGCTACCCTTAGTACCAACATCAACATTATTTCTTCCAACACTAAATGCCAAACCTCTTAATGCTTTATTGCTAATAAATTTATCAGCTCCAAATGTTATTCGATTAGTATCAATTTTTTTTGTTGAAGAAATACTAGTATCGCCAACTCTTCCTATTGCGATACTACCCTCACTCCAATAAAACACATCGTGATCTTTTTTATTCCTTGCAGTCTTCTTATTGTTAGCTGATGTTTTAATAACTTCGGTTAAAGAGGCTAATCTTTGATTGTTAAAATTAAAGTCAATATTTAAATTAGTTAAATTTTGTTTATCTTTATTTCTTCTAATCCACTTTAAACGGTTTAATGCAGAGTTTGTCGAATGATCAATATTTTTTTTTGCAATTTCTATCTGAGCTATGGCCACTCCAGTTCTATCTTTATTTTCAGTAATAGAAGGACATTTACCAGCTATAATATTGAAAGGACAAACTAAATCATATTCTAAAACTTGATCTAATCCAGCATTAGGATTACCACTTCTATCTTTCGTAAGATACATTTTTAGTCCACTTGAATTAAACGCGATACCTCTTGGCTGCGAGTTATTGTATGATGCGTCGCTTAAGTCATAATTTCCGTCAATCACAAATGACGATGTATCATATGCATTAGTTAAAGAAATTTGAGTAACTCTCTTTGTGCCTCCAGGAGCATGACTAGTGACAAATAGTCTTTTTCCATTAGCACTAAATCTCATTGAGGCTGGGCCGTGTACACCAGTAGATGTATCTTCACTTAATATAATTCCCGCACTCAGAACCAATGACATTGATGATGATGATAAGTCAAATGGAGTTGAAAGATTAAATTCATAA
Source organism: uncultured Pelagibacteraceae bacterium (assembly GCA_902594255.1). Classification (GTDB taxonomy): domain Bacteria; phylum Pseudomonadota; class Alphaproteobacteria; order Pelagibacterales; family Pelagibacteraceae; genus Pelagibacter. The sequence goes on from CACJLN010000009.1 coordinate 35,299, forward strand.
ATTCTTCCTCCTACATTATTACTTGCGACATTATCCATAAAAAGTAAAAATAATTTACTTCCATCTTCATTTATCTCTATACCTTCTAATCGATTTTTACTTAAATTACTCGTTCTTCCCGCATTACTTCCAAGTAAAAAGGCGTCACTATCTATGTCCGTAGTTGTGGAACTTCTTTGACAAGATGATATATCGTAAGGCGAAGTTAAACTAAGTACATATGCATGGTCATCGTCTGCATTAGCTTTTGCATTTCTAGTAACCGCTAACATTTTCATTCCGTCATTAGATATTTCTAGGTCGTATAATCTGTGATTAGTTAATTGTCCAACATCTCGATCAAATGTACATCTTTGACCGTCACCTGCATAAGTCGATGTTGAGATATCATAAGGAATAGACAAATTGTATGTATTAATAATTAAAGGATCTATTTCTCCAGTACCGTCAAAATTTTGTGAAAAACTGACAAACATTTTTGTTCCATCAGGATTAAATTCAATACCAGCTGCTATTCCCCAATCTGCATCATCTGAACCAGTTCCTCCTTTATCAGTCTCACCTACTTCGTTTACAGTTACCCTTTGGTTGAAAGTCACCATCTCTGCAAATGAGCTAGAGATTTGAAATAAAAGGAAAAAAACAACAAGAATTTTTTTTAACAAATTCATCAGATTCTATCAATTTTATGTAAAATTAGTCCATCTATACACTTAAATTGATAGAAAATTTAGCATGTTTTTTTGATAAATTAGTCCTAATTTATTTATATTTTACAATGATAACAAATTTAAAAACAAATATTTTAGTCTTATTTTTTACAATAATTATTCTCTTCTTAATCTATCCAAAAATTCTCTATGAATATTTTGTTTTTCAAATGCCTTTCAGCGATCAGGCACCACAATCTTATTTTGCTGATTGGACCGTTATTATTTCTGCCATAAAATGTAAATTACTTGGTAATGATGTTTTTTTAAATAATTCTTGTGATTATTGGGGCAGAGCCCATGTTTATGGCAGTATCTTTTTACTTTTACCATTTCATGAAAACTTAAATAATTTTTACAATCTGTACCTGCCAATTTTTTTTAATTTGATATTTCTATTTATCATCATTTCTCACATTAATTTTAAAAAATTTGGACAGATATTGTTTTATATTTTATTTGTTTTTAGTCCAGCAACGTTGCTTGCAATGGAAAGATTTAATAACGATATATTGATCTTTTTAGTATTAATTTATGTATGTTATTTAAAGTCGAATACTATTAAATTTATTTTAATATCTTTAATTTCGTTAGCAAAGTTTTACCCTCTGATAACTTCAGTCGCTTTTTTCTTTAGGGGTATCAATAAAAAAAATCTGTTATTTTTTGTAATTTTTGTCTCAATGATCTCACTCATTTTTTTTTTAGACAGAAACAATTTAGAGAAAGTTTTTCTAAATGCCAGTCAGTATACTCCGAGCTATAAACTAGCTTTTGGCATCCAACATTTTGCTAACTTTCCAAGCCTTAATATAAAATTCTCTTTTGTCCATTTACTGATGTTTAGTTTTTTTTTAATGACAGTGTTATTTTTGTTATCTTTTTTGATATTAATGAATGACAACTTTTTAAGTAGATTTAGTTTTGAAAACTATAATGAAAGAATGTTTTTTATTGGAGCAATAGTATGCATCGCTGCATATCTTTTACAAAACAACTTTATCTACAGAGAAATATTTATTTTTTTGACATTGCCGTTTTTATTTAAAACGACTGATCAAAGTCTTTTTGCAAAACTTCTACTCTTAATACTAATTTTGAAGTTTTTATTATATCCTGCTACTTTTTATTATAGTATGTCTCATAACCTTGAAACTTTAAATATAATTAAGTCGATTATAGACAATTTTATAATGTCGATGATGTTAGCTATTTTAGTGGGAATTTTATTGAAGACATTTAAAGGGAATCAAATATTTAGATAATGAAAAAAAATAAATTTATAGTAATTTTATCCAAGAAAAATTCTGCAAAAATATTTCTATCAATTTTATTTCTATATTTTTTTAGCCTTAATATTTATCAAATGCATGACCAACATTGGACTGCAATGTTGGATCAAGATATAAAAATTATTTATAATTCTTTATTAATTTCATCTGGTTTTGAACAAGAATACAGGGACCATCCCGCCTATACCACATTTATGATACTTGGGAGTATCTTTAAAATTTGTTCTATTTTTTTTGATAACTTCACAATTAATGAAACACTTGGATCTACTAGTATAGACAAAGAATTTCAAAAACTTTTCTATATTGCAAGGATTATAAACAGCTTTTATGTTTTTTTAATCGTTTTTTTAACTTATAAAATTTTAATAGAATTAAAAATTTCTCAATCGCTAAGTATTTTAACCACATCGTTAGCATTATTTTTTCTTCCATTCTATGAGTTATTATTTCTGCTTCGATCTGAAATCGTCTCTGTTTTAATGTTTTTATTTTCTTTTTACTTTTTTATAAAATTTTTAAATAATCATAAGATATTTTATATTATCCTTACTGGCCTCTTCTTTTGCCTTGCAATGCTTGCAAAAATACAAGTCATCTTTCTTTATTTATCATTAATGGTTGCAATACCTTTTTTAATTAAACACTTAAATTCGTCTGTAAAATTTAACAGGCTAATAAAGACTAATAATCTCTTGGGTTTAAGTAAGATTGTATTATTTTTGTCTTTTTTTCTCTACATTTTAACTCAAATTATTTTGTCAAAATTTTTTTTAAATGAACTAAATGATCCAGCTTTTTCTTTATTACACAATGAAGATTTATTTTTATTATTATTTTTTATTGCATTCTATTTTATCTTTATAAAATTATTATCTAAATATTATTTAATTAACTCTAATCAAATTATTGTTTCTCTCGGAATGATATTTTCTGGTTTTGTTTTGGGGTTGTTATTTGTATTATTCTTAGATGTTATTAACATTATTCCCTTCCATGATTTAAACTTATTAAGATTAACCAATCCTATAAAATTAATGACCAACCAAACATTTGAAATGCGTCATGAAGTAAGTATTTTAATTACCATAAAAGCACTATTTCAATCTATTTTAGGATATTATGATTTAACTGGACAATTTAATGAAAATTACAACCCAAAAATTTTAAATGTAGATTTAAAAATTTTTTTTAGAGGTTTACATTTTGTTTTACTGATCTTATTAATTTTATTCTATTCCTATAAGATCAAAGAAAAAAATTCTAAATATCTATCAATTGTGCTTTTATTCGGTTTATTAATTTATAATCTTATTTTCATATTAAGAGAAACGTTTGGATATAATATTTTTCTTTTTCCTTTTTACATCATAATTATTTCAATTTTATTAAACAAACTGAATAAAAAATATTTTTATTACATTTTACCTATTTCCCTCTTGATTTTCATGATGGAAAATTTTCATTTATCGGGTACATTTAAGAATATGTTTAACCGAGAACCAAGCGTTTATGATCTATGCGAAGTAGAAAAATGGAAAAATTCAGAAAATTACGTAAAAAATTATAATAGTCAGTCATATATCACACTTGTGGAGGATTCTGAGATTTGGATTAGGGTTTATACAAAAAGGTTTTATTTAAAAGCAAATGATTATTGTGTTCAATTAAGAGATGAAGAGGGCAATCGTCAAACTAATTTTAAAATCAATTAATGACCTATTTTGGTTATTTTAATCGAAGTAAATTATTGTTTTTTATTATAATTATGCATAAATAATAGAATGTTTGAAAAATTAGAAGAATTAGCAAAAAATAATAAAAAAATTTCAGATTTTCACATTAGAAGTGGATGGCCACTTGCCTTTCGCCAAACTGGAGAAATTCATAAAGTTCCAGATGTGGTTGTCAAACCCCAAGATTTACAAGACTTGATATCTACTAATTGTAATGAGGTAGAAATGAAAAGATTTAATGACACCCATGAATTAGACTCGTCAGTTACATTAAGTGGTTTAAGATTTAGAGCAAATTTTTACAAAACAATCAATGGTCCTGCTGCAGTGTTAAGAAGGGTAGAAAGTGTTATACCTGAAATGGGACAGTTTGATTTACCGCAATCATTATATGATATAGTCGATATGCACAAAGGTCTTGTTCTTGTTACTGGTCCAACAGGATCAGGAAAGTCAACTACGCTTGCAGCAATTATTAATGAAATTAATAAAACTAGAACATCAAACATCATAACTGTTGAGGATCCTGTTGAATTTATTCATAAGGATTTAAAAAGTATAGTTTCACATAGAGAAGTTGGTAAACAAACAGAAACTTTCGCAAGTGCATTAAAGGCAGCGCTTCGAGAAGATCCAGATGTAATTCTTGTTGGTGAGATGAGAGATTTGGAAACAGTTTCACTTGCACTAACAGCTGCAGAAACTGGTCACCTTGTATTTGGAACACTACATACCAGTGGTGCACCTAATACAATTAATAGAATTATCGATGTGTTCCCTCCAGAGCAACAAGCACAAATTAGAGCGCAAATTTCAACCTCATTAAAGATGGTAGTTACTCAAAGACTTTTAAAAACTAAAGACGGTCAGGGTCGTTGTGGTGCTTTTGAAGTGATGAAGTGTACAGCCCCAATTCAAAACTTAATTAGAGAAGCAAAAATTCATCAGATACCCAGCATCATGCAAACTGCCGTTAAAGACGGAATGGTCACAATGGCAAAATCTTTAGAGGATTTAGTCAAGGCAGGAAAAATTGATGCTGGTGCAGGAAAAGAACATTAAAGGTTTCAATCTTTTAGAATTAATTGTTGTTATTGTTATCGTTGGGATAATTTCAGCAACTGCCTATCCTAATTTTTCCAAATGGAAAAAAGAAAGAGAAGTTAGACAGGGCGCAGCGAAAATACAATCATTAATAAAAAATATTAATGCTCAAATTGAGAGAGGAACGTTTGCCTTTGTCCAGGTTCTTATCAGGAGAACTAATAATGCGCTTACGGTACAATCAAAAGGTATGACAATGCAAAACCTTGCTACAAGAATGAATGATGGAAGTAGTGGTTGGAACGTAAATAGCGATGAACGATGTCCTGTTAGCCCGACCTCTCCTTATTGGGATACAGACGCTACTGATCCTGGTGATATAGGAAATTATGTTTATGAAATAAGCTTAGAAGATGTCACAACTGATATAAATGAGGGTACAATCTGTTTCTCGAAGGGTGGAAAGTTTTATCATACAGATGGAGATTTAAATCTAGGCTTTCAAAGAAATTTTATATATGTTTGTAGGAGAGACTTTTCTGGTGATAGGTGCGCCTTAGACGTGGAGGACGGCACGGGTAATAATTGGCTAGTACCCGAGGGTGGCGAGGAAAATGACGATTTTTATAAAACGGTTAATTGGACCAGATTTGGAAACGTAACAATTAGTAAAATGAATAATGAATATGATGATGAAGGAGTATTTTCAGGAGGAACTTGGGTAGATCTTCCATATACAGATGAAGATTAAAGATGATTGATATGAAAAAAGATATAAAAAAAATTTTAGGATTATCAATACTTGAGGCATTGGTTTCAACTGCAATAATTGGTATCGGATTTGTTGCTATTTTACAAATGACGAACTATTCAGTTCAATCTATTTACTCATCTGGAGAAAGAACAAAGGCAAATTACTTAACTAATTTAATTGCTGAGGATTTAATGGGCTATGAAAATAGAGCAGGTGGGTCAATAAATTTTTCAGATTTTCTAGCTTCTGACGAAGGGAAAGCCGAAATCAACTCAGCGGTTGGTTTTTGTAATAATGCAAGTGCTGGAACAAATTCAACGAATACCGGCAATGTTTACGGAAATTCTACAACGGACGGTCACTTAATGAAAACCAGAAAATGGGAAGCATTACTTAACAGCAAAAGTTATTTGAATTGTAAAGGAACCAACGAAAAAAAAAATATAGAAGTTTTTAAGATCTCAAGCACGTATTCCAATATGAAAATAGAAGATCCAGAAAATCCAGGAACGTTTTTAGATGAAGGAATGCCAAATGATAATACTCGTTTGGTTAACGGTGTGGAAGAGCCTTATGTGAAAGATGATTTAATGTACATTGGGAGAGTTCAAATGAATTTGAACGATGGTAAAAAAAGAAAATTTTTATATTTTCAAACCGATTACTTCTTAAAAAATTAATGAATAAAAAATTTTCAAAATCTATAATTGGCTTGTCCTTAATTGAAATATTAATTGGAATAATAATCACTTCTATCATGATGGCTGCAATGTACACTTCGTATGATGTAGTTAATAAATCTTACAATCAGGTAAGTGAAAAAGCTAAAATTAGCAGAGCGAGCAGAGATTTAGTTTCAATGTTGATGAGGGACGTACGTATGGCTGGATTTAAATATTACGCTGGAACTCATGAAATTGCTAGATTTGCGACTAGGACAAATTTAGATATGGGTTGTACACCTGGAATGACGCTACCGAAACTAAGTTATCTAGGTTTTGATGATGGCTTTGATGATGGTGCTGCTGCAACGTATATAGATGATACAAGTCATAATCCATTAGTGATAAGAAGAAATACATTAGGACCAAATAGATCTACTGAAACGAGAGGTTCATCTGCAGTTACAGGCGAACAAGATCTTTGTTGTGACCAAATTCAAATTGTTTATGA
>CACJLN010000010.1 GCA_902594255.1 uncultured Pelagibacteraceae bacterium
AATTCCTTTATCAATTTTTTTAATACCATCTTTTTTAGCGCTTTTTTATGGAATAATTACTTTTATATTCTTAAGTTTTAACCCAAAAAATGTTTTTGGCTCACTATTATGGTTTTCTCTTGTTTTTGGAGTTTTAGAATTTGCCAGAGGAACGATTTTAACGGGATTTCCTTGGAATCTGATTGCTTATAGTTTTTCAAATCAGTTAGAATTTATAAGTGTAATTTCAATAATGGGGACCTATGGATTTAATCTGTTTTGTATTTTAGTTTTTACCTCCCCAGCAATTTTATTTATTAAAAATAGAAATAGAGCAATAGCTTTTAATATTTCAATTTTTTTTACAGTAATTCTTATTCTTATTTACGGATCAATTTACAAAAAAGAATTTGATAATACAGCTGATAAAAATTTTAATTATAAAATAAGGGTTATTAGTTCTCAGATAGGTCTTGAAAGATTCTATTCAGATGTGGATCCAGTTGTAATTATTAGAGATTTGATAAAGATTAGTAAACCTCATCAAAATGATAAAACTATATTTATCTGGCCTGAGGGTATTGTTCCAGACATTACACAGGGAAGTTTGATTGAATATAAATGGCTTTTTGAGGAAAATTTTAATGAGAATCATCTATTTATAATTGGAATAAATAGTCAGGTGATTAAAAATGGTTCTAAAAATTATTACAACACCTTTTCAGTTTACGATGCTAATTTAAATTTAATTAATTCTTATAATAAAATCAATTTAGTTCCATTCGGTGAGTTTTTGCCTATCGAAAATGTTTTGAAAAATATTGGACTAAGATCTTTAACTAACAACTATAAATCTTTTTCTAGTGGGTTAAAAAGAGATATCATTGGAATAAATCAACAAAATTTTTCATTAAGAATCTTACCTTTAATTTGTTATGAAATAATTTATTCAGGTAAATTATTTACAGACTCTAATTTCGATGTAATAATTAATATCTCAGAGGATGGATGGTTTGGAAAATCTATTGGACCAAAACAACATTTTTCTCATAGTATTTTTAGAGCTATTGAAAGTGGAAAGTATGTTCTTAGATCTTCAAACAATGGAATTGCAGCTATAATTAACCCACTAGGGGTTGTAGAGCAAAAGATAGAATTTGGAGAATCAGGGTATATCGATTTACATAAAACAAAAAAAATAAAGCCAACGTTGTTTTCACAATACGGAAATAAAATTTTTGTTTTATTGATTTTACTGTATATTTTCTTAATTTTAATATTTAATAGAACAAAAAATGAGTAATCTTAAAAACTTTTTATTTACTAGTGAGTCAGTTTCAGAGGGGCATCCAGATAAAGTATCAGATAGGATTTCGGATATGGTCGTTGATAGTTATCTTTCAGGCGATCCCTTCTCTAGAGTTGCATGTGAAACTTTAACAACTACAAACAAAGTAGTTCTTGCTGGTGAGGTTAGAGGACCTGAAATTAGTAAAGACGAAATAATTCAAAAAGTAAGAAATTGTATTAAGGATATTGGTTATGATCAGGAGGGCTTTACTTGGAGGGACGCAACAAAAATTGAATGTCATTTACACGCACAATCTGTTGATATTGCTATGGGTGTAGACTCTTCTGGAAATAAAGATGAAGGCGCTGGTGATCAAGGAATTATGTTTGGATATGCATGTAATGAGACTGATATATTGATGCCTGCTCCGATTCACTATTCTCATGAAATTTTAAGACTTATGGCAGAAGATAGAAAATCAGGAAAATTAAAAAACATTGAACCTGACTCAAAAAGTCAGGTTACTTTTGAATATGTTGATGGAAAGCCAACTAGAGTAAAGTCACTCGTAATATCATCTCAGCATAAACCAGATGTGAATCAAGCACAAGTTAGAGATTTACTAAGACCCTACATGTTAAAATCCATTCCTAAAAATTTTCTTCAAGGATTTGATGAAAATGAATTTTATGTAAACCCAACTGGCAATTTTGTTATTGGAGGCCCAGATGGCGACTGTGGATTAACAGGAAGAAAAATAATCGTAGATACTTATGGTGGAGCTGCACCTCATGGAGGAGGTGCTTTTTCAGGAAAAGACCCAACCAAAGTTGATAGATCTGCAGCTTATGCAGCGAGATATATAGCTAAAAACGTTGTAGCCTCAAAAATAGCTGATAAATGTTTAATACAACTATCTTACGCAATTGGTGTTTCGAAACCACTGTCTATTTACGTAGATTTATTTGATAATGATTTAGATAAAAATAAATTTGTTGTTGAAAAGATAAAAGAAAATTTTGATTTAAGCCCAAGAGGAATAAGAGAAATGCTAAATTTAAATAAACCTATTTATGAAAAAACAGCTGCTTATGGCCATTTTGGAAGAACACCCGAAGCTGATGGATCATTTTCTTGGGAAAAAACTGATAAAATTGGGCTTTTTTCTAAATAGTTTCTATTGAATTAAGGAAAAACTTTATTATATTCTCCTCAAACTGTTGTAATTTCATAATGGGCTCTAGCCCATTTTTTTTTGGAGCAAACAAAATAAATGTTAAATAAGAGAGCAGATAAACTAGAGTTACTAAGAATTGCAGAAGCTGTGGCATTAGAAAAGTCTATTGATAAAGAATTAATAATTAATTCTATGGAAACAGGTATTGCAAAAGCAGCTAAATCTAAGTTTGGTCAAGATAATGAAATTAAAGTTTTAATTGACAGAGACACTGGAAATATCGAGCTTTTTAGAAAGCTAGTCATAGTAGAAAATCCTGAAAATTCTAACACCGAAATCAATATGGAAGAAGCAATTAACCTTAATGAGATAAATAGGGGTAAAACGATTGGTGATGAAGTGCTTCAACCACTGCCGTCTTTTGATTTTGGTAGGATAGCTGCGCAGACTGCAAAACAAGTAATTAATTTTAATGTAAGAGAAGCAGAAAGAGAAAGACAATTTAATGACTTTATTGATAAAAAAGATTCTATTTTAAGTGGAATTGTAAAAAGATTAGAATTTGGAAATGTAATTGTAGATCTTGGTAGAACTGAAGCAATAATTCAAAAGAACGAAATGATACCAAGAGAAAATATTAAAGCTGGAGACAGAGTTAAGGCGTATTGTTATGATGTTAGAAGAGAGCCTAGGGGACAACAAATTTTTTTGTCCAGAGCACACCCGAAATTTATGGAGAAACTTTTTGTTCAAGAAGTTCCAGAAATTTACGATAATTTAATAGAAATTAAATCATCATCTAGAGATCCAGGCAGTAGAGCTAAAATTTGTGTAAAAGCAGTTGATACGTCACTTGATCCTGTTGGAGCATGTGTTGGAATGAGGGGCTCAAGAGTTCAAGCAGTGGTTAATGAATTACAGGGAGAAAAAATTGATATTGTAAATTGGTCTGAAGATCCAGCCATATTAGTGGCTAATGCTTTGTCACCAGCAGAGGTTCAGAGAGTAAATGTTGACCTCGAAAGAAAAAAATTAGACGTAATTTTAACTGAGGAAAACCTCAGTAAAGCTATTGGTAGAAGAGGACAAAATGTTCGATTAGCAACAAAATTAATGAACTACGAGATTAATATTATGACTGATCAAGAAGACTCTGATCGAAGACAACAAGAGTTTAAGGAAAAAACTGAAAATTTTGTTAAAAATTTGGAGTTAGATGAAACTTTAGGTCAACTTTTAGTGGCTGAGGGATATTCAACTATAGATGATATAAAAGATACCACTTCTGAGAATTTAATAAAAATTGAGGGAATAGAGGCAGAAACAGCTAAAGCACTAATTGAAAGAGCCAAAGAATTTTATCAAAAAGATCAGGAGGATATTTCTAAAAGAATTAAAGATCTTGGTTTGGCTGATGACTTGATAAATTTAAAAGGTTTGACACCTGGAATGTTAGTTACGTTAGGTGAACAAAAAATACTAAAATTAGAGGATTTTGCTGATTTAGCCTCAGATGAACTTACTGGTGGATTTGATGTTGTCAAAGGAGAAAAAATAAAAATACAAGGTTATTTAGAAGATTTTGCATTATCAAAAAATGAAGCAGACGAACTAATTATGTCTGCAAGAAAAATTATTTATAAAGATTAAGGGATGAGAAATGGAAAACAAAAAAACAAAACTTACTATTTCTGGCAAACTCAAAAAACCAATTAATGATTTTAACCATTCGAAATCTCGAGGAAAAAAACTGTAGTTATAGACAAACAATCTAATAAACTTTATGGAAAATTTACTGGCAATAGAACTGGTGGATTTAAACAACCGCAAGTTTTTAAAAAAGAGACATCAGCTAAAAATAATTTTTCTCCTAAAGGACAACCAATAACAAGTGATTTTGAAAGACGAAAGCTTGCGGAGCAAAGAGCAACTAAAAGATTAAAAGGAGATAGTGATGGTGAGAAAAAAACAAAATCAGGGACAAAAAAGAGGGAGTTAAAACTCACTGTTTCAAGAGCTTTAAGTGACCAAATAGAAACCAGGGAAAGAAGCTTAGCATCTGTTAAAAGAGCGAGACAAAAGGAACTTAAAAATGCAAACAAGGATGAAAATAAAGAAAATTTAAAGCCAATCAAGAGGGATGTTAATATTCCTGAAGCTATTACTGTTAGGGAGCTTGCGAATAGAATGGCTGAACAATCTAGCAATGTTATCAAATTCTTATTTGGTATGGGTGTCACAGTTACAATTAATCAAACTTTGGCAGCAGATACAGCAGAGTATTTGGTAAAAGAGTTTGGACACAACCCAATAAGAGAAGAAAAAGCTGAGGAAATTATTAATAAGATCAAAGCCTCTCGAGCAGAAAATTTGAAAAATAGACCACCGATTGTAACTGTGATGGGTCATGTAGATCACGGCAAAACTTCTGTGTTAGATGTTCTAAGAAGTGCAAATGTAGTTTCAGGAGAATTTGGAGGAATTACTCAACATATAGGAGCCTATCAAATAGATAGTCAGTCAAATAAATTAACCTTTATTGATACCCCAGGACACGCTGCATTTACAGAAATGAGGTCAAGAGGGTCAAAACTTACTGACATAGTAGTATTAGTTGTGGCAGCAGATGATGGAGTAAAGCCTCAGACAGTCGAGTCTATAAAACATGCTAGAGCTGCAAATGTCCCAATAGTTGTTGCCATCAACAAATGTGATTTACCTGAGGCTGATCCACAAAAAGTAAAAAATCAGTTATTAGAGCATGAGCTTATTGCTGAAGATCTATCAGGAGATACTTTAATGGTTGAAATATCAGCTAAAACAAAATTAAATTTAGACAAACTAGTCGAGGCAATTATTTTACAAGCTGAAATTTTAGATTTGAAAACAGATTTCCAATCTAAAGCTACTGGCATCGTTTTAGAGTCAAAAATTGACGTAGGTAGAGGACCAGTAGCAACAATAATTGTAACAGCTGGGACGTTAAAAAAGGGAGATTTTTTTGTAAGTGGATTGCGTTGGGGTAAAGTCAGAGCAATTATCAATGATAAAGGTCAAAATGTTGATGAGGCTTTACCATCTACGCCAGTAGAGATTTTAGGAATCAATGGTGCTGCTAAAGCTGGTGATGATTTTATAGTCCTTGATAATGAGAAAGAAGCAAAAATTTTAAGTCAGAATAGAGCTCAGGAAAATAAGGAAAGTAAAAACCCTTTAACTTTTGCAACTCAAGATTCAGCATTTTCAGACAAATCTGCTGAAGAATTAAATTTAATTATTAAATCTGATGTGCACGGATCTTCTGAGGCAATCAAAAATGCCATTAGTCAAATTAAACATGCAGAGGTTAAACCAAAAATAATTTTGTCAGATATTGGAATGGTTACAGAAACGGATGTCACTTTAGCCAAAGCTTCAAATGCAGTTTTAATAGCATTTAATGTTAAACCAAGCAAAGAGGCAAAAAAATTAGCTGAAATGGAGAAGATTAAAATTTCATCCTATAATATCATTTATGAAGTATTAGATTATATAAAATCAAAAATGTCAGGTTTATTAACTCCTGATATCCAAGAAAATGTAACAGGAACTGCTCAAATACTAGAGATATTCAAGGTTTCAGGGGCAGGCAAAGTTGCAGGCTCTAAAGTCACTGAGGGTGAGATAAGTAGTAATTCAGAGTTAAGAATAATAAGAGATGGGAATATAATTTTTACAGGTAAAGTAGGAACTTTATTTAGAGAAAAAAATCAAGTAAAACAAGTTAGTAACGGTCAAGAGTGTGGAATTACTATTAAAGATTATGTTGATTTTCAAAAAAATGATACATTAGAAGCTTTTAACGTTACTTCAAAAGAAAGGTCAATATAATGGCTGATAAATTAGGCAGACCAATAACCCAAAGACAATTAAGAGTTGGTGAAATGGTTAAGCAAGCTTTAAGCATGATTTTTATTAGAAACGAGGCTAAGGTGCCAAATTTCGAGACTAATACAATTACTGTTACGGAAGTAAGAATGAGTCAAGATTTAAAAATAGCCAAAGCATATGTACTTCCACTTGGAGGAAAAAATGCTGAAGAAAGTATCAATATTTTGAAGGAGTACTCGTTTTTGATTAGGAAAATTTTATCGCAAAAAGTGGTGATGAAATTTTTACCAAAATTACTCTTTAGAAAAGATGAGTCATTCGAGTATGCAGAAAAAATAGAGAATTTAATAAAACAAAGTAATAAATAGGAAAATAAATATGAATAAAAAAGCTCACGAACTAGCAATGCATGAAAAAGATACTGGATCTTCAGAAATCCAAATCGTGTTGTTAACAGAAAAAATTGAAACGCTCTCTAAGCACATTAAGCAATTCAAAAAAGATAAACATTCATCTGTTGGATTACTTAGAGCAGTCAATAGAAGAAAAAAATTGTTAGATTATCTTAAAAGAAAAAAGATAAATTCTTACAAAAATGTCCTGTCGAAATTGAATTTAAGAAAGTAAGAGTCAAGATAGATAGAACGGAATGGAACGAAACGAACGAAAAGAAATGGAAATGAAATGTTTAAAGTATACAAGAAGGAAATTGAAGTAGCAGGGAAGAAGATAAGTTTAGAAACAGGTAAGGTAGCAAGACAGGCAGACGGAGCAATCATCGCAACATGTGGGGAGACAGTTGTTTTAGCAACAGTCGTTGGAGCAAAAAAAGTAAATCCAGACATGGATTACTTTCCATTATCTGTGAATTATCAAGAAAAATATTATGCAGCAGGAAAAATTCCTGGAGGATATTTTAAAAGAGAAGCAAGACCAACTGAGAGTGAAACATTAATCTCAAGGCTAATTGATAGACCGATCAGACCATTGTTTCCTGATGAATTTAAAAATGAAGTTCAGTTATTGCCAACTGTAATTTCTTACGATAAAGAAAACGAAGCAGACATTCTGTCAATTATCGCATCGTCCGCAGCTTTAGCTATATCAGGAATGCCATTTATGGGTCCTGTAGGAGCTTCTAGAGTTGGGTATATTGATGGTAAATATGTTTTAAATCCATCAAAAGCTGAACTTGAAAAATCAAAATTAGATTTAGTGGTTGCCGGCACAAAAGATGCTGTGCTTATGGTTGAATCTGAGGCGAGCGGATTAACTGAAGAAGAAATGTTAAACGCAGTTAAATTTGGTCATGAAGGTTTTGTTCCGGTGATTCAAATGATAGAGGAATTAGCTAAAGAATGCAGAAAACCTGAATGGACTGTTGAAAAGAAAGACCTATCTGTAATAAAAAAGAAACTTGAAGAAACTTTTACAGAAGAACTTAAAAAAGCATTTGCTACTAGAGACAAACAAGACAGATCAAATCAAATTTCAGAAATTACCGATAAAGCTAAAAAACTTTATGAGGAAAATGAAAACTATACTGATCTTGATGTGAACTCTGAACTAAAAAATCTTGAAAAGAAAATTGTCAGAACAGATATTTTAAAAAATAAAAATAGAATAGATGGTAGAGGACTTTCTGATGTTAGGCCTATTTCTTGCGAAGTTGGTATTCTACCTAGAACGCATGGATCTGCTTTATTTACTAGAGGAGAAACACAGGCAATAGTTACAGCTACTTTGGGTACATCTGATGATGAACAAAGAATTGAAAGCTTAGATGGATTACAAAGAGAAAGGTTTATGCTTCATTATAACTTCCCCCCTTTTTCAGTAGGAGAAACAGGAAGAATTGGAACTGGTAGAAGAGAAATAGGACATGGTAAATTAGCGTGGAGAGCTATTCACTCGTCATTGCCATCAAAAGAAGCATTTCCTTATACATTTAGAGTGGTTTCTGAAATTACAGAATCTAACGGTTCATCCTCAATGGCTACTGTTTGTGGAACTTCACTTGCATTAATGGATGCAGGAGTACCAATTAAAGAACCAGTTGCAGGTATTGCAATGGGTTTAATTAAAGAGGGTGATGATTTTAGTGTCCTATCAGACATTTTAGGTGATGAAGACCATTTAGGTGATATGGACTTCAAAGTCGCTGGAACTAAAGATGGAATTACCTCTCTACAAATGGATATCAAAATTACAGGTATAACATTTGAAATAATGGAACAGGCATTAAGTCAAGCCAAAGATGGAAGAGTTCATATTTTAGGAGAAATGAATAAAGCATTATCAGCTTCAAGATCTGATGTTGGAAAACATACTCCGAAAATGGAAAAGATAAATGTCGATAAAAAAGATATTGCAGCTGTAATTGGAAAAGGTGGGGCAACAATAAGAGAAATAGTTGAAAAATCAGGTGCAAAAGTTGATGTAAATGATGAGGGTGTAGTAACAGTTGCCGCTCCAGATGAAGAGGCCAGAAACGTTGCAATGCAAATGATTAAAGACATCACAGCGAAAGCTGAATTAAATAAGATTTATTCAGGAAAAGTTATGAAGATTATGGAGTTTGGCGCATTTGTAAACTTTTTAGGAAAACAAGATGGACTTGTTCATATTTCAGAACTTGCAGATAAAAGAGTAGCTAAAGTTACTGATGTTGTGAAAGAAGGTGATGAGGTTAAAGTTAAAGTAATTGGATTTGATAGAGGTAAAGTAAAACTTTCTATGAAACAAGCTAGTGAATAAAATAGAGCTGGTAAAAATAATAACACATACTAAAATTTTTTAGTTGTGTTTGTCTACTTTTCTGGCAACTTTCTCTATTTTATCAGAAAGATTATGCAAAATTTTAGAAAAAAAATGTCTTATCCATTTTAAAGTAGAATGTTCTTGACCATTTTTAATATTTTTTTGCCATCTAGTATTATAACCATAAACTTCAATATCTCTCTCTAACGTATAATAATACAAGGCAATACTTTTTCTAAAAGTTCCCTCTGGAGTATTCAGTTTTTCAGGATGACCATGAAATGATTTTGTATCGGTTCTAAAGATAATGCAACGATTAAAAATTGGTAAAATTTTCTTTTCGCATTTACTAAGATCTTTATTCCATAATTCTAATTGACCATTATATTCTTTTTTCCAATTTTTGTTTAGATATAAAATCAAATTTAATCTTCTAAAAATTTTTAAATGTTTGGCTTCGGAAAAATCTGAGTGAACTTCTAACCTACCTCCTCGAGGTATCATATGTATTCCTCCACCAAAAAAATAAGGATCTGGTACTAATTTTTTAATTCCAGTTAATTTCTCGAGATCTTTAAGAAATTTTTCTGAACTGAGTTTTTGTATAAGAATCTTAATTGATAGCGGAAAATTTTCTACTTCGCGACATTGATATTTTATTTGAAAATTACTTTTAATTCTATGCCATAGCTCCCAATTTTTATCAGGAAAATCATCAAGTAATGTATTGCAATCTTTTTCATTAAGAAAATCATCTATAATTACATGTTGAAAAGGTAAAGAGTTAATAAAATCTTTTTGGTCTGGCAGGGGCTTAATTATCATTTGAAATATTTTTTGGATCTGGCATTCCAACTTTATTATAACCAGCGTCCACATAGTGGATTTCACCAGTAACACCATTTGCAAGATCGCTTAGAAGATATAACGCTGAATTTCCAACATCATGAATATCAACGTTTCTTTTTAGGAATGAATGGTCCTCATTCCATTTATATAAAAATTTCGCATCTCCAATAGCAGAAGCTGCTAAGGTTTTAATAGGTCCAGCACTAATCGCATTAACTCTCATACCTTTGGCGCCCAAGTCTCTTGCCAAGTATTTTACGCTAGCCTCAAGAGCTGATTTACACACACCCATTACGTTATAATTTGGAATAGCTTTAGTTGACTCGTAAGTTAAAGTTAGAAGACTACCGTCTTGCTTCATTACTTTTGAAGCTTCCTTTGCTACCTCTGTAAATGAAAAACATGAAATTAACATACTTCTTAAAAAGTTTTCTCTAGTCGTATTTAAATATTCACCTGATAACTCCGATTTATCGGAAAAAGCAACTGCATGAACTACAAAATCAATTTCTCCCCATTGAGATTTAATATTTTCAAATAATTTTACCACTTCCTCTTTTTTCTCGACATCACAACTGAATGTAACTTTTGAATTTAATTTTTCTGCTAAAGGAATAACTCTTTTTTTTAAAGCATCTCCTAAATATGTGAAAGCGAGTTCAGCACCAGCCTCAGCTAATTTTTGTGAAATTCCCCAAGCAATAGATCGCTCATTGGCAACACCCATGATCAATCCTTTTTTACCTTTCATTAAACTCATTAATTAAACCTTTTCAAAAATTAAAGCAGCATTAGTTCCACCAAAACCAAAACTATTAGACATAACTGTGTTTAATGTTATTTCAGTTTCTGTTTTTGCAACTATTGGGAATTTTTTAGCTTCTTCATCCATTTCATTTATATTCGCTGATCCAGCAATAAAATTATTTTTCATCATAATTAAACAATAAATAGCCTCATGTACTGAAGCAGCACCCAACGGATGACCTGATAAAGATTTTGTTGAACTTATTTTTGGAATTTTTTCTCCAAAAGTATCTTTCACTGCATTTAACTCTGTGATATCCCCAACAGGAGTAGAAGTCCCATGAGTATTTATATAATCAATTTTATTTCTAGCTGTTGCCATAGCCATTTTCATACATCTTACGGCTCCCTCACCTGATGGAGCTACCATGTCGTATCCATCTGAAGTTGCTCCATAGCCAGTTAGCTCAGCGTATATTTTAGCTCCTCTAGCTTTAGCATGTTCGTATTCCTCAAGAACTAGAACTCCAGCTCCTCCCGCGATCACAAATCCATCTCTTGTTTTATCATAAGCTCTAGAGGCTGTTTCTGGAGTTTCATTGTACTTAGATGACAATGCAGTCATAGCATCAAACATAGCTGTCATGGCCCAGTGTATTTCTTCACTCCCCCCAGCGAAAACAATATCTTGTTTTCCCATTTGAATTAATTCCATTGAATTGCCAATACAGTGACCACTAGTGGCGCATGCAGAACTCATTGTATAGTTTGTTCCTTTAATTTTAAATGGAACTGCTAAAGTCGCTGATGCCGTGCTTGCCATAGTTCTTGGAACTATAAAAGGACCCATTAATTTTGGAGTTTTTGCTCTTGTTTTATCTGCAGCCAAAATCACATTTTCAATTGATGGTCCTCCAGAACCCATAACGATACCAGTCATAAAATTACTCACTTCTTTTTCATCTAAGCCAGAATCTTTAATTGCTTCTTTCATTGCTATATAGTTATAAGCAGAGCCTGAACCCATAAATCGGATTGTTTTTCTATCTATATGATCCTCAAGTTTAATATTAGGTTTACCGTGTACGTGACTTTTTAAATTATGTTCCTTATATTCTTCCGCAAAAGAAATCCCCGATTTCGAATTGAACAGTGATTGATGAACTTCTTCTTGATTATTTCCTAAACAAGATACTACACCCAATCCAGTTATTACAACTCTTCTCATTATTTAAATAATCCTACTTTTAAATTATCTGCTGAATATATTTTTTTTTCATCTGCTAAAACTACTCCATTTGCAAGACCTACTGTTGTACCTCCAGGTGACATAATTTTTTTCATGTCAATTTCATATTTTACTAATTTTACATTCTGTAAAACTTCACCTGTAAATTTTACTGTTCCAACACCTAAAGCCCTACCTTTACCTGGATTTCCAATCCAGCCTAAATAAAAACCTACTAATTGCCACATAGCGTCTAAACCAAGACATCCAGGCATTACAGGATCTTCTTTAAAATGACAATCGAAAAACCAAAGGTTTTTTTTTATTTCAAGTTCTGCCTTTAACGAACCTTTTTTGAAAGCACCCTGATTATCATTAATTTCAGTAATTCTATCAAACATGAGCATTGGTGGAAGTGGTAATTTTGCATTCCCTGGACCAAATAATTTGCCTTCCCCACAATTTATAAGTTCATTGTATGAGTAGGAATTTTTTTTCATAAAATTGAGTACTCTTATTTACTTGATTTTACCACTATATAATATAAATTAAATTACAGTTTAGAATAATTTTAATTAATAATACGATTAAATTGTGAAATATATTGAGAAATTAAGAAATTCTGGATTACGTCCTACCAAACAAAGACTTAAGATATGTGAAGTACTATTTAATTCAGAAAAAACATTTCATTTTACTATTAACGAGCTCGATAAGAAAATAAAGAAACAAATAAGCGATAAAATTTCTCTAGCAACAATTTATAATACTGTTCACGCTTTTGAAAAAAAAGGTTATCTAAAACAAATACCTATAAACTCAAATCAAACTTATTTTGATACAAATATTTCTGATCATCATCATTTTTATGATTTAAAAGAGGAAAAATTGATAGACTTAGAAAATGCTGATGTTGGTCCAATTAACATTTTAAAAAAAATCAATGGAAAAAAAATTAAGTCTGTTGAGGTTCTTGTAAAGTTAGAAGACTAATTTTTGTTGTTAAAATTCAAGCGTCATTTTAAACCAATTGACACCTTTTTAGAATCATTATAAACTGCGTCTAACTAATAACCATAGGGAAAATTAATGAGTACTGAAAATTTTAAAGATAAATCTTTTAAAGCTAATCAAATGAGTAAATGCCCATTTACTGGATCAGGAACACCTGCAAAGTTTTCTGCAGGCAGAGGTCAAACAGTAAGAGATTTTTGGCCAAATAGTTTAAATCTTAAGATCCTTAGTCAGCACTCAAACTTATCTAACCCAATGGATAAAAAATTTAGTTATGCTAAAGAATTTAAAAAACTTAATTACAAAGCATTAAAAAAAGATTTAAAAAAGTTGATGACAGACTCTCAAGAATGGTGGCCTGCTGATTACGGTCATTATGGTCCCTTGTTTATTAGACTAGCGTGGCATGCTGCGGGCACTTATAGAACTGGTGATGGCAGAGGAGGAGCTGGAACAGGAAATCAAAGATTTGCACCACTTAATTCTTGGCCAGATAATGTTAATTTAGATAAAGCTAGATTACTTCTATGGCCTATTAAAAAAAAGTACGGAAGAAAAATTTCATGGGCAGATTTATTTATACTTGTTGGAAATGTAGCTTTAGACTCAATGGGTTTTAAAACTTTTGGTTTTGGAGCTGGTAGAACTGATATCTGGGAACCAGAGGATGATATTTATTGGGGCTCAGAAAAAGAAATGTTAGGCGTAGAAAGATATAGTGGAAAAAGAGATTTAGAACAGCCGCTAGGAGCTTCACATATGGGTTTAATATATGTAAATCCACAAGGCCCTGACGCTAATCCAGATCCAAAACTTGCAGCACATGATATTAGAGAGACATTTGGAAGAATGGCTATGAATGATTATGAAACAGCAGCATTGGTAGCTGGAGGACATACATTTGGAAAATCACACGGAGCAGCTTCTGAGTCATTTAAAGGTCCTGATCCCGAGGCATCAAAACTTCAAGATCAATCAACTGGATGGAATAGTGGATATAAATCAGGAAAAGGTGTTGATACAATAAGCAGCGGTATTGAAGGTGCTTGGACTCAAAATCCAATTAAATGGGATATGGGTTATTTAGATTGTTTATATGGACATGAATGGGAGCTCACAAAAAGCCCAGCTGGTGCTCATCAATGGACACCCAAGAAAAATGGTCAGGAGATCAAAATGGTGCCAGATGCTCATCAGAAAGGTGTGCTTCATCCACCAATGATGCAAACGACCGATATCTCAATGAAAGTTGATCCAAGTTACGGACCTATAACAAAACATTTTCATCAAAATCCGAAAGAGTTTCATGATGCATTTGCTAGGGCTTGGTTTAAATTAACTCACAGAGATATGGGTCCTAGAGTTTGCTATCTTGGAAGTGAAGTGCCAAAAGAACAATTAATTTGGCAAGATCCAATTGATAAACCAAAATACAAACTTAAATCAAAAGATATTAAAGATTTAAAAAATATGATTTCTAAGTCCAAAATATCAATTTCAGATTTAGTATCTACTGCATGGGCATCAGCCTCTACTTTTAGAGGATCAGACAAAAGAGGTGGTGCTAACGGCGCAAGAGTATTGTTGGAACCACAAAAAAATTGGAAAGTGAATAATCCAAAAAAATTATCAACAATAACCAATGCTTTAGGTAAAATAAAAATCAAATTTGATAATAAAAAGAGAAGCGTTTCAATGGCAGACTTAATTGTGCTAGCCGGAGGTGTTGGTATCGAAATGGCTGCAAAAAAAGCTGGTTATAAAGTTCAAGTTCCATTTTCGGCAGGAAGAGGAGATGCAAGACAAGATCAGACCGATATTCACTCATTTGGTCTACTTGAACCGAATGCAGATGGTTTTAGAAACTATTTAAATGGAGGAGCTTCGAATGTTTCTGCAGAGGAAAAATTGGTAGATAAAGCCCAATTGATGGGCTTAACTGCACCAGAAATGACCGCACTTGTTGGTGGAATGAGAGTATTAAATACTAATTATGATGGCTCGAAACATGGTGTTTTCACAAATAGACCTGGTTCTCTTACAAATGATTATTTCGTAAATCTTTTAGATATGAATACTACATGGAAAGAAGAGGATAAATCAGAACAAACATTTGTTGGAAAAGATAGAAAAACACAAAAAACAAAATGGAAAGCAACAAGAGTTGATTTAATTTTTGGTTCAAATTCGCAATTAAGAGCCCTAGCAGAAGTTTATGCATGTGAAGATTCAGCTGATAAATTTGTTAAAGATTTTATTGCCGCGTGGGTAAAGGTGATGAATTCTGATCGATTTGATTTAAAATTGAATTAAACTTTAAATGTGAGATAAAAATATGGTAACAACAAATTTTGAGGACTTTTATGAGGTTCCTAATCTTAATTTTGATATTTTAAGACTGAGAAATGATTTAAATAAAATTTTAAAGGCTAAAAAGTTTAATTCTCCTGGCGTTACACATTTTGGTGCTATTTCGTTAAATCAAATTCCCAATGATAAAAGTTCTATAGAAGGAAATAATATAAGAGGAAAATATTGGACAATTGCAGACGAAACTGGAAAAGAGGTCTCTAGAGACGTCGACATAGATGAGTCTAAATATACTCAATTAGTCCCTGAATTCGAAAATACATATTTTAAGGAAGTTTACGAGACGTTGAGAAAGAAGTTTAAACTAGGTAGAGTTAGACTTTTGTTAAAAGAACCTAGATCAACATTGAGCTGGCATAAAGATCCTGAATGTAGACTACATGTGCCTATAATAACTAATAAAGGTTGTTCAATGGTTATTGAAAATGTTGCAAAACACCTTCCAGCTGATGGAAAGGTATGGATAACAAACAATACCAAGTATCATAATTTTTTTAATGGTGGAGAACAGGCTAGAGTGCATTTGGTTGCTTGTGTGCTTGAAAGTCCGTTTAAAAAATAATGGAATTAACTACTGGCATATTTAAAGCTGCTGGACAAATTTACTCTAATAATAGGGGTTCAATTTTAAGAACCATAATTTATACAATTGGACACTTTGCGATCGCTATTACTGTTCTAATGTTAGTAGCTGAAGTTTCTTTTATGATTGCACTTACAGACGCAATAGTAGAGCCGATTGCAAATTCTGTTTGGTATTTTATTTTAGATAAATGGTGGGCAAGTAAATCAAAAAAATAAATAAAATTTTATTTAATTGGATAAATTTTGATACTAGTTATCATTCTCAAAAAAAATCTGCTAATGATAATTATTCTCAAATTTTTTTATTGAATTCATTTTTTCTGTAGTTATTTTAATTAAATGCATATCGAAAATTATAACTGTAAAAAATGTGGATTAACTATTTCATCGACTTGTTCTAAATGTGATAAAGTTGTTGATGTAGAAATTCTTGATGATGGATGTATAGTCCAAAAAACCAAATGTGGAGATTGTGCGAATACACCAGTAATTAAAGATATCTGCGTTCAACAAAAGTAATTAAATTTTATTTAGGTAGAGGTTATTTTACTTCTCCCCATAAATTATTATTTTCTATCCAACCTTTGTAATTATCAGTATTAACCTTGCACCAATTGGCTTGACAATTTTGAACTATTAAAACTCTACCTTTTTTAATTTTCGCAACAGGTTTTGAAAAGATTGTAGGTTTATCAAATAAGATTTTGTCGTTTAAGGAAATAATGGCACTAATAGGCTTTAATTGTGAGGAATGTATCCATCCACTATTATTTTTTAAGTCTAAAATTCTTCTCCAATTATCTTTTTTATCAATTTGCTTTATAGGTAAATCTATTTTCTTGTAAATAAATTTTACAGGAGATTCAAAGCTTGGACCATATCTTACATTTACCTTATTTTTCTTTAATGATAGAAATACTTCTTCTGATAACGCAGTTGAAAAAAAAATAAATGAGGTAATTATTATAAATATCTTTTTAAACATTTTTAAACTTGTTTAATTTAACTTTTCTAAAATTTAAATTCAATAAGTCTAAAATTAAAATATAACCGTTTAGATCTTTTCCAATACTTAAAATTTTTTTTAAAATTTCGTTTGCTTGGAAAATACCAACGATACCAGCAACGGTCCCTAAAACCCCCTCATATTCACAGTTTAATGTATTATCAAAAACCTCTTCCTCTTGAAAAAAATTTCTTATACATGGTGTTTCCTTTTTTTTGAAATTAAATGTAAAAATATGTCCATCAAACTTACTAATTGCACCTGTAACTAAAAATTTCTTAAATTTTTTACAAAAATCGTTAATTAAAAATTTAGTTTCAAAATTATCAGAGCCATCTATTATAAAATCATATTTTTTAATGATATTTAAACAATTTTTCTTATTTAACTTAATTTTATAACAATCAATGTCTGTTTTTGGGTTAATTTTTTTTAGTTTTTGCTTTGCTGCTAAAACTTTTGATTTTTTCAAATCTTCAGAATTGAAAAGACTTTGTCGATGAATATTTGATAAATCGACATTATCAGAGTCAATAATACCTAATGACCCTATCCCTGCTCTTGCTAAATATTCAGCTGCAGGGCACCCTAAGCCACCCATACCAACAATTAACACTTTAGCTTTAATTATTTTTTTTTGGCCTAGGATTCCGATGTCTTTTAAGACAATCTGTCTTGAAAATTTTTCTATTTGATATTTATTTAATTTGATACTCATTTACCTGTTGAGCCAAAACCACCTTTTCCTCTTATAGATTCAGGCAAATTATTTACTTCTTCTAATTCCATCTTCAATACAGGCGTTAATATCATTTGAGCAATTCTATCACCATTATTTATTAAGAAATTTTCATCACCATGATTATAAATTATGACTTTTATTTCTCCTCTGTAGTCGCTATCAATTGTCCCTGGCGTATTCAAAACACTTATATTGTTTTTGGCTGCTAAGCCTGATCTTGGTCTTATTTGAATTTCGAAATCTTCAGAGAATGCCACAGATAATCCTGTAGGAACTAAAACAGATTTTTTAGGTTTTAGATCAATGGTTTCTTTAATAAATGCTGTTAAGTCTACACCTGATGCTCCGTTGGTTTTGTATTCAGGTAATTTTACGGTTGGATCAAGTTTTTTTATTAAAACTTTAACCATTAATTTATCTGAGCAACTATTCTATCTACAATTTCTTCAGATATTTCCGATTTTTTTCTTAATGAAATGTTTTCTGTTTTCATTTTTTTATTTTTGTAGAAAATCTTAATTTCATTATGCTCAGGGTTAAAACCACTTTCATCTTTTGATACATCATTAGCAATTATCCAGTCACAATTTTTATTTTTTAATTTTTCAGCTGCATTTTTTTCTAAATTTGATGTCTCAGCAGCAAAACCCACAACAATTTTTGGCCTCATAGAATTATGATTGGATACATAATTCAATATGTCGACATTTTTTTCTAAATTTAATGTTAAATTTTCAATTTTTTTAATTTTCTCCTTTTGTTTATCTTTTAGTTTAAAATCGGCAACAGCAGCAGCAAATATAGCTATATCAGTTGGCAGACTTTTTTGAGTTGCTTTGAACATTTCTTCTGCTGTCTCAACCTTGATTAATTTAATATTTTCATCAACTTTTAAATTTGTTGGTCCAGATATTAGCGTTGTATCAAAGCCTCTTTTATGAAGAGATTTAGCAATTTCATAACCTTGTCGACCGCTTGATTTATTTGTAATAAATCTTACAGGATCTATATACTCATTCGTTGGACCTGCGGTCACTAATGCCTTGAAATTATTATTTTTAATTTTGTCAAATAGAAAATTTTGAATTTCTTTGTATATAACTAAAGGTTCAGACATTTTGCCTTCACCATATTCGCCACAGGCCATATCGCCTATTTCAGGGCCTATAATTTTATAGCCATAGCTTTTTAATTTTTTTAAATTAATTTGTGTAGATTTATGTTCCCACATTCTTACATTCATTGCAGGAGCTAAAAAAACTTGTCTATTAGAAGCTAATGTAACTGTAGAGGCTAAATCATCTGAACTACCTTGGCTAAGTTTAGAGATAGTGTTAGCGGTTGCTGGAGCGATGATTATTACATCAGCCCATCTAGAAAGAGAAATATGATCCATTTCCGTCTCATTTTCTAAACTAAACAAATCATCATAGACTTTACCTTTAGATAAGGAAGTTACAGACAATGGCGTTACAAACTCTTTAGCATTTTTAGTAAGAATTGTTTTAATTTGAGCGTTATGCTTTTTAAACATCCTTATTGTTTCAAGACTTTTGTAGGCTGAAATACCACCACATATTATAAAAAGAATTTTTTTATTTAATAAATCTTTCATCATTTAAATTAAAATATTAAAAGGCCCAAAATTACAAGAACTAATATACTAATAATAGATTGGTTTCTAAAAGCAATCATTTCTGATTTTTGAGTATTTAAAGCAGTATATGAGTTCGAGTTTTGTGGAATTTGTCCGCTCGCTAAATAAGTAAGAGCCTGATTAGCTTTATCCATAATTTCAGGAAATTCTGGTAATCTTTTAATTACTTCTGATGTATTTTGTAAAGTTTCATTTAATTTTGTCATTGGATCTTTTGTTTCTCTTAGCCAGCTTTCAAGAACAGGTTTTGAAGTGGTCCAAATATTTGTGTTGGGGTTTAATTTTCTCGCAACACCTTCCACTACGACCATGGTTTTTTGAAGCATTAAAAGCTGTGGCTGAGTTTGCATATTAAATTTTTCAGTGACATCAAAGAGTTGTTTTAACAATTTACCTCCAGAGATATCCTTTACTGCTTGACCAAAAATTGGTTCTCCAATAGATCTTAGTGCTTGTGCAAGATCGTCTATTGGCACTTCCTTTGGTACGAGACCAGCAATTAAATGTACTTCTGCAACTTTACGATAATCTCTTTGAATAAAACCAAATAATATTTCAGCTAAAAATCTTTTACTCATTTTGTCTAGTCGTCCCATTATCCCGAAATCAATTGGAACAATCTGGCCATCATTGTCTATGAAGATGTTACCTTGGTGCATGTCAGCATGAAAAAAACCATCCCTTACAGCATGTCTTAAAAAGTTTTGAATAATGTCCTCTGCAATTTTTTCTGTATTAAACTCTTTATTTATAAGTTCTTGTGTCTCCCTAATAGATATTCCGTCAACCCAATCTAAGGTCATAACGTTTTCACTGGTGTAATTCCAATAAATTTTGGGAACTCTAAATCCAACATCATTTTTTGTATTTTCGGCATATTCATTTGCTGCAGCTGCCTCAAATCTTAAATCCATTTCTAAATTTGTAATTTCCTTTAATAAAAAAACTACCTCAACCAATTTTAATCTTTTTGTTTTTTTTATAAATGACTCAATCAGAAAAGCAAAAAGCATCATTGCATCTATTTCTTCATTAAATATTTTTTTAATATTTGGTCTTAGAATCTTAATAGCAACATCTTTTAGAACCCCATTGTCATTTATTTGCGCTTTATGCACTTGAGCAATAGATGCTGCTGCAACTGGTTCACTTAGATTGAGAATAGAGTCGTAACATTCATCTCCTAGATCATTTTTAATAATTTCTTTTGCTTGTAATAATGAAAAAGGAGGTAGCTTATCTTGAAGATTTTCTAGTTTTTTTGAAAGTTCTTCACCAATAATATCTGGTCTTGTAGCCAAAAACTGGCCTAGTTTGATGAAAGTTGTTCCCATTGACTCCAATGAGTTAGACAACCTTTCTCCTTCATCTTTATTTAAATCTATTTGCTTCTTTGGTGAAAAAGAAAAAGATAATATTTTAAACAAAATTTTAATGGCTAAAGGTGGCTCTTTAAATTTTGATACGATATTTAAAATATCAGAGTTGGCTATTTTTCTTCCAAGTTTAAAAAGAATAACTAATTTTCTTATCACTAGATTTTCCACCCACTATGAATAGAAACTATTCCTCCAGATAAATTTCTATATGTGCATTTTTTAAAATTATTCTTAATCATTAATTCTATTAATTCCTCTTGATTTAAAAAATTTTCAATACTTTTTATTAAATATTCATAAGGCTGTTTTTCACCAACAACCAATTTTCCCAGAGTGGGTATAAGTCTAGAGTAATTTTTGTAAATTTTTTCAAAGTTAGTGTTTTGAATTTTCGAAAATTCTAAGCATAAAAAACGTCCCCCAGGTTTTAAAACTCTATAAGCCTCAGATAGTGCATTGCTTATTTTAGCAGTGTTTCTTAAACCAAAGCTTATTGTATAAAAGTCGAATAAATTGTCGGACAACGGGATATTTTCTGCTCGTGAAATAATCCAATTTATATTTTTAAATTTTGATAATTTTTCTTTTCCTTTACTGATCATTCCTCTGTTTGGATCAATACATGTCACTTGAGAGGATTCATTAACATATTTAAGAAAGAGTCCGGCAATGTCTCCCGTGCCACATGCAACATCAATCAAATTTTGATTTGATGATGGATTCATCATATTAATTAGATTTTTTTTCCACAATCTATGAACACCTAATGACATAAAATCATTCATTAGATCATAGCGATCATAAACTTGATCAAAAACATTTTGGACTAGCCCTTTTTTATTTTGTAGATATTGTTGCATAATTCAAAAATATATATTCAATATAATAATAAATGCCAGAATTACCAGAAGTAGAAATAGTACGACAATCACTTAATAGAAAAATAAAACAAAAAGTGGTCAAAAAAGTAATAATTAGAAATAGAAATCTGAGATCAAAGATTCCGATAAATTTTGCTAAATATCTGACTGGAAAAAAAATAATAGAGGTTAAAAGATTTTCCAAATATATTATTTTTTGTCTATCAAATCATAGTTACTGTATTTTACATCTAGGTATGTCAGGAACAGTTCATCTAGTTGAAAATTATAAAAATAGTTTAGTTACAAATACTAGTTTTTATAACTCTCCTCTGTTACCAAAAAAACATAATCATGTAGAGATTTTTTTTGATAGTCTTAAAATTGTCTACAATGATCCTAGAAGATTTGGTTTTTTTGAGATTGCTAGAGATATAAAAATTTTAAAAGAGAGATTTTCTAAACTTGGGCCTGAACCTTTGCAAAATGAATTTAACGTAAAGTATGTTTTTTCTTTTTTTAAGGGGAAAAAAAAGAATATTAAGAATTTTTTATTGGATCAATTTTTTGTGTCTGGCATAGGTAATATTTATGCAAGTGAAATTTTATTTTTAAGTAATATAAACCCAGAGAAAAAAGTATCTTCATTAAATAAAAAGGATTGTGAAAAACTAATATTAAACTCTAAAAAAGTTTTGATCAATGCGATTGAGCAAGGAGGATCAAGCATTAGGGATTTTAAAAACACAGATGGTAAATCAGGAAATTTTCAAAAAAATTTTAAAGTTTATGAAAGAAATGGTTTAAAGTGTAAGCGATCTTATTGTAAAGGGGTAATTCAGAAAAAAAAAATTTCTAATAGGTCCTCTTTTTTTTGTAATATCTGTCAAAAATTATAATTATTTCATTGACCAAAATTAATTCTCAAGCTATACCCCTGCGCTTATGGCTAACACAAAATCTGCGATTAAAAGAATTAGAAGAATATCAAGACAAACCACAGTTAACAGAGCTAGAAAAAGCAGATATAAAAATGCTTTAAAAAAGATGAATCTTTTAATTGATAGTAAAAAAAAAACAGAAGCACTCAAATTCTTACCCAAGTTGAATTCAGAATTAATGAAAATTGCTAAAACTGGCATAATAAAAAAACAAAACGCTTCAAGAAACGTCTCAAGAATTTCAAAAAAAATTAATTCAATTTAATTTGTATATTGCTGGTTGATTCAACTTAAGGCATACACCTTATGTATGTTTTAATTTTATTAATTCACAATATTTTGATTTAGTAAATTTCTAATATATTTTTTTTAGGAATTAATTTTGTAAATTTTAATACATAAAAAATTTTTTTGTCAAAGAATATTTTCGTAAAGATAAAAAAAAACACAATCCTAGATTTTATTTTTTTGTTTTTTTTTTTAATTATTTGTTGCAATAAACTTATGAATAGTTGTAACTAATATTTCCTCAAAAATGAATAATACGTTTACAGAAAATAAGTTATCTAATTTAAAATCTGAAAAATTGGATTGGGAAATGGTTCGGACAGATATGAAAAATAAATTAGGTATGGATATTTATGAAAGTTGGCTTAAAAAAATTGTTTTTGTAGAGGAATTTCATAATTACGTTTTATTATCTGTTCCTACAAGATTTATAAGAGATTGGATTACTTCTAGATATTTAGATCAAATTCTACAGTCATTAAAAAATCATAAGAAAGAAATCATAAGAATAGAGTTTAAAATAGATTCACAAAATTTAAAAAATCAAAAAAAAGAGGAAAACTTTAGTCAATTAAAAAAAAGCGAAAATATTTCTTTTATAAAAGAATCTTACCTTCAATATAATAGAATTGACCCAAATAAAACATTTGAAAATTTTGTAACAGGATCAAGTAATAAGTTAGCCTTCGAAGCTTCACTCAAAGTTTCAGAAAATGTTTCAAACTATAATCCTCTTTATATCTATGGTGGTGTTGGGATGGGTAAAACACACCTTTTAAACTCTATTGGTTTTGAATTAAAAAAAAATAACACGGTAATGTTCATTTCAGCAGAGAGGTTTATGTATCAATTTGTTAAATCAATAAAATCTAATGATATGGTAAAATTCAAGGAATATTTTAGAAATACCAATGTCCTATTAATTGATGATATTCAGTTCATGAATGGTAAAGAAGCAATGCAAGAGGAGTTTTTTCACACATTTAATGCTTTGAAAGAAAAGGGATCAAAAATTGTTGTTTCTGCAGATAGGCCACCAAACAGGTTATCAAGAATTCAGGAAAGAATTAAATCTAGGTTTTCTGGAGGGTTAGTGGTTGATATACAAAAACCAAATTATGAGCTTAGAAAAAAAATTGTTTCAAAAAAAATTGAGGAATTTAATAATTTATATTCGGATGAGGTAAAAATTACTAAAGAAATTGAGGATTTTATTAGCAAAGAAATTACAGCTAGCATAAGAGAATTAGTAGGAGCAATAAATAGAATTTTCTCTTTTTCAAGGATATATACTAAAGCTCCAAATCTTTCAGAGGTTAAAGTTGTTTTAAAAGACTTGTTAAATCTAAATGAGAACAAAGTCACAATAGATCTTATACAGACATTAGTTTGTAAATTTTTTAAAATTAGTAAGAACGAAATGTTATCATCCAGAAGATCTAGATATTTAGTAAGACCTAGACAAATAGGAATTTACTTAACAAAAATTTTGACATCAAAATCTCTTCCTGAGATTGGAAGAGAATTCTCAAATAGAGATCATACAACGATAATTCACTCTGTTAAGACCATTGAAAAGTTGAAGGAAAAAGACCCAACGATGGTAGAGAATATAAATAAATTAAAAAATCAAATATTATATAATACAGAAGATGAAATTTAATGTAAATCAACAAGATTTTCAACAAGCTTTAAGTTATTGTCAAGGGGTAATAGAAAAAAGGAGTACACTTCCAATTTTGTCAAACATACTCTTGAATGCTCAAAGTTCAAATCTTACAGTAACGGCTACAGATTTAGATTTGATATTTATTCATCAGATAAAAAATGTCGAAGTTTTACAGGAAGGAACAACCACAACAACTTCGTCTACATTGTATGATATTGTAAGAAAACTCTCTTCTGGAAAAAAAATTAATCTAACACTTAATGAACAGAGTAAATTGCACCTTCAGTCAGAAAAATCTAATTTCAATCTCAATTGTATGAGTGCCTCGGAATTTCCAGTAACCGGGGAGGACTTTAATCAAAACGTTTTTGTTATTAAATCTAAACAACTTCTTAAACTTTTGAACAAATGTAAATTTTCTATTTCAAATGATGAAACAAGACATTATTTAAGTGGCATTTATATTCATCAAACTGAATTTGAAGATAAAAATTATTTAACAGCAGCAGCAACTGACAGCCACAGGATGTCAATATCTAAAATTAGATTAGATAAAGATATAGTTTTTGAACCTATAATATTACCAAAAAAAACTATTTTTCAATTATGCTCTTTATTAGATAATTATGATGGTGATGTAAAAATATCTAACGTTAAATCAAAAATTAAATTTGAATTAAACAATAGTGTTTTAATATCAAAGTTAATTGATGGAAAATTTCCTAACTATATACAGGTCATACCAAAAAATAATCAAAAAAAGTTAGAAATAGACTTAAAGCTTTTTTTAAATTCAGTTGATAGAGTAGCTTCAGTTTCACTAGATAAAAAAGATGGAGTTAAATTTAGTTTAGAAAAAGATATTTTAAACTTATCAGTAAATAATACAAATAGTGGAGATGGGAAAGAAACATTATCGGTAAAATTTGATCATGACTTAGAAATAAGTTTTAATTCGAGGTACTTGATTGATATTGCATCACAATTAGATGGAGAAAAAGTTGAAATATATTTTAATGACAGTGGCTCACCTGCGTTGATTAAAGATCCTAGTGATTTTGATAGTATATTTGTCGTTATGCCAATGAAAGCTTAACACAGTAAATCGAGTTCAGCATAAATGCAGTTTTCTAGATTTTTTAGAAACTCATCCTTAGACATACCGGCGTTTATAGGTTTTAAAATTGAAACTGTTATTGTTCTTTTATTATCCTTAATTCCTCTCTTTGGCCAAACATATCCTGAATTGATTGCTACTGGTTGGCAAGTAATTTTTAATTCCTCATAAATCCTAGATACACCCTTCTTAAAAGGCGGACGTTCATCTGGTAAAACCCTTGTCCCTTGTGGAAAGATTATTAAGGGTCTTTCAGTATTCATTAATTTTTTTGAAATATTACCAAAAAAATCTAAATTACCTTTAGAAATTTTGTTTCTTTTAATTGAAACAGATCCAATTTTTTTTAAATACCAACCAAAAATTGGAATATAAGTTAGTTCTTTTTTGAGAATAAAAATTGGAGAATTAAATATAGTCTGTAAGTAAAAAGTTTCAAACATTGACTGATGAGATGCAGCTATAAAAAACTTTTCACTCCTGATAATATTTTCTCTACCTTTTACCTCAATTTTGGTATTCAAAAAAAATCTTAGACAAATACCTGTCCAATAACCCATAATTTTACCACCAAATAAAGCAATTTTTTGAGGAAAAAAAAAGGATGGTAAAAAGATTAATGAGATAACTAATATT
>CACJLN010000011.1 GCA_902594255.1 uncultured Pelagibacteraceae bacterium
ATAAGTTCTTAAATATAGATAATCAACTTTTTTGATTAAAAACGTTGAATTGATGAAAAAATGAAAAAAAAAATAAAATACCTATACAGCTGTATAGAAATAAATTACTTATTGTATATGAAAAAAATTTTAATAATTTTAATTTCATATTTAGGGATTTCGACATCACACGCAGATGATGTATCTAACCAAGTTTCAAAGTATATAAGCAATATTATTCCAGGCGAGGGATTAACTGAGACATCTATTAAATTAAATGATAAGGATGAAAATCAGATAAAATTTTCAATTTTAGGCCTTAGAAATATCCTTGAGGATGATAATTCAAACTTATTCACGCAATTCAGCTTGAGAACCAAAGAGGTAAATAGTGATGGAAGAATTCATGGTAATTTAGGTATTGGTTATAGAAAATTAACTGATGATAATTCAATGATGTATGGCGCAAATACTTTTATTGATGCAGACACATTCGAAGGACACAGGAGATTGGGATATGGACTTGAAGCAAAAGCATCGTTATTAGATCTATCTTTAAATCGATACCAAAAGATAACAAATATGAAAACTATTGATGGAACAGCTGAACAAATACTTAGTGGCTGGGATTACTACTTAACCACTCAAGTTCCTTATACACCCTGGGCAAAATTTAGTTTTAAAGGTTATAAATGGGAGGGTGAAAAAACTTCGAGAGACTCAAAAGGAAATAAATATATTTCAGAATTAAATATAAACCCTTCATTACAATTGAACTTATCAATGGATGACTCTTCTCTTCCTGGTGTAGATGATGTTATGGAAGCTGAATTATTATTTGTTCATCCACCTAGAGAAAATATAAGAACGATGGATGAAGGATTTTCTGATGTAGCTTTTGAAAAAGAGGATATGCAAGCAAAATTATATGAAAAAGTTAGAAGAAATAACGATTTAACTATAGAAATTCAGGGTTCAGTAATAATTACAAGTCAATAATATGAGAAATATTTTTTTAATAATTTTATTTATATTAACTTTTTTTAACACAAGGTCTTTTGCACTTGAAGCTGAGGCAACAACCTATAAAATTACAATAACAAGAATTGAAATTTGTGACAGCACCAGCACTGATGCCTCATGTAATAATCCTATAGTTTTATATTCTGGTAATTCTGGGTCTATTGATATTGCATCTACTTCGGCTGGTGCAGCAGCAGCAAGTTTAGGAGATTTATCAAAAGTTGAATTTGGAAAAACTTATACTTATTTTCAGATTACTATGAATAGAGCCTTTACAGTTGCTGGTAGTGTTACAAGTGGAGCAACAACTTGTAATACTATTGCAAGTTCAACTGGTTCCGCCAGTTTAAACGGAAAAGGAAGCAAAACTTCAGGAGCTGCAGTTGCTGGAACTTATTATGCAGGTATACCAGGTGGTACAAATCATGGAGATGTAATGAATAGTACTACAGCTGGTGACGGAACAGGTACAGACTCAGCAACAGGAACAGTTGATGCTGGTGATGCTTTTTTTGAGTATAGAGAAGCATTATCGAAACCATTTACTATGGAGGCTGGAAAAATTCCAACAGTTAAAATTGCTTTTGGAACATCAACAGCATTGGGATATTTAGAAAATGCTGGACTAGCAACCGATTGTGCTTTAGCCGCTGCTGCAAATAGAGGTTTTTATGCAAACCGACCTGATGTAGTTCTTACACTTGAGTAATTAATTTACTTTAACAAATCTTGAAGTTTTTTTTCTTTTTCTAAAGCTCTAACTTCATCATACCCACCAATGTGTTGATCATCAAAAAATATTTGTGGTATTGTTCTCTTTCCATTAGCTTTCTTTATCATCTCGTCCATCGCTCCCTCAACTTTTGCAATATCTATTTCTGTGTAAGTTGCATTGTTTCTAGTTAATAATCTTTTTGCTGCTTCACAATAATTACACATTGGACCAGTATAAATTGTTATTTTTTTCATGAATTACAGATAATCACCTTTTTTAATTTTACTAGTTATTTGTTTTCGAGAATATTCAAATTTTTTTCTATGTTTAATGCTTTTTTGATTTACTCTTTTTCTCCACAATCTAAATGAGGATGGTTTAAGTGACCGTCTCATAATTTTTATGACATCAGATTCTCGGTAACCTGTTTTTTTTTCAATTTCCTCAAAAGTGATCCTATCTGCCCATGCGGCCCATATGACCCAATCTGGACTTTCTAGATTTGGCTCGGGATTTTTGACGCGGGTGACTGGCCTGTGACCTTTTTTTTTCATAAATCCTTTATATTTGAAAAAAAACAATAATGCATTTTTTTTAGGATCTGATATATTCTAGTTTGATAGTCCTTCTTAGCCATCTTTAGCTCCCGGTTTTTAAGGACTATCTTTTTTTTTATGCTCCCCTTAGATTTTATCCTATTTTTACAAATTATAATTTTTTTATTCATTACACCGGGTACCCCTAGAATAGTAATTATTTCCTATTCAATGAATTATGGTGTCAAAAATTGTATTTGGACTGCTTTTGGAGATATTACTGCAAATTTATTTCAAGCAACTTTAGTAATTTTTGTTATTGGAACTTTTTTATCTGATAATCCTAATTTTTTAAATTTTTTTAAATGGCTTGGTGTAATTTATTTAATTTATTTAGCTTATGATGTTTATAAAACGTCACCAAAAGATATTAATTCCAAAATAATTATTACAAAAAGTATTTTTTCCTTTTTTAAAGATGGTTTTTTAGTTGCAGGCACAAGCCCTAAGGCTTGGTTGTTCTTTCCTTTAATATTTCCACAATTTATCGACTTTAATGGTAATTATGTAATTCAATTTATCATTTTAATTACCACTTATATCGTTTTAGATTTTTTATCTCTAATCGCATACGCTATGTTGGCACAAAAACTTATCACTTGGATCAAAGCAAATCCAAAAACAATTAATACAATCTCAGCGAGTGTTTTGATTTTAATTGCTTTAATTATTATTGCTACACAACAATATTAGAATTTATCTCAAGTAACTTTTGCCTCTTGCAATAGTTATAAATTATTTATTTAATTAGGAATTAATTAATTAATAACAAAGGAAATAAAATGAAAATAAATAAAATAATCTTGAGTTTTATTTCTGCAGTAGCAATTTTGCTTTCAACTTCTGTTGTTTCTTTAGCAAAAGTAGTTGGTGATAAAATTGTTTTAGGTGCTGCTATTTCATTAACTGGAAAATATTCATCTAATGGTGTTCATACTCAAAACGGTTACAACATGGCTGTTGATAGAATTAATAGTATGGGTGGAGTTAAAGTTGGTGGAAAAACTTATAAGTTTGAGATCATTTATTATGATGATGAATCGAACCCAAAAAGAGCGGCTCAATTAGCAGAAAGATTAATCTCACAAGATGGTGTTGAGTTCATGCTCGGGCCATATAGTTCTGGTTTAACAAAAGCTATTGCACCAGTAACTGAGAAATACGGTGTTCCAATGGTTGAAGCAAACGGTGCCTCTAGATCTTTGTTTACAAAAGGATACAAATATCTATTTGCAGTTTTAGCTCCAGCTAACTTATATCTTGATGTAGCTATTAGAACAGCAGTTGAACTAAATGGTGGAAAAGGTGTAAGAATAGCACAAGCGTTTGAACAAGATGCATTCTCACAAGACGTTAGATTAGGTATTTTAGATGCAGCTAAAGAGACTGGATCTGAAATCATCATAGACGATAAGCTTCCAAAAGAGCTTAACGATATGGCTGCAACATTAGTTAAAGTAAAACAAATGAAGCCAGATGTTCTTGTCGTTTCAGGTCATACAAAAGGTGCATTGACTGCGATCAGACAAATTGCTGAGATGAAAGTTGATGTTCCAATGCTAGCAATGACACATTGCGATGCTGCGAAATTATCAAAACAACATGGTAAGAACTCTCAGTACGCTTTATGCGCATCTCAATGGCATAAAACACTAACTTATAAAGATAACTTCTTTAAAGATGGTATGACTTACGCGGCAGATTTCCAAAAAGAATTTGGATATGACCCACCGTATCAATCAGCAGAGTCTTCTGCGGCATTGTTAGTTTTCAAAGATGCATTTGAAAGAGCAAATTCTTTTGATCAAAAGAAAGTAAGAGATGCTCTTGCAGCTACTAATATGCAAACATTCTATGGAAATATTAAGTTTGCACCAGGTGGTCAAAACGTTGACAAACCGATGGTACTTTTCCAAGTAATGTGTGATGGCGCCGGGAAGTGTGAAAACAAAGTTGTAGCTCCTCTAAAATGGGCTTCAGCTAAATTGATTCACCCAATTCCTAAGTGGTCTGATAGATAATAAAAATCTTAAAATACCCCCTAAAATTTAGGGGGTATTTTTTTTTAAAGGCAAATTATGGATTTCATGGTTTTTCAGTACCCTATGATTACAATACAAGCTTGCTTAGATGGAATCTTGTTAGGAGTTTTATTTGCATTGATTGCATATGGAATGGCTTTGCAGTGGGGAGTAATGAATATCATCAATATTGCCCAAGGTGATTTAGTTATATTAGGTGGATACATCGCTTACTTTATGTATCTTTTTGGAATTCATCCTGCTTGGGGTGTGATTGTATCACCATTCATAATGTATTTTGTTGGTATTGGAATTTACAAATTAGTTATCAATAAAGTTGTAGATAGAGATTTATTTATATCAATTTTAGCAACATTTGGGATAAGCATTCTTTTTATGCAGCTAATGAACTTTGCCTTTGGTGCAGATGTTGTTTTAGCTAATTCAGGTTATGGCACAACATTTTTATTTGATAGCAATGTAGTTTTACCTAATTCAAAAATATTTTCTGCGGTTGTAAGTATCGTATTTGCGATTTGTTTAGTTATTTACATGAAAAAATCTAAACTTGGTCGAGCGATTAGAGCTACTGCTCAAAATGCTAGAGCTGCAAAAATTTTAGGTGTAGACACAGAAAAAGTTTATGCTGCTACTTTTGGCATCAATGCTGCTTTATGTGGTGTTGCTGGAGCTTTAATTTCAATAACTTTTACAATTCATCCATATATGGGTCTACCATACACAATTAGATCATTTATGATTGTAATTGTTGCAGGATTAGGAAATTTACCTGGAGTAGCCTTATCAGGCATGGGATTAGGTGTTTTTGAGGAATTTGCAGACTACCTTCTAGGTACAGAATTTAGAATTGGTTCGGTATTTTTATTATTAGTTTTAATTCTTGTTTATAGAAGATTTAAACTTTCTAGAAAAAGAGAGTACTTAAAATGAAAAAAATATTCTTTTTAATATTTATATTTATTTCAACTAATTCTTCATATGCTAAAGAAAGGTTTATACCTATTGAATTATGGCTTGGAATACCATCAACAGGATCAAATGAGCTTAAATTTTATGAGGTAAATAACAAACAACATGGTGGTAAATTAAAGGTTTCAGGACCTATTGATTGGAAGAATAAAGTAACAGGAAAGACAATAAAAGTTTATGAAAGAAAAAGAGGTTCTAAAGTACAGCTTTTTACAATAACCAATAATGGTCAATGTTTGGGAAGAGTATGGGATAGCAGAAAAAGAAAAAGAGGAGTTGTTGTTGCAATAGATAATGGCTGTAAATTCCCTCTAGGAAACTGGAAAGAGGGAGAAACTCGTGACTTTTTTTCAGCTTATAACTGGCCCAAAAAAAAATCAGGCGGCAGCTCTACCAGCAAAAGAACTGGGATGAAAAAAACACTTACTATTAAGAAATTAGGTGATGAAAAAGAATGTCTTACTTTTAGATGGCAACTTACTGTTATAGGTGGAAAAAGATCAGGAAAAATAATAGATGATAATGATTACACTTACTGTCCAAATAAAGGATTTACAAAACTGGTATCTAGAAAATAATGAATAAAAATATAATATTATATGCTGTAATATTAATATTTGGTTTAGCAGCTCCATTTATTTTTCCAGCATTTAAAGTTCAATTATCCATACTTTGTGTACTAATTATTCTTGCCGTTACTTGGAATATTCAGGGTGGTGAGATGGGTTATAATTCATTTGGAAATATTCTTTTTTATGGGCTAGGTATGTATTTATGTGCCTCTGTACAAGTTGGAATGTTTTTTCCATTAGCTGAGTGGACAGAAAGTGGTGGGGAAAAAACATTTGTACACACTCCAACTCAATTTTTTCAAGGAATGGCAGTTGGACTTTTAGTTGCAGCAGTCGTTCCCACAATCGTTGCAGGTTTAATTGGCTATTCAATTTTAGGATTAAGAGGTCATTATTTTGCGATATGCACTCTAGGTTTAGGTGTTGCAGCAGGTGAAATTTCAGGAGGTATTGAAATCATTGGCGCAGGCCAGGGATTTACAACCCCACCTTTTCCAAACGTAGGTGGGCTTGAGGCAAGAGGTGAATTTTTTTACTTTTGTAGTTTTTTTGCACTTGTGATTGCATTTGTTACCATAAGAGCAATTTACTCTACTCGCTTTAAATTAATTTTAAATGCCATAAGAGATAACGAGGACAAAGCAGAAGCGATGGGTATTGAAACAATGAAATATAAAATCATTGGTTGGATGGTTTCGGCATTCTTCTGTGGTTTAGCTGGTGGAATAATGGGAGGTCTCGTTGGTTATATAGACTCTACAGATGTTGCTTTTGATGGAAGAGAGATGGGAGTGTTTATGGTTCTTATGGCAATCTTAGGAGGTAAAGGAACTTTATGGGGGCCAATCATTGGTGCAACTGTTTTTCATATTTTTAAAGAGGGCTTTTGGACTTTCTTCCTTGGTTGGCAGTATGTTGCATTGGGAGTTCTAATAGTTGTAATTGTAATTTATTTCCCAGAGGGAATTATGGGTTGGTTAAGAGAAAAATATCCTGAGAGATTTGGAGAAGTTGTGGATGAGGCAGACAGAAAAGCACAGGTGGAATTAAAATGACAATTTTAGAGGTTAACAATGTGAGTAAATCTTTTGGTGGAGTAAAAGCTAATGTTGATATCTCAATGTCAGTTGAGAAAGGAAAAATTGTCGGTTTAATAGGTCCAAATGGATCTGGCAAAACTACTTTGTTTAATTCAATAGTTGGAACCTATCCAATAGATAATGGCTCCATCAAATTTAATGGTAAAGAGGTTTCTGAATTACCAGTACCAGTAATTGCAAAACTAGGTTTATTAAGAACTTTTCAACAAACAAGAATTTATGGAAAACTTAATTGTGTAGAAAACATGTTAATAAGTCATAAAGGTAGTGATGAAAGTATTTTTAAGATTTTTTCAAAAATACCAAAAGAACTAACTGAAAAAGCTGAAAATCTATTAAGTTTTGTTGGATTATATCAAAAAAGAAAATTAAGGGCTGGGGACTTATCATTTGGCCAACAAAAATTATTAGAACTTGCTATGGCTTTAATGAATGAGCCGGAAATGCTTTTATTGGATGAACCAACGGCAGGGATAAATCCAACATTGATAAATGGAATTATTGATAGATTAATTAAAGTAAACCAAGACTTTGGAATTACGTTATTGGTCATTGAACATAATATGAGAGTAATTATGCAATTAGCAGAAAATATTTTTTGTTTAGCTCATGGTAAAATGCTTGCTAATGGTACGCCAGATGAAATTAAAAATGATAAGCGAGTAGTTGACGCTTATCTAGGAGTACAATAATGGCAAATCAATATGAAGTTTT
Source organism: uncultured Pelagibacteraceae bacterium (assembly GCA_902594255.1). GTDB lineage: Bacteria > Pseudomonadota > Alphaproteobacteria > Pelagibacterales > Pelagibacteraceae > Pelagibacter. The sequence continues at coordinate 7,711 of CACJLN010000011.1, forward strand.
AGGAAAAGCTCCTGGCCCTGATGAATTAAAAAAACTTTCAAATTCCGATATTCACTTAACTATTAAAAATCTAAACGCTGGTTATGGAAAAATGGAAATTTTACATAATTTTGATTTATTTGTTAGTAAAGCTCAGTCTTTGTGTTTAATTGGACCTAATGGAGCTGGTAAATCAACAATACTTCATTCAATTTATGGATTTACTAACATTTTCTCTGGAAAAATTGAAATTGATGGTAAGGAAATCACCTCATTAACTCCAGCTGAAAAACTTAAATCAGTTGGAATAGCTTATATTCTTCAAGATAACTCTGTATTTCCTGATATGACGGTTGAGGAAAATTTGTTAATGGGAGGTTACATTAAAGATAAAACAGATGAGTCTTTTGAGGAAGCTGAAAGAATTCTTCAAAAATATGAGAGACTAAGAAATAGAAGAAATCAACCAGCTAAAGTGTTGTCTGGTGGTGAAAGAAGATTATTAGAAATTTCAAGAGCATTAGTCATGAAACCATCAGTCTTATTGGTAGACGAACCATCAATTGGATTAGAACCAAGATATATTGAAATGGTGTTTGAAATTTTGAGAGACCTTCAGGAAAATGAAAAAAAAACAATTATTCTAGTTGAGCAAAATGCAAAGAAAGGTTTAGAGTTTGCTGACATTGGTTATGTTTTAGTATCGGGACAAACTGCAATCGCTGGTAAAGGAGATGAGTTATTAAATAATCCTGACGTTGGTCGCCTATTTTTAGGCGGATAATGATTGATTCAAAATATTTTCTAAAAGGATTTGCTTCTATCAGAGGGGTTAGAAGTCCAGCAATAGCATTAGGTGCAAGTTTCATTGCAATTGGAGCACTTTTAAAAAATATTGGATTTACTATTCAAGAAAGTATTTTTTCAACTTTCTTAACATATGCATTACCCGGTTCACTAGTTATGGCAGAGTCAATGATAATAGGTGCATCGTTAATAAATATTTTTATTGCTGTTTGGTTGGTTAACGCAAGGCTTTATCCAATGACAGTTTCTTTAATGCCTTTATTAATGCATAAATCCCAACCAAAATGGAAATATTATCTGTCTTGTCATTTTATTGCTGTGTCTTCTTGGCTGATAATGAAAGATAATTATGAGCAGATAAATAAAGAGTCTAGAATAGATTTTTGGATAGGAATTGGTGTAGCAACCTGGTCAGTAGCAATTTTTTCAACAGTTATCGGATACCTGGCCTCTGATTTTTTAAATGAAGATGTTTTAATTGGATTAGCAATTATCAATCCGATTTATTTTACTTGTATGATGGTTGGTGCAATGAAAACAATTAAAATAAGCTTATCTATAATCTTAGGTGCAATTCTGGGCCCTGCTTTTTATTTTGTTTCTCCTGAATGGTGTATTTTATTTGGTGGTATTACAGCTGGAACTGTAGCGTTTCTAATTGGAGAAATAAATGACAAGTAATATAGTTTTAGTAATTTTAATAACTTCTTTTGCAACATTTCTATCAAGATTTTTGGGAGTTTTAAGTTCTGAAAACATTAAAGAAACCTCTAAAATATTTAGATGGTTTAATTGTTTAGCCTATTCAACATTAGCAGCTCTGATCGCTAGAATTGTTATTTTTCCATCTGGACTATTGTCAGAAGTAGATTATTTTGTAAGAATAATTGTGGTGATTTTATCTATTGGACTGTTCTTTATTACTAAAAAAAATTTAGTTTACCCAACAATTTTCTCTGCTATCATACTTTCACTTTTTAATAGCTATCTATGAAAAATGAAATTGAAGGATTTGATATTAATCAACACGAAAAGTCATCAAGAATTGTAAATATTGATATATCTGATGAAATAATTAATAAATTAATATTTCCATTTAATAAATTTGATTTAACTGCATTAGAGTATAAACCTTTTACAAGGTTTACAATTGCAAAAAGTTTTGACGATTTGAGCAATAATAAATTGTCTAAACTTTTAAACGAGATAATTAAAGACCGTGCAACAGGATGCTTTATAATAAAACCAAAAAATATTACCTCGAAAATTGATGATATTTTTTTAGTAAAACTTTCAACTGCTATAGTTCATTTAATTGGAAAGCCAAACCATGATGCAATGGCAGGAAAATATTACGCAAGATTTCATGTCAAACACGAAGATAAAAGCGACTCTTACTTAAGAAAAGCTTACACAAATATGGATCTTCATACCGATGGTACCTACGTTAAGGAAAAAACTGATTGGCTTTTAATGTCAAAAATTGAGGAAAAAAATGTCCAAGGTGGAGAGACTGCAATGCTACACCTTGATGATTGGGAGCATTGTCAGGAATTGTATAATGACCCGGTAGCTAAAGAGGATTTTATTTGGGGTTCACCAAAAAGTAAAAATGTTGGCTATAAGGTTGAACATCCTGTTTTTTCATCTGATGAGAAAGGAAGAGCACAAATTTCCTATATAGATCAGTTCCCTGAACCTAAAAATATGAAACAAGGGGTTTTTCTTCAAAAACTATCAGATAGTTTAGAGGAGAGTTCAAATAAAGTTATTACTGAACTTCCTGTTGGATCAGCAGTTGTTGCTAATAATTATTTTTGGCTACATGGACGAAAACCTTTTAAAGAAAATAAAGAATTAAGTAGAGAGTTATTAAGAATTAGAGGTTCTTTTTTTATTAATTAATATAAATTAATCATTATAGAATATTTATGAAATTAGGTTTTATAGGAACAGGAAAAATAACATCATCTGTTATATCAGGGGTATGTACTTCTAAAATAAATTATAAAAAAATATTTATTTCATCACGAAATATTCGTGTAGCAAAAGGATTAAAAAGAAAGTTCAAAAAAATATACATAGAAAAAAATAATCAAAAAATTGTTGATAATTGTGAATGGATATTTTTAGCGGTTACACCTGTTGTCGGTCATAAAATTATAAAAAATTTAAGATTTAGATCTAACCAGACAATTATAAGTTTTATTTCAACCATAAATCTTTCTGAACTTAGGAGAATGGTAAAAGTTAAAGCTGATTTAGTAAGAGCTATTCCACTTCCTCCCATATCTCTAAAAAAGGGACCAGTGCCTATTTGTCCACCAAATAAAAAAGTTAAAAATTTTTTCAATAAAATTGGATCAACTATTGAAATTAAAAATGAAAAACTATCAATTAATTTTTGGTCAACATCAGGAATGATGGCATCCTACTATGAAATATTAAATGTTATGAGTGGTTGGCTTATTAAGAAAGGCATTAAAAGGGCTGATGCGCAAAAATATATAACCACTTTATTTTTAGCTTTATCTGAAGATGCGGTCGTTAATTCAAAAAAAGAATTAAAATATCTTGTTAAAGAATCTCAAACACCAAAAGGTTTAAACGAACAAGGTTTAAAGGAAATGAATAAGAGAGGAACTTACAAGTCTGTTATAAACACACTTAATAGTATTCATAAAAGATTAAACAAATAATTAATGTCAGAAAATATTTTAGAAATAAATAATCTTTCAAAATATTTTGGTGGATTGGCAGCAGTATCGGGTTGTTCTTTAAAGGTTAAAAAGGGGACTATAACTGGAATAATTGGTCCTAATGGTTCTGGAAAAACAACTTTATTTAATTTGATAGCAGGAAACTTAAAATGTTCATCTGGGAGCGTGATATTCAATAATGAAAATATTACAGATATTCCTGCATATGAATTATTTTCCAAAGGTTTACTTAGAACTTTTCAAATTGCACATGAATTTACAAATTTATCTGTTTTAGAAAATTTAATGATGGTGCCAGGTAATCAGTCAGGAGAACAATTAATAAATGCAATATTTAAACCTTCATTAATTTTAGAGGAGGAAAATATAATAAAACGAAAAGCAATCGAAGTCATAGAGTTTTTAAATTTAGGACATTTAAGAAATGAGTTGGCAGGAAACTTATCTGGTGGTCAAAAAAAATTACTAGAACTTGGCCGAACAATGATGGTTGATGCAAAGTTAGTTTTATTAGATGAGGTTGGAGCAGGTGTAAATAGAACATTACTCAAGGATTTAGGTACAGCTATTGAAAAACTCAATAAAGAAAAAGGTTATACATTTTGTATGATTGAACATGATATGGATTTTATAGGAAGACTATGTGATCCTGTAATTGTGATGGCTGAAGGTTCAGTTTTATTTGAGGGTACAGTTGAGGATGCAAAAAAAGACGAAAGAGTAATCGAAAGTTATTTAGGAAGAGGATCGAAAATCAAAGATAATTAAACATGGCATTTTTTGAAGGAAATAAAATGACTGGAGGATATGGAAACGGTCCAGATATAATCAATTCATGTTCAGTCAATGTAGATAGAGGAGAAATTGTTTCTATTTTAGGTCCTAATGGTGCTGGAAAATCAACGGCGATGAAAGCTATGTTGGGTTTATTAAATTTAAAATCTGGTTCAGTAATTATTAATGGCAAAGATATTTCAAAACTTTCTCCACAAGACAGAGTAAAAGAGGGCATCTCTTTTGTTCCCCAAACAAAAAATGTTTTTGCAGGCATGACAGTGGAAGAAAATTTAGAGATGGGTGCTTTTTTAATTAACAATGAATTTAAAGACACAATTGAGGAGATATTCGACTTGTTTCCAATTCTTAAAGAAAAAAAAAATCAATTAGTTGGTGAGTTATCTGGAGGACAAAGACAACAAGTTGCATTAGGTAGAGCTCTGATGATCAAGCCCTCTGTGCTAATGTTGGATGAACCAACTGCAGGTGTATCACCTATTGTGATGGATGAATTATTTGATCACATTGTAAAAGTAAAAAAAACTAATGTAGCAATTCTAATGGTTGAACAAAATGCAAAGCAGGCATTAAACATTTCTGACAGAGGATATGTTTTAGTAACAGGTGAGAATCGTCACTCTGGCACTGGCAAAGAATTATTAGAAGATCCTAGAGTACGAAGCTCTTTTTTAGGTGGTTAATATGGATTTTATAAACGCAATTATACTTTTATTGAATTATATTTTTGTTCCAGCTCTAGCATATGGATCTCAGTTAGCACTTGGTGCGATTTTTGTTACTTTAATTTATGGAATTCTACGATTTGCAAACTTTGCTACCGGAGACATGATGTCTTTTGGAACAATGTTTGTAATTCTATTCACTTGGTATCTTCAGTCTTATGGAATTAGTTTTGGGGTTTTACCCACAGCTCTTTTAGCGATTCCTTTTGCGATTATTTTTATGGTTAGTTACATGCTAATAATAGATAAATTTGTATTTAAATATTACCGAACAAACAAAAGCCCTCCAGTACAATTGGCAATGGTTAGCATTGGAGTAATGTTTGTTACTCAGGCAGTGGTTCGTATAATTATTGGTCCTTCAGATAGAAGATTTTTTGATGGAGAAAAATTTTTGATTAAAGCTGGTGAATTTAAAGCAATGACAGGATTGAATGAAGGTCTTGCAATAAAATCTACGCAAGTTATCACAATTATAGTTACATTAATTTTAGTATCAACCTTGTTTTGGTTTTTAAATAAAACTAAGACAGGAAAAAGTATGAGAGCATACTCTGATAATGAAGATTTAGCATTATTATCAGGTATCGATCCAAAAAAAATCGTCATGACAACTTGGGTCATAGCGGGTATCCTTGCTACAATTGGTGGTACTTTGTATGGTTTAGATAAAAGTTTTAAACCATTTACTTACTTTAATAACATGTTACCGATATTTGCTGCAGCTATAGTTGGTGGTATTGGTAATCCATTTGGAGCTTTTCTAGGAGGTTATGTAATTGCTTTTTCAGAAATACTTCTAACATATGCCTATAAGAAATTTTTCATGTATATTTTACCAGGAAGTATGGAACCAGATGGTTTAATTCAGTTGCTTTCAACTGATTATAAATTTGCAGTATCTTTTTCAATATTGGTTATTGTCTTGCTGTATCGTCCATCTGGAATATTTAAAGGAAAAGTATTGTGAGAAAAAATTTAAATGTCATTGCAGCTTACAGTATTATGATGGGATTAATTATCCTTGTGGGCATATTCCAGTCTTGGAATATTGCTCTATCGATCTTTAATCTTTGTCTGATATCAGCTGTTATGACGATGGGTGCTAATATTCAATGGGGATATGCTGGTTTAATTAACTTTGGAATAATGGGTTTTACAGCTTTAGGTGGTTTAGCGGCAGTTTTAATTTCTGTTAACCCAGTTCAAGAGGCATGGAGTGCAGGGGGTGCTAACATTCTATTAAGTCTGTTTTTCATTATTGGAATTGTTTTAGCTGTTAGATTTGTTCTCAAAAAATATCAAAAAACTAAAACTAGAAATTATGTTATCGCTGCAATAATTATTTCAGGAATTATTATTATACGATTGGTTTCTGAGCCTGGTATTGAAGCAATTGAGGAAGTAAATCCAGCAAGAACTGGATTTTTAGGTGGGCTAGGGCTTCCAATAATTTTTTCTTGGATTGTAGGCGCTTTTTTTGCAGGGGGGCTAGCTTTTGTCATAGGAAAAGTAGCGTTGGGCTTAAGAGCTGATTATTTAGCAATCGCTACATTATTGATATCAGAAATAGTGATAGCAATCATCAAACATGAAGATTGGCTTACAAGAGGTGTAAAGAATGTAATTGGTTTAAAACGACCCGCACCTTATGAGGTAAACTTACAACAAACAGATTGGTTCATAAATTTAGTTGAAAAATTTAATTCAGGAAAATTAGCTTTGATTTCTGATATTACTGAAAGACAAGCAGCTCTTAATCAATTTGTAATTGAAGGATCATCAATATTTGTAAAGCTTTGTTATTCAGGATTATTTTTAGTTGTTGTAATTATTCTTTTAATCTTAACTCAAAAAGCTCTTTACTCTCCTTGGGGTAGAATGATGAGAGCTATCAGAGATAACGAGGAAGCTGCCAACGCTATGGGAAAAAATGTCGTCAAACAACATTTGTTAATTTTTGTTTTAGGTTCAGCAATAGTTGGAATTGCAGGAGCTATGCTTGTAACACAAGATGGATTATTTACACCAGGAAGCTACAGACCTTTGAGATACACTTTTTTAATTTGGGTAATGGTTATTGTTGGTGGAAGTGGGAATAATTTTGGTGCAATTCTTGGAGGTTTTGTAGTTTGGTTCTTGTGGATTGAAGCTGCACCAATAGGATTGTATTTGGTCAATCTAACAACAGCAGGTTTAGATGATACACATTTTTTAAAGGTGCATTTAATTGAAAGCGTTCCTTATTTTAGATTTTTAATGATGGGAATAGGTTTGTTGCTAATAATGAGGTACAGACCAAAGGGTATACTTCCTGAAAAAATAGAAATAAAATAAGTTTATGAAATATATTATTACAGGCGCTGCTATTGCTTGGGCTTTATATATGGCTGATAAATATTTATTTTTTTAAAAAAAACCCCCAACAAATTAATGTTGGGGGTTTAAATTTTAAGATAAATTATCTTTGCTTTTTAGTTTTGAATTTTCCGCCTTTAACTTCTTGTTCTAAGAAAGAACCTTCAGCTTCACCGACGCCAGTAAAAGTTACTCCAGTTGCACCTTCATAGTCAACTTTTTTACCTTTAGCTAATAAATCTAAACCTTTTTTGAGCTCACCTGGGTAAATTTTTGTTCCAGGACCATTAGCAACATCCATCACATTTTTTGCAATTGATGCTCTATCAGCAGATCCACCTGCTTGTATTGCTAAAACAATCAAAGCAGCTGCATCGTAAGACTCACCAGTGTAAGGACCAGAGCTATCAATTCCAGCAGCCTTTGCTACTCCAGCAAAAACCCCTGAACCTTTTCCTGTTGATCCTGGCATAGAACCAAAAGATTTTTTAAGATCTTTTCCAAATGCATCTACTAGAGATTGACCAATCATACCATCAGACAAAACAAAAGTATCAAAAGCACCTGAGTCTAGAGACGCTTGAATTATTCCTTTTCCTCCTTGGTCAAGGTAACCAATGACTGCTACAGCATCGCCTCCAGCAGAAGCTAGAGTTGCAACTTCAGAAGAGTAATCCGCTTTTCCATCTTCGTGAGCATTTACAGTAGTTACTTTAATACCATGAGCCTCAACTGCAGCTTTATAAACATCTGCTAAACCTTTTCCGTAGTCATTATTTGTGTAAGTAATAGCAACACTTTTTACTTTTCTATCTTTTGTGATGTCAGCTAAAATTTGACCACCTCTAGCATCAGATGGAGCAGTTCTAAAGAAATATCCTTTATCATCTAAAGTAGTTAATCCAGGAGAAGTTGCAGAAGGTGATATCATCACTACACCATTTGGTACAGCAACATTTGAAGCGATTGCTCCAGTAACCCCTGAACAGTCAGCACCCATGATTGCAGCAACACCTTGAGCAATAACACCCTCAGCTGCTGCTGTTGCTGCTGCTGAGTCAACACAAGTTGAATCTGCTCTTACTACTGAAATTTTTTCTCCACCTAATAACGAGCCTGAGTCTGATGCTTCTTTAAAAGCAAGTTCAGCTGAAGCTGCCATAGCTGGTGTTAGGGATTCAATAGGTCCAGTAAATCCTAAAATGATTCCCATTTTAACTTCTGCCAATGTATTCGTAGTAAAAGTAGAAGCGAATATAAAAGCAGCAATAAATAGTTTTTTCATTATTATCCTTTTATTTGTTAACAATTTGTATAAAGCTAAATTAAATCTTATTTAAATAAATTTTCAATAACCAATTTTGTATATTTTATACAGAAAATTAATGTTAGATTAACAAAACATTAAATGAAATTAACTAAAATTAAACCTCAATTTTTAAAAAAACATAACCCAAGAATAGGCTTAATCACTTTATCAAGTGATTTTAGAATTGAAAAAGATTTTAATAATGTGATCCATGGAAAGAAAATTGATTTATTTTCTAACAGAATCCAATCTTACAACCCCTTAACTAATGAAAATTTAAAAAAAATGGCAGGAAATATCACTAAAGTTACAAATGATATTTTGCCAGATCAAAAACTAGATTGTGTTGCCTACGGATGTACTTCAGGGACAATTGCTTCAGGATATGATTCAATTTTTGAAAAAATCAATATTGCTAAACCAAATACTAAAGTAACAACCCCAATAACCTCTGCTATCAAAGCAATTAAAGCTCTTAAGATAAATAAGCTCTCAATTTTTACACCCTATACAAATGAAATAAATAAATCTCTTATTAATTATTTTAAAAAAGAAAATGTAGAGGCAGACGAATTGTTTTATTTTGATATAGAGTCAGATTTAGACATAGGCAAAGTAGATCCAGACTATTTATTTGAAGTTCTGACTAAAATAAATTTATCAAAAGATAAAGCACTATTTGTTTCATGTACAGCACTCCCAGTTTTATCAATAATTAAAGATTTAGAAAATAAATTAGGAAAAATTATTTTATCTAGTAATCAAACCTTAATTTGGGATACTTTAAAACAAATTGAGTATAAAAATAAAATTGATGGGTTTGGCGAACTATTTAATTATTAATTATGCATTTCACTCAAGAGGAATATAAACAAAGACTTTTAAAAGTCCAAAAAATGATGCTGGATCAGGGCATAGAACTTCTTATTTCTCATGACACAAATAATATAAATTACCTAACTGGCTACGATGCGTGGTCTTTTTACTATGCACAGTGTGCAATAGTTCATGTAAATGCTGATCAGCCTATATGTTTTGTCCGAGATCAAGATGCGGGCGGTGCTTATCTCAAAACCTATTTAAAAAAAGAAAATATTATTGTTTATGGTGAAGACTATATCCATACTTGGCCAAAGCATCCATATGATTATTTAGTAAAAATTATTAAAGATAAAAAATGGGATAAATTATCAATCGGTCTAGAAATGGATGCACATTATTTTACAGCATTTTGTTACGAAAAAATCAAACAAGGATTGCCAAATGCAAAAATAAAGGACTCAGAAAGATTAGTTAATTGGGCAAGACTGATTAAATCGGACAATGAAATAAAACTTATGAAACGTGCCGCTAAAATTTCTGAGATCGGAATGAAAACAGCATACAATGTAATCAAACCTGGGGTAAGACAATGCGATGCTGTGGGTGAAATTCAAAAAGCTCTTTTCTTTGGTACCTCAGAATATGGAGGCGAATATTCAAGTATTGCAACATTATTACCCACTGGAAAAGGAACCTCTGCCTCACATTTAACAGCCACTGAAGAAAAATTTGTAAATGGTGAAGCAACAATTATTGAACTTTCTGGAGTATACAAAAGATATCACGCACCAATGGCAAGAACTGTTTTGTTAGGTAAGCCTGATCAAATAAAAATTGACACGATGAAAAAAACTATAGAGGCACTTAATGCAGGTATAAATGCCACTAAGCCAGGAAATACAGCTAATGATGTGGCCCAAGCTTTTTGGAAAGTGTTAGATAAATATGGAATAGAAAAAAGATCAAGGACTGGATATTCAATAGGTATCGGTTATCCACCAGATTGGGGGGAGCACACATTAAATATTTATAAAGGAGATATGACTGTTTTAAAACCAAATGTTTGTTTTCATATGATTGCAGTTATGCAATTTGGCGATTGGGGCGTTGAAGCTTCAGAAGCAATAAGAGTTACTGACAAAGGAGCAGAATTATTTTGTAATATGTCAAAAGAACTTCACGTCAAAAGCTAATTATTTAAGGTTGATATTTATAGTCACAAATGTTTTATAGTTATTTTATTTATGTCAATTAATAAAGAATTTGTTAAATTCGATAAAGTAGATAAAAGTTACGACGGTAAAGTTTTAGTTGTCAAAGATTTACAATTAGACATCGCTGAGGGTGAGTTTATTACAATGCTAGGTCCTTCAGGATCAGGTAAAACTACATGTTTAATGATGTTGGCTGGCTTTGAAACACCAACTAATGGAGAAATATATTTAGATGGAAATGCTATTTCCAGTATTCCACCACACAAAAGAGGTATAGGGATGGTTTTTCAAAATTATGCATTATTTCCACACATGACTGTTTATGAAAATTTAGCTTTTCCTCTTAGAGTAAGAAAAATTCCAAAAGATGAAGCAGATAAAAAAATTGATAAAGCTCTATCGATGGTATCTTTACAAGGATTTGCTCAAAGAATGCCTGGACAATTGTCAGGTGGACAACAACAAAGAGTAGCTGTAGCAAGATCATTGGTTTTTGATCCACAACTTGTTTTAATGGATGAACCACTTGGAGCTTTAGATAAAAATTTGAGAGAAAGCATGCAATATGAAATTAAACATATTCATGAAAGCATTGGAGTGACCGTTGTTTATGTAACACATGATCAAAGCGAAGCATTAACTATGTCAAACCGAATTGCAGTTTTTAATGATGGAAAAGTTCAACAACTTTCTAGTCCTGATGAATTATATGAAAAACCAGTAAATTCTTTTGTTGCAGAGTTTATTGGAGAGAATAATACTTTTGCGGGCGAAGTCTCTGATATTTCTGGTGGAAAATGCAAAGTCAAGTTAGCTAACGCAGATATATTAGCAAATCCTATATCAGTTAAAGGCAAAGGAGAAAGAACAACAGTTTCAATTAGACCTGAGAGAGCATTAATTAATCCAACTGATAAAATGGATAATATTCATAAAGGAAAAATCGAAGAAGTTATTTATCACGGAGATCACACGAGAGTAAGAATTAATTTATTAGGAAATTCTGAATTTATTTTAAAGGTTCCCAACAGTTCTTCCAACTTAGATATTAAGTTAGGAAATGAAATTAAGATAGGTTGGAACAGCGATGACGCTAGAGCCTTAGACCCAAAATAAACACTCTATATACCTTCATTTAGCAAGTAAAAAAGGGCTGTTGACTCTCTTTATCGATCTTGTTGTAATCTACTTTTATAAAAAAACGTTTAAACGGAGGAAAAATGAAAAAAATTAGTAAATTATTACTAGCCCTTTCTTTTGTATTTTCTTTAACTACTTCAGCGTTCGCAGTAACTGTAGCGTCTTGGGGTGGAGCTTATACTGAAAGTCAAAAGTTAGGTTATGGTGATCCTACTGCCAAAAAACTAGGTATTCCGATCAATTGGGTCGACTACTCAGGTGGATTATCAGAAATTAAAGCACAGAAAGAAGCTGGCAAAATTACGTGGGATATAATGGACGTATTTGCAATGGATACTATCAATGGCTGTGATGAAGGATTATTTGTTAAATTTGATTTTGATAAAGACTTCCCACCAGCACCAGATGGAACTCCAGCAAGTAAAGATTTCTTTACTGGAATGCCAAGTGAATGTGCTGTAGGAAATATTTTATATTCTTGGAACTATGCTTATAATTCAGACAATGTTAAAGGCACTCCAAAAACTATCAAAGATTTCTTTAACACAAAAAAATTTCCTGGAAAAAGAGCTATCTACAAAGGCGCTCTAACTAATTTAGAGATTGCATTAGCTGCAGATGGTATTAAGCCAGGTAAAGGTGGAGCAAAAATCTATAAAGCTTTAAACACTGACAAAGGTGTTCAAAGAGCTATGGATAAGATCAAAAAGCTTTGCACAGACCCACAAGGTGGATGTGTATTTTGGTCTGCAGGTGCTCAACCACCAGAATTGCTAATGAGTGGTGAAGTTGTTATGGCAACTGGCTGGAATGGTAGATTCTTTAACGCTGCAGTTGGAGAAGGTGCTCCAATCGTTCAAGTTTGGGATGCACAAGGTCTTGACTATGAATACTTTGTATTAGTTAAAGGTTCACCAAATGAAGCTGATGCTAAAAAAGCTTTAGCAGAGATGACAAGTACAGAAGGTTTAGCTGGAAGTGCGAAATATATCGCATACGCGCCTTGGAGAAAATCATCAATCGCAGTAATGGAAAAAGGAGAGCCATGGTACAAAGATGGTAAGACAAACATGGTACCTAATATGCCAACTGCGCCAGCGAACACTAAAAATTACTTCTTAGTAGATCCACTTTACTGGGCTGATAACGGAACAGAACTTGGTGAAAAATGGGAAGCAATGAAAGCAGGATTTTAATTTTAAGTTTTAAAGATTAAAATTTTATATTATATTAAAAGGGCGGTTATTATTAACCGCCCTTTTTATTTATGAGCTCAGAAACAAAACAAATTTTAACAACTGATGGAATTCCTTTAGAGGTAAGTCTTAAAAAAGCAGAAAAGAAAAATAAGATTAAAGCTTTTTTACTTGTTGCTCCATTATTGTTGTTCATAATCATTACGTATGTATTTCCGATAGGAGATATGCTTATGAGAAGTGTTGATGATAAAATGGTCACAGAAATGCTTCCTAAAACTTTTAAGTCAATGGAAAAATGGGATGGAGAAGACCTTCCACCTGAAGAGGTATTTGAGGCTTTTTATTTTGATTTCCAAAAATTAATTGAAGAGGAAAGAGAAGGAAAATTATCAACCCAACTTAATTATACAAAAAATGGATTTAAAAGTATTATCAAAAAATTAAGACGAAAGTCTAAATCTTTTGAGGAAGGAAATTACAAAGAACAAATCATGTCTGTTCATCGAAGATGGGCTGATGTTGAATATTGGAGAGCAATTAAAAGAAGAGCACCTGCATATACGTATCAAAAATATTTAAAAGGAGTTGATATGTATGAAAATGAAAAGGGAGAAATAATTAATGTACCTGAGGATAGAAGAGTTCACAGAATTTTATGGCTTAGAACTTTAGAAATTGCTTTTTTTGTTACTGTGTTTTGTTTCTTGATGGCTTATCCAATAGCACATTTACTTGCAACATTGCCAATGAAGTACAGTAATTTATTGATGATTTGTGTCTTACTTCCTTTTTGGACCTCCTTACTTGTAAGAACAGCCAGTTGGATGATCCTTTTACAACAGCAAGGTATAGTCAATGATTTCTTTGTCATGATTGGACTAGTAAGCGATGATAACAGACTAGAAATGATGTTTAATAAAACTGGTAGTTACGTTGCAATGACCCAAATATTACTGCCTTTTATGGTGCTACCACTTTACAGTGTGATGAAAACAATCTCCCCAAGTTTAATGAGAGCTGGTAAGTCATTAGGCGGAACCCCTTTTGTGGCTTTTTGGAAGGTCTATTTTCCTTTGACAATCCCAGGTATCGGAGCTGGATGTTTATTAGTTTTCATTTTAGCAATAGGTTATTACATTACTCCTGCTTTAGTTGGCGGAGCTTCAGGAACATTGATAAGTAACCAGATAGCATTTCATATGAAAAGTACTCTCGATTGGAGCTTTGCTTCAGCAATGGGACTAATGTTGCTAAGTGGAGTATTAGTCATTTACTGGCTGTATAATAAATTAGTTGGAATAGATAATATTAAATTAGGATAAATAAAATGGCTTTACCCAAATATACAGAACCACATTATAGAATTTGGCACTATGTTTATTTGACAATTTGTGCAGCAGTATTCTTTTTTCTTGTTGCACCATTGTTTGTTATTTTTCCATTATCTTTTAATGCTGAGGAATTTTTAGTTTTTTCAGATGGAATGAAACGTCTTGATCCTGATGCATTTTCTTTGAGATGGTATCAAGATATGATTTATGGGACTAAAAACCCTTGGGGATTAGCTGCAAAAAATAGTTTTATAATTGCTATCTTTGCAACAATAGGTTCGGTAATTCTTGGAACAGTAGCAGCTTTAGGTTTGAGTAGTAGACATATGCCGTACAAAGGTTTAATCATGGCAGTATTAATCTCACCAATGATAGTTCCTTTAATTATTTCAGGTGTAGCAATATTTTTCTTTATGGCTAAAGTTGGATTAGCAGCCACACATACAGGAATAGTTCTCGCGCATATTATTTTGGGTACACCATTTGTTGTTATTACAGTAACCGCAACTCTTTCAGGATTTGATCATAGCGTGACAAGAGCAGCTGCTAGTTTGGGTAGTGATCCTGTAAATACATTTATGAAAATAACTTTACCACTTATTTTGCCTGGAGTAATATCTGGAGGATTGTTTGCATTTGTTACTTCATTTGATGAGGTAGTGGTTGTTTTATTTTTAGCTGGATTAGAAAACACAACCATTCCAATTCAAATGTGGACGGGTTTAAGAGAGCAATTAAGCCCAACCATTCTTGCTGTTGCAACTTGTCTAATTATATTATCAACATTAATATTAGTGACCGCTGAACTTTTAAGACGAAGATCTGAAAGACTCAGAGGTATAAATCGATAAAAATATCATTACATGAATATAAAAAATGTTGTAGTGATTGGTTCGGGTACAAT
>CACJLN010000012.1 GCA_902594255.1 uncultured Pelagibacteraceae bacterium
ATTTCTTTCACCAGATAATCCTCCTAAATACGTATTGTCAAATCTTAGAGCACTTAATCCTAAAACTGCATTTATATACTGAGTATTACTGGTTGGAACAACTCCATAAATATTCAATGTTAAAGATTCTAGATCTACTTCTCGAACAGATTTTCTAATATCAGACTCGCTATTTCCATATCTTACAGCCAAACCAAGAAACTTATCATCTCTAAATTTTCTATCTAAACCAAAGGTTAGTCCTTTGGTATAAATATCCTTTGGTTTATCCAAAATTGTTTCATCATAATTTCCAACAGAAATTTCTGCTATGCTCCATGATGACCATTTAGATTTTTTCTTTTTTTCCTTTTTTTTGGTATTGCTTACAAGGGTTGCTAAGTTATTTTTTAAAGAAGGCTCAAATTTACTAGCCAATGATCTTAATAGAGGATTTGGGTAATTTATATTAAAATTATGACTAGTTAAATCCTCATCATCTCTATTTCTTTTGATCCACTCAAACCTTTTAAAAATAGTATCAATATTTAAGCTGATATTTTGTTTGGCTAATTCTACTTGAGAAACAATAATTTGGCTTGCATCAGATGAACATGAAACAATACCATAAGGACATTGAAGGTCAAATTGATAAATATTATCTACTGCCTCACTCGACGGAGCATCTAATTGCAGCATAAATAGTTTCATACCATCGCTAGAAAAAGAAAAACCCCAACTTATTCCATGACCCGCTACAAAAGGTGGAGCTGCTGTTCGAAGTGCTCCTCCAGGGGTAATACGATAAAGAAATGTATGGCTTCCTAAATGAGTTGCTGTTGAAACATCAAAATTTTTACCTAAACTAAACTGATGAATTCTATTAGTAAAATCTTTTGTATCAAAAACTGAGATAAACATTTGACTACCATCACGATTAAATTCAATATCTCTATATGACTGTTCGTCATCAAGGTTTGTTACTCCAAGGTCAGTAAACAAGTTCACGCTATCTATTTCTGTAGCAGAAGTGAGATCAAACGCTGGTGATAATGAAAAAGTTTTTATTATAGGTGCATCACTAGTGGCATCCATAGAATAAAGTTTTGTACCGTCTTTACTCATCGAAAAACCACCTATCGAGCTGCCAAGATCAAATTCATGTACATATTTTGCTGTTTTAAAATCATAAGGTATGCTCAAATCAAATCTATGTACTTCAGCTGCAGCACTCATAATAAAAAGAATTTTACCACCTTGTGCTGCATGAATACTTCTATACGCACCTGAGCTAACGCTCATACCTTGCGCCAGAAAGTCGCTATGGTCAATATCAAAACGATCAACATCATCACAAGTGTGCGGTATATCATCTGTAGTAATAGCTTTTACAGTGTTTAATTCAAATGGAGTAGCAACTTTATTCATTGATAAATCAAGATCATGAAACTGACTTTTATTAACACTAAAAATCATTGTACCATCTTCGCTCCATATGACATCTCGTGCTGCTTGGGTTGAGTCGTTATTAAGTTGAGCGCCTGTTTGAGAACTAAAGCAATTAGCATCACCGTTAGGAATTCTATTATCTTTATGTGTAAGCGTTAAAGTGGCGGCTAGAGCTAGTGTAGAAAAGAAAACTCCAAATAAGAGAAAAAAAATATTAGTTCTTAAAACACCTGTTTTTAGAGACTTAAAAATTTCTTTAATATTTAATTTTTTAATAATTTTCATGATGTTGAGATTTATTTCTTTTTGATCAGCTCAGTATTTTCTATATTGATAGCCATACAAGTAATATCATCTCTTAATTTTTCAGCGCCCCAGTTTAACTCTTTTTCAATAGACTCTACAATGTTTTTAGGTGTTACATCTGTCATGCCATCAATGATTTTTTGTACCCCTTCTGCACCTAATTCCTCACCATTTTTTAAGTATCCCTCTGTTACACCATCAGTATAGACAACAAATGTCTTATCTTTAAGATTTATAGTGTTTGATTTTACCATCGACTCTGTAAAATATTTTATAATTCCAATAGGTGGCATATCTGATTTAATATAGTCATAGTTTTTATCTTTATCAAAAGTGAGGATACTCTCATGACCTGCGTTTATAAAAACTAACTCACCTGTTTTTATGTTTAATTTACCAAAAACAGCTGTTACGAACATCCCTTTAAATTTAGCTTCAACTAATTCATTATTCACTCCAAAGACAACTTTTTCTAAAGGGAATTTTAAATTAGTAAGAGTTCTAAATATTGAGGATGCTTTTGCCATATACATTCCAGCCTTAACTCCTTTGCCAGAAACATCGGCTAAGGTAAAAAAATATTCCTCAGGTGTCGATCTAACAACATCAAAATAGTCTCCTGATACGTCTCGAGCTGGAACGTTTTTAGCAAAAATGAAATTTTCAAATTTTGAGATATCTGGAAATAAACTTTTTTGAACTCCAGCAGCTAATTCTCTCTCTTTTAAAAGCTTAGCTTCTTTTTGCAAATTGGCTAAGGCCAATTTATTTTCTTCAATAAACCTAAAATAAAGACCTGTTAAAAATGTTATAGCAACAATAAATATCGGATAGCTAATATCTACCAGTTCTGATCTAAATTTATAAATCGAAAATCCAATTATTATTATAAATATCAAATTACCAAAAAATACAGATAAGCTATATTTAGGTTTTGTTTTTTGAGATAATATAAATGTTAACAAAGCTACAATTATAGAAAATAATAATTCGAAAATATAAGTATTTGGATTTCTTATTAAGTAAGATTGATCCAAGATATTTTCAATCACATTTGCGTGAACTTCAACTCCAGGCACAGTTATCCCAAGTGGAGTTTTAACTAAATCGAAAAGTCCTTGAGCTGATGCACCAATTAAAACGTATTTATCCTTAAAAAAATCTGATTGAAATTTTCCATCGTAAACATCCTCAGCTGAGATATATTGTTTCTTATCTGATTTTTTATATTTGATCCAAATAATACCATTAGGATCAGAATTAATTTTATAAGGTCTCGTGCTTATTCTTTTTATTCCAACTTCATTAAGTTCTATATAAACATTTTTTTGTTTAGCACCAACACGAACCATTTCTAACCCCATCGTGGGATACAATTTTTTATCAAATTGAACAATAAGAGGTAGCGATCTTATTATTCCATCTAATTGATCTAAAAAGGAGATTGAACCTAATCCTTTTACATTTTGTTCTAACTTTTCAAGTGAACCTATTGAGTAGGGATATTTATAAGTAAATTGTTTAGGGTCTCCTCCTTTGGATAAAAATCTTGCTTTAGCTTTTCGATCATAATTAGAATGAGATGGAACAGCACTACCTAAAACAGCAATCACCGATTTAGACTCTTTTAATTTTTCAGAAAAAATATCATCAGGACTTTTTAAATCTAAAAGATCTTTAATATCACTAGGGACTAAATTGTAAGATTTAACTATTTCCTCTGGAGATTGTTTATCTTTTTCAGTAAAAAAAATATCGAAGCCAATTGCTTTTGGATTTGATAAATTAACTTGATCTATAATTTTTGCAAAAACTGTCCTGTTCCAGGGAAACTGTCCAAATTTTCCTAAACTTTTTTCATCAATATCTATGATCACCACTTCACTCTCTTTTTTTTCTGAAAATATTTTTTGATATAAATCAAAACTTAAATACGAAACTGATTTTATAAATGACGGATTTATAATTTTTAGCAAGATTAGAAGCAATAAAACTACTAAAAAAGTAAAATAATTTAAGTGTTTTTGCAAAAATGCTTTCACACGTCAAATTTATATTGAATTTAAATAAAGTAAATAAAACTTAGTTGTAAAGCGCTAATTATCTTCTTTTATTTCTTTTTTTCTTAGCTTTTCTTTTCTTAGCTGCTTTTTTCTTTTTAACAACTCTTTTCTTTTTAGCTATCTTTTTTTTCTTTTTAGGCTTCTTCTTGACTGCTTTTTTCTTTTTAGGTTTCGGTTTTTTCTTAACAGCTTTTTTCTTTTTAGGTTTTGGTTTTTTCTTAACAGCTTTTTTCTTTTTAGGTGCTGGTTTCTTTTTCACAGCTTTTTTCTTCTTAGGTGCTGCTTTCTTTTTCACAGCTTTTTTCTTAGCAGGTTTTTTCTTCTCTGCTTTAGCTTTTTTCTTAGCTGGTTTTTTCTTTACCGCTTTTTTCTTATCTTTTTTCTCTGCTTTAGCTTTAGCTTTTTTCTTTTTACCTTTTTTCTTATCAGCTTTGCCTTTTTTCTTTTTACCTTTTTTCTTTTCAGCTTTGCCTTTTTTCTTTTTACCTTTTTTCTTATCTACGTTACCCTCTTCTTTAGCAGCTTTTTGCTCCGCTCTTGCTTTTTTTCGCTCTTCAGCTCTTTCTTTTTTGATTGCAACTTTCTTTTCTTTGTCTTTTTGAATATTTTCTTTAATTATTGTCTTAATTTCTTCTTTTTCAAAGCCTAAGGACTTTAATTCTTTCTTTAGTTTTTTTCTTAAAACTTTTCTTTCACTTTTAGTTTCATCTGGAGAAAGTTTCGCAACTCTTAAAGCTTTCATTTTTTTATTAAATTTCTTCAACTGGTTTTTAGTAATTTTTTTAGCTTGCCCAGGTGCTTTACCTTTGGTCATTGAAGTCATGCTATAAGGATTATCAAGTAAAGTTGAGCCAAGTTTATTCCCAACTAGAACTGCTCCTGGTCTCATTCCTAAAGTATTATTTTTTCCAGGACCAATTAATAAAGTGTCAGTTTTTCCTTTTGAAACTATCGTTTGAAATTCTGTTCCTCTAGAACCCAATGTTCCCTCTGGAACTTCCACAGTTAAACTGTCGGGATTTTTTTTACTAATAAGTCCAGAAATAACTTTTAAACTTCCTTGTTTTACACTTGCTACTATTTTTCCATCATTAGTTTCAGGATCAAACACAAATGTATCCATTACTACTTCTGAGTCTTCTCCAACGGTAAAAGTTGATTGGTCTAAAAGTAAAATTTGAGTACCTGAACCAGGTCCTGCATAGATTGTTTCATTTAAATAAATTTGATCACCGGCTTTTAATTCTCTTGTTTCAGTTTTCACTGTACCAGAAATAGCTCCAACTATTCCTACTAGTTGTTTCTCAATTGTTAATTTTTCCTCAGCATTTACATTAATGCTGAATAGAAAAATTAAGCTTAGTAAGGTTGAAACTAATTTTTTCATATTTCGAAAAGTATCAAAATTCATGGAAAAATAAACCTTAAATAACTCAAATTGAACAGCCTAATTGCTCAATTTTAGTGGGTTTATTGACGATAATTTTTAAAAAAAAAAAATTAGTTAAGTTTTGTTGATTTAGAGAAACTTAGAGAAAAAGAATCGGTTATGTAGTCATAATTTAAAATATTTCCCTCAGACATAAGTTTTTCATAAGACATATTTATAAAAAGGCTTCTGTTAGGATCAATAGCTGGAAAAATGTCTCCGACAGCTTTGGTTAACATTATATCAAAAGTATTAGTATAATCTGACCTTAGTTTTGTTGAGTCAACTGAACTATCTTCTTTTTTATAATCATTGAAACCATATGAGTTACTCACAGCAATGTATGCCCAAGGAAATGCAAAATTCAAACCAAAACCGACATCATATGTCTCATAATCATTTCCAGCATCGACTCGAGCATCTGTATCAGAATAACCTAAACTAAGGCTCGATGAAATAATTTCTGTAATAATTAAGTCATGCCCGAAAGTAAAACCATGGGCTACTGAATTTGTTTGCATCGCAGTGTCGTCCTCGGAATTATGGTTACCTTTAGAGTTTGCATAAGAGTAACCATAACTAAATGAATTTCTTTCCCCCACTGAAAAAAATCCTCCAATACCATACATCTTTGAAAAATTGTCTGCATCTGTTTGATAATCAGTTTTACTTAACATCAAATATGGGCTTAAACTTTGATTGCCAAGTGTTGTATCTAAACCCAATGTAAAACCGTAGCTTTGAAAATCATCGTCAGTTTCTGCATGTTGTTCTGAACTTGAGTGAGAGACATTTAATAATAAAGAGGACTCTTCTCCAAGAGGTCTTGTAGCTGACAAGCCTAAACCGCCACTTAATGTTCTATCATATTTTGCTGAATTAAAACCGACAACGCTATCACTTTCACTTTGTAATCTTGTTTTTGAAACACTATTAACGTTATCTGTGTAAAGGGCACCAAAAGATAAATCTGCGGTTATATTCCAAAGACTAGGCTCTCTATCTTTTAATTCTTCCTCTATTTCTACTAAAGTTTCAAGATCCTCTGGATCTAAATCTTTTCTTAACTTCATCTCTTCTATGATAGTGTTAGCTTTTTCTGGAGAGTCCACCTGCACCAAAACAGACAGCAAATATAATTTAATTTCAACATTGTCAGGATAAAGCATGGTCAATCTCTCTAAAGTAGATATGGTTTGTTTGAAATTTCCCATCTTACCTTGTTGTTGTGCATACTTTAAATTTAAATCTAGATCATTAGGTTTTTGTAAAATTTGCATGTAGGTAATATTTTTTTCTGAAGATAACGCGGATGTCGCCAGTAACAATAAAGTTGAGGCTAAAATTATCTTAATTCTGAATAAGCTTAAAATCATAAAAACGAAAGATATTAGGTCTACCTTTTTTTTCAATTAATAATTTTTTAAAATAAATGTTATTTCCCAATACAAATTAATGTCAAATCATCAGAAAGTTTCTGACTTTTGCTAACATTTATTACTGATTTTGTGATGCTGTCTAATTGCTTAGTAGTTTCTTTATTATAGTTCTGCTCAATAATTTTTATTGAGCCATCAATTCCTATCTCTTCACCATTGTCATTTAAACTTTCAGACAAGCCGTCAGTAAAAGCATAAAATCTTGAACCATTTAATTTCATTTTATGAATATTATAAACATCTTTATCTTTTTGTTTAATAACTCCTAGTGGAGGTGCTGAGCTTTCAATTTGATCATATTCACCATTACTGTTTCTAATAACTGCTGGTTGATGGCCAGCATTGACCCATCTTATTTCATCAGTGATCAAATTGTATTCGCCCACAATTGAAGTCACGAACATTCCTGCAGTTTTAGTATTATTTAAATCGTTATTCATATGAAAAACCATTTCATCTGGATCTACTTTTGATTGAGATAAAACTTCAAATAAAGTTGATGCTTTAGCCATAACCATTCCAGCATGAATACCTTTTCCAGCCACATCGGCTATGACAAAATAAATGCTATCATTGTGAGGATAAAAACTGAAAAAATCACCAGACACTTCTCTTGCGGCAATATTAATTCCATGAACGGGATAATTTTTTAAATTTCTTTTTGGTAAAAAATTTTCTTGAACTTTGACTGCAAGTTTAACTTCTTTTGAAATTCTTTCACGCCACTTATTTTTTTCCTCTTCAGTTGTTTCAAGTTTGCTCATTAATTTATTATAATAAAGACCAATGACACCCCCTGCAGTAAATGGATCTTGGGGGCCTCTTATCTTTAAGTCACCTGAAACTGATTGTTTGTCTAAAATAGAAATTAAATCATGCTCAATAGAAACTGCATTATGTTCTGCAATATTTAATCCTAGTTCTTCTTGAACAGGGCTTACTCTTAATGGATAAAATTTATTGAAAAAATTTAAAACTATAAAAGACGAAATAAATGTAAAAGCTCCAATACTAATTATTCCAATTAACTGAATTTTGATTTGTGAAAATCTATCAAGTCCAGTATCTAAAATACTTAAATCGCTGAAAAATCCAACTGCTAGTGTTCCCCAAATTCCTGCAGCTAAATGAACTGGCACAGCACCAACTACATCATCAATTTCGAATTTGTTTAAAATTTCATTCACTATAATTGCAATAATCGCACCAACAATTCCAACAAAAATTGAAGTAACTGATGTCATTGAATTACATCCAGCTGTAATTGCGACTAACCCTGCTAGTGGTCCCAATATAATGTAAAAAGGATCAGGTTTTTTAAACTTATAATAAGAAATACTCAAACCAGTTAACAAACCAAATGCTGCAGCTAAAAAAGTATTAATCAAAATTAAAGGTACAGTTTCATCCATTGCACCATTACTTCCACCATTAAAACCAAACCAACCAAACCATAAAATTAAAGTTCCCAAAACTGCTAAAGGAAAACTAGAGCCAGTAAACTTACCTTTGTTAGCTTCTGAATATTTTCCTATTCGAGGGCCTAAAATGATTACTGCAGCAAGAGCAATCCACCCTCCAACAGAGTGAACAATCGTGCTTCCAGCAAAATCAACAAAACCTAAATCGGAAAGCCATCCGGTTGTTTTAACCTCTCCTGTTACACTTAACAATTGATCTACAGTATCATATTTTGACAGATAACTTGAAGACCATGCCCAATGACCAACTATAGGATAAATTATTCCAGTGGCCAAAACTGTCATTATTAAGTAGCCATTAAATTTCATTCTTTCAGCAACAGCACCAGAAATAATTGTTGCAGCAGTTGCAACAAACATTGCTTGAAAGACAAAATAAGTCATGTACTCAGCTTTATCTGTTTTGAAGAAAAATAAATCGGTACCAAAAAATCCATTGTAAGAAGTACCAAACATCAAGCCAAAACCAAAAATCCAAAAAATAACTACTGACACTCCAAAATCAGCAGCATTTTTTAAAGCTACGTTAATGCTGTTTTTGTGTCTGGATAGGCCCGTTTCCATACACATAAATCCTGCTTGCATAATGAAGACTAGGATTGCACAATCTATTACCCATAAAGTATCGATGTTACTCGTAAGAATATCAATAACGTCCTGGGGCATCATTAAGAAAAATTATTATCTATAAATACTCATTGGATCGTTAAAACAATCCATATGCTCTAAAGTTTCAAAAAAGATTTTACTAAGCTCTGATGAATGAACTACTGGACAAGTATCATTATTAATTTCGTCAACTATGCTTTGCTTTGCATTATTCATTGCTAAAGATCTTGATAAAGAGCCTGTAGCTTGTAAAACACTGCCTGTTTCAACTAAAGTATAGCTTGGTCCAATCATAGCAGAATATTGACTGCAGTTGCTTAAAAACGGTATCACTAAAATCAATAATAAAATTTTTTTCATAATAACAAGCTATTTTATTTACAAGATTTTATGAAATAATAAAGGACCCATTTTGGGTTTTATTTAACAATTATCCCTCAGCACAGCACCGTTTCTTGCTAAGCTTATTGTGCAGTTGTCATATTTTGTAGATAAAGCAACAATTTCAAAAGTTGAACCAGACCCGTTAACGCAAATTTCAAAATCAATATCATCTGGAATAATATTGTCACCGTTAAATAATGATGTTTCAATTTCTGTTGAAGTAGAACTATCTGGCGAGCAAGAAGTTACTGGGGGAGCACCTCCTGTGACGAAATAAGATCCGGAATTCGCATACTCCTCTGATTGTGCTAAAGCGATTTGTTGTACTATATTTTCAGCTGAATTTTTTCTAGCACCCTCAACATAGCCAGTGTAAGTAACAATTCCGATTGATGAAAGAATGCCTATTATTGCTATTGTTACTAAAAGCTCTACTAGTGAAAAACCAGTAGAACTTTTAGATTTCATTAAACAAACTTTAACAGTTATTCAACTTTTACTGTATTTGATAAATTAAACTTACTCTCAGTAGAGTTTTTAGTTTTTGTAGTAATTGTTATTGTTGTTCCATCATCGTCGATGTAAGTAACACCTACAACTGTTCCAGAAGCATTCTCTACAGCAGCTTCCCCAGATTCATATGGATTTTTGAAATCTGATAGTGCACTTGCAGCAGCACTAGATACTTCATCCGCTGCGTCTACGGTGCAATCAAAATTACCATCCATTGACTCGCTTTCTCCAATTGAACATTTTTGTAATTCTGCAGCAATATATTTTGTTGCAGATGCATGGTTACTTGCAGCAGAACTTACTTTAGCTCCACCCACGTAACCTTGGTATGCAACTGTACCTACAGCAGCTAGAATACCAATGATTGCTACAACAACTAATAATTCGATAAGTGTAAAACCTTTATTATTTTTCATTATTCCTCTTTTTTTAAATTAATTTAAAAATTAGCTAATTTTTATTGTTTTTTTTTTGTTTGTAAACACATTTAGAAGACTAATAAACGCAACTTTTTTTGTGGAAAATAAACAATATCTGCTCATAATGAGCCTTTTACAATTATAGTATGTCCTATAAAGTCGATGAAATTGATAATAAAAGAGTAGTTCACCTAAATGGTGAAATAGATATGGAAGTTTCAGATAAAGCTAGAAATACAATATTGCCATTAATTGAAGCAGGACATGAGGTTCAAATTAACTTAAGCAAAGTCGACTACATGGACTCATCAGGTATTTCTGTTTTAATTGAAAGTAAAAAACTATCAGAACAAAAAAAAACAAAATTTGAATTGATTGAAGTTAGTAAACCTGTAGAAAAAGTTTTAGCAATGGCGAGGAAATTTTTATGAGTTACAAAGTTACAGAGGATGGAAACATAGCAACTATTCATCTTGATGGTGAAATAGACATGGATGTTACTGAAAAAGCTAAAGAGGTAATTTTTCCTCATATTGAAGCTGGAAAAGAAGTTCACCTAAATTTAAGTAATGTTCAATACATGGACTCATCAGGTATTTCTGTTTTAATTGAAAGTCATCAAAAAGCATTAGAAAAAAATACTAAAGTAATCATTAAAGATGTAAGTAAATCAGTTCTTAAAGTCATCATGATGGCTAAGTTAGAACAAATATTAAACTTGGAATAATTTTTCATGAGTGAAACAGCTCAATCTAATCATACAGAAAAAAAGGATTTTTTAGTCAGATCATCAAGTTTGAAAGATGTAAGAACTTTTTGCAGAGAGGTATTTGAAAAACTTCAAATCGAACAAAATTTGAAAGACGAATTAGTATTAGCTATCGCTGAGGCTGCACAAAATATTGTTAAGCACGCATATAAAGATGATCCTAAAACTGATGATAAAATGGTTGTACAAATAAGTTGTAAAGATAACAAACTGCAAATTGGTTTTTATGACATGGGAACACCTGTCGATCCAAATAAAGTGAAACACAGAGAAATTGATAATGTTAAACCTGGAGGGTTAGGTACTTTTTTTATTCAAGAGATAATGGATGCAGTAGAATTTAAAGATGGAAAGAAGCCCTGGATTAATCATTTAGTTTTAACCAAACAATTATAAAGTGATTAGCCTCCTATTAAAGCTCCAACGTTGAAAATTGGAGAATACATCGCAATCATAAGTCCTCCGATCATAACACCCATGAAAACGATCATAATCGGTTCAATTAAGCTTGATAAATTTTCTACAACAGTATCAAACTCAGATTCATAATATTTAGCAACTGATCCAAACATTTCATCTAATTGACCTGTTTGCTCTCCAACAGAGATAAGCTGACTAAATGTTGGTGGAAACAATTTGTCTTTTAAAAAAAGTTTTGTCAAAGTATCACCCGAGAAAACTCCTTTTTTAACATTTTCCAAAGACTCCAACACCACAACGTTATTGCTAACAGATTTTGCAATCTCTAAACTTTCTAATAAATTAACACCGGCTGCACTCAAATTTCCCATGATCAAAGAAATTCTAGCCAACATCGATTTTAAAATCATATCGCCAAAAATTGGAAGTTTTAATACTTGCTTATGCCATAAGTATTTAATTTTTTCATTTTTAGTAGTTACATATCTAAAGACTACAAAAAATATTACTAAAAACAAAAACATTAATTGACCACCGGTTCCTCTTAAAAAATCACTCATTCCCATAATTGCAGCAGTTGAGCCTGGCAGTTCAATTCCCATACCATCGTACATTTTAGCAAAAACTGGAACAACTTTTATAAGCATGAATACACTCACAGTTACTGCAACTGTAAACATTATACTTGGATACATTAATGCTCCCTTAATTTTCTTCTTAATTCCTTCTTTTTTTTCTAAAGACTCGACAATCTTTAATAAGAATACATCTAATTTACCACTAGCCTCTCCAGCCTTTATTAAGTTGACATAAACATTGTCAAAAAGTTCTGGATACTTATTAAAGCAAGTCGACAAGGTAACACCACCCTCTAAACTTTTTCTAATATCCTCAACTACATCTCTCATAGCTGGACTTTCTAATTGATCTCTTAGCATTGCTAAAACCTGTAAAATCGGTAATCCAGCCTTAACCATGGTAGCAAATTGCTTTGAAAATATAAGGACATCCTCAATTTTGGCTTTTTTCTTGCCAAATAAAGAGGATTTTTTTTTCTCTTTTTTATCCTTAGTTTCCTTCTTTTTTTTTGAAGTTCTAACTAAATTGGTAATGATTATTTTTTGTTCTTTAAGCTTATGGGATGCCTCGTCTAAATTTAAGGCTTCAATATCACCTTCAACATATTTGCCATCTGAAATACCTTTGTAAGCAAAAGCTTCCATAACAAAATCCTATCTATTCATTAGAGAGAACTCTTTCATACTCTCTAAAATTTAACTCACCTGCTGCAATTAAACGTCTCCCCATATCTTGCATTGTTTGGAAACCTTCTTTGATCGCAATCTCTCTTAATTCTGGTGTAGTTGCTTTTCTTAAAATTGCTTCTTTTAGTGGTTTTGATACCACTAATATTTCATAAATACCTTGTCTTCCTTTGTAACCAGTATCACTACACTTAGCACAACCTTTACCTTTGATAGCTTTAACTCTTGTTGCTTGCTCAGCTGAAAAACCTAAATCTTGTAAAACTTTTGGATTTACATCATCATCTGGAACTTTACAATCTTTACAATTTTTTCTTGCAAGTCTTTGAGCGACAACTAGTTGACATGCAGCACTAATTAAATAATCAGGAGTTCCCATATTTTGTAATCTAGTAATAGTACTTGGTGCATCATTCGTATGCAATGTGCTGAAAACTAAGTGACCTGTTAGTGCAGCTTTAAGACCTATATCAACAGTCTCTTTATCCCGCATCTCTCCAACTAGAATTATTTCTGGGTCTTGTCTTAAAAATGATCTCAGCGCTGAGGCAAATGTTAATCCAATATCATCTTTGATTTGAACTTGACCAACTCCATCTAGTTCATATTCAACAGGATCTTCTGCAGTTAGAATATTTAAATGTGGTTTGCTTACCTCTTTTAAAATACTGTAAAGTGTTGTTGACTTACCAGATCCAGTTGGACCAGTAACAAGAATAAGACCTTGGGTTGAATGAATAGATTTTCTTAAACTTTTTAAATCTTGATCCTCAAAATTTAATTGCTCAAGTGTAATATCACCTGCATCTTTGTTTAATACCCGCATAACTATTCTTTCATTGTTTGCTGTTGGCAAAATTGAAAGACGAAGGTCAACTACTTTACCTTCAATTTTAAAATTAATTGCTCCGTCCTGAGGCAATCTTCTTTCTGCAATATCAAGTTTACCCATAATTTTAAAACGAGTAACTACAGCTCCATAATTGTCATGCAAAAATTTTCTATATTGTTCCTGTTCTTGAAGCATTCCATCAAGCCTGTATCTTACTCTTGAAGAAAATCTATAGGGCTCTATGTGAATATCACTCACTCCATTTTTGATAGCGTCTGCCACAACTGCAGTACTAAATTTGATAACCTCAGACTCATTTTCTATTGCTTCTATATCTTCTTCAGGTGGTTTTTCTAAAACTTCACCAGCTTCTCCAAGATCAGAGTCAAAAGTTTTTTGTTTTTCTTTATTTTCTTTTCTTATAGTTGCTGTTGTAACTTCGCCACTTTCATTTGAAATTCTTTCAATGAATTCGGAAATCTGCGTTAATGGCGCTGCATGTAATTCAATGTTTTTTTTTGTGATAGCTTTTAGATTTCTCATTAATGTTAGTTTTGAACTATCAGGAATAGCTATGTGAAGAGTCTTGCCATCAATTTTAAATGGTGCAACGAAATTTACTTTTATATAATTAGATGGAAGAACAGTTTTTACATCTTCAGAAATTTCTACTTTGGCTAAATCAATAATTTCTAAATTTTGCTCTTTAACTAAAATATCAAGAATTCTTTTTTCATCGGTTAGTTTCAGGTCAAAGACTGCTTCGATTTGAGACTTGTTTCCTTCTGAACTAGTTTTTTTAATATTGATTAAATCTTTTCCAGAAATAACATCATTATCAATTAATACATTGATTAAATTGATTTCACTTTCTCTACTTATTTTAAGCATAATTCTACAAAATTCTTGGTGCTATGAAGACCAATAATTCATTTAGTGTATCTGATTTACTTGTTCCTGAAAACATTTTTCCTATAACTGGAACATTTGAAACCCCTGGAATTCCCGATTTACTGTCTCCAATCGTGTTTTTCTTAATCCCACCTATGACAACAATATCTCCATCTGCCACCAGTAATTTAGTGTTAATTTCCATAGTATTAATCGCTACACTGCCTGCGTTTTGTCTATTTGGTGAGTCATTATTTACTTTAACATCTAATAAGACATTTCCATCTCCGATTATACTAGGTGTTACAGTCATTACTAATGCTGCATCTTTATAAGTATCTGCACCTTCTCCTCCTGAAACTGGGATTTGCTCACCTTGTTTGATCGTTGCTGTTTGATTGTCTAAAGAAAAAAGCTTTGGATTAGATATTGTTTTAGATAAGCCTTGAGATTCAAGAGCCTCAAGTTCAACTTTTAAAACAGCTGATCCAGTTTTTCTAAGAACTCCGATTCCACTTGTTGCTGCTGCAGCTGGAAAATTAAATAAACTATCATTTCCAACTGTTGTATCATCACCTATTCTAGAATTGGCACCTGATGGCGCTAGAACGGTACTTCCATCTTGTTGACCTCCAGCTCTAACTCCTCTTCTTGAATAAGCTGCACCAAGTCTAGCTCCTAGTTCACGTTCAAAACTTGAAGTTGCTTCGACAATGAATACCTCCATTAAAACTTGCTTAGTTCTAACATCTATCTCTCGAATTACTTTATCTACAACATCTAAATCTTTTTCTTTACCTCTAACTATTATTGATCTTGTGGTTTTTTCTTCTGTGACTTGAATAGGAATAAAGGATCCAGCTGCACCCGTTGCAGTAAACAATTCGGTTATTGTTGCTTTAGCTTCAGCTGGGGAAATATAATAAAGTCTAAATATTTCTGAGATTATTGGTTCAACTGAATCTTCAAGCTCTACCTTTTTTTTAACAGCCTGTGCTCTCGCAGATTTATAACTTTCTTGAGAAGTTAAAGTAGCAGGTGTAGCAACTCTAATTATGTTACTTGCTACATCAATGTCAGCTGCATAATTTTTCATATCTAATAATGCATTAAAGGCTTTATCCCACGGAACATTATCTAACTCTGCAGAAATTGCTCCTGCAACATCATCTCCAACTAAAATATTAACACCGCCAATCTTGGCCATTAATGTCATGACTTCGGCATAATCCATATTTTGGAATCTGAAACTTACATTTTGTTTAAGAGTTGGATATTCATCAGGGATCAGTAAATAATTTTTTTCTTTTACAGAAGATATTTTTTTTCTTTTTTTAAGTTTTACAACATCAGCCTCTACTGGCACAGGACCCATCTCAGCCATTTTTTCTAATTCAGCTTTACCCATTTTTTTTACATCAGTTTTTATCAATGGGGTATCATGTTTAAATCCTTTAGATCCTTTTTTACCTGTTGTAGTACAACCTGAAACAAACAAGACCAAAATAATTAAACTCAAAATTGTTTTTAAATAATTTTTAATCATTAGTTGTCTCTCTCAATAATTTGATTTTTAAAATTAATAACCACTTGAGATCCACCTTCTCTATCAAAAACGATCTCTTTTGAACTTATTCCAACAAGAGAAACACCTGGTGCTATTTCCTCATAAGCAGCTAATGTTATAATCTCACCACTCTCATCTATAATAGATGCATAACTTTCATCAGTTCCTTCAATTATTCCAACTAATTTAAAATTAAATACGCTTAAATTTCTTTTATCCTCTTCAGTCTCTGCAATTACTTTAACTCCTCCACTAGATCCGCCTAATGATCCATCGCCAACGAAAGGATCATTCAAAGGTAATGGCTCTTCACCAACTTCTGATTTTATACCTGCTTCTTTTAATGCTTGTTGTTTTTTAACTTTTTGATTTATCTCTTTAGCTTTATCAACAATGTTTTGCTGTTGATCATGATTGTCCGCTTGAACGCTATAAGCTGAAAAAATCAGAAAAATAGTAATTAGTATAATTTTAAAAAAATTCATCTGCTAATCCCACTATTGTTAATGTGCCATTTACTTTTATCGCTCCGGTTGTATCTCCTCCTTTTAACACTTGTATTGACTCTTTGTCAAAATTTAGCATTTTTTGCGAGAGAGATACCTCCCTTTTAAACTTGATATAGCCTAAAAAGTTGCCTGTTATCTCAAAATCCACAGGTATCTTATAGTATGCAACATTTTGCTTTTTCTTTACATCACTCCCTTTTTTCTTCTTCTTTTTACCAGTTGCTTTTGCGATTGCCTCTGCTTTAGATGTTGCTTTAATGTCTTTCTTTTCAATCTTAGAAATTATTAGATTGTTTTTTCCTGCATACACACTCAAAGTTTGATAAAGGCCCTCAACCTCTGCTTTTGAGTGAAATAATGTAGAGTACTGTTCGTATTGTGGTCTAATTTTTTTAATTTTCTTTTTCGCAATTACAATATTCTTATTAATTTCTTCCGTTTCTTTCATCTTTAAATTCATATCATCAAGTTGAACTTTCTTTTTTTCTACAATTGGATTTAAAACACCGTAGAAAATAATTAAAAATAAAACTACAGCCCCGACAACAGAACCAATTTTAATCCAAGTTTTCTTTTCAACATTTTTAAGTTTAGCTTGTATGTCTTCTAAAGAAATATTTTTTAAATCAATACTTTTCAAATCAATATTAAAATTCATAATTATGTCCTCTTAATTTTTACAAAAACTCTAAATCCTTTCATTGTCACACCACTTCGAGATCTACCAGGCATTCTCATTGAGGATAAAGAAGCTTGTTCAACGAGAGTCTGTTTTCCTAAATTTTCTATAAATTTTAAAATATCTTGGTCACTAGCAGCTACACCTTGTATGGTTAAAAGATTTGATCCATTATAATCTACTTTATCAAATCTTAGTCTTGTTGGTACGCTAGATGCAACTTGAGCTAATATTCTATACGTTAAAACTTTGTTGGATTTTAAAGAGTTACTTAATTGTAAAGTAGTTTCCATTAATCTTAATTCTTTAGATACTTTTTTAAGTTCTGCAGTCTTTACTTGATGAGTTTTTTTAACTTCGGCATAATTTTCCAATTTTTTGTTATATGAATAAATATTCCAAAAAGATAAAGCAAATAACAGTAGATAGACTGCAGCTATACCTCCAGCTAAGCCCTTAAATGCAAAACTTGAAATCGCTTTCATTTTCTTTTGTTGGAACATGCTTTTTCTGTTTGGAAGCAAATTGATATTTTTTGCAGCAGTTACAAATTTGTAATATCCAAATACGTCAAGCTTTCTAAAAGCTAAACCAATAGATGTTGTAAAGTAAGATCTATTTTCTAAACTCACTCTTTCATTTATCTGTTGCGGGATCTGTAAACCTTCAATCGGATCAAATAAATTAAATCCAACATTCATTAAAGATTGTCTAAAGAAAGATAAATATTCTTCAACATTTTTTAAATCTGAAACAACTTTGATATTTCTTATTCTTTTTTCGTATTTTGTTTCAAAGTCTTGAACAGCTTGTTTTACTTGTGTAACATATCTTCTAACCAATGCTTCTTTTTCTTGAGCATCTTGAGACTCTAATAAAATTTTTCTATCTTGGCCTCTTAAAAAAATATCAGTAATTATTGGGTTATTATCATATAAAATCATTAAATAGTTTTCGTCCAAACCAAATTCTAAAACCGCAGTCAGATTTGCATCCTCAGTTTTATTTGATATCTGATTAATTTGATCAACCGCAGATTTTAAAGCAAAACACTTTACATCAATGATAACTGGATTTAGACCACTACTTTTTACAATCGCAACGTAGCTATTTATATCTGCCAGCTTAGATGCAACAAATAAAATATCCATTGTATTATCTTTTTCATTTCTATTGATCACTTGATGAAAGATAGAATAGTCATCTAAATTATCTGTTAATTGTACTAAATTTTCCCATAAAGAATTTGTTTCAATTGCTTTTTGTAACTCTTCCTCTTTCATTAAGGGTGCAGTGACTACTCTGATAATTGCACTAGTCACAGGTATTGAAATAGCAACGTTTTTGACATCTACTTTTGATTTTTGTATTGCTAAATTCAATTCTGTTGTTACTTTTTCAGCATTATCTAAAACGCTAGTTTCATCGGGCAGATCAATTGGATGTGTATAAAATTTTTCTAATACCCATTGATTTGATTTATTAGAATTTATTTGAGCTAACCTTATTTCTTTGTTAGTTAGTTCAACACCAATAACTTCTTCACCTTGGATTGAAGATTTTCCAATTTTAGATTTAAAAAAATCAACAACTTTACTGAATGGATTATCTTTATTTTTAATTGGAGATTTTGGAAGTTTAATGCCTTTTAATGATGGTTTTTTTATTTTTAAATTTTTAAATTTTCCAAATATATTTGAAATTTTGTTTTTTGGCGCCGCATCAACGCTTTCTCCAGTTTTTTCAACTTCATTATTATTTAACGTTGTCTCATTAGCGTTTGTTGTTGTTTGAGGACTAATATTTTCTGTCTTCTCTTGTGGCTTTGGTTCTGTTGAAACAGTTTGATTTATTTTTTCTTCAGCACTTGTTGTTACTGCAGGCTGTTCTTGAGTTGATGCCAGGTTTTTTTGTGCTTCTTCGGTAAGTTTTTTTAATTTTTCACTTTCAGCCTGCACATCATCAAACCATTTTTCTAAAATTGGTATAGCCTCATCTAAATTTTGTGTCCCAGATGATGAAATTTTTTGTTTTCCATCAATATAAAGTCTTCCTACCCAATTTTTAGATTTTAATTCTCCCTTATACTTATCTTGTCTTACATATATATGTAGTCTGCCGTCTTTTTTATGTATAACTTGATGCTCAGTAGTTTGATTTTGATTATTTTCCGACGTTATGCCTGTTTCTTCTGGAGAATTTTGCGTTTCTGTTACATTTTCATTTAAATTTTCATCAACTTTTGGTTGATCCTCAATTTTTTCGACATTTTCATCACTTTGAGATTGATTTTGACTTTCTTCTAACTTTTGATCATCAGAAGTTGTAATATTTTGATCAACCGAAGGTTGATTTTCGGTTTTTTCTATATTTTCCTCATTTTCATTTGAGGAATTTATTTTTTCATCTTTTTTATCTTCACTCATAATTTTTTAACGCTATAAATTTTTTTTTATAACGAATCTCTAACACAAATTACAAAATCTCTAACACAAAAAAATAAAAATGTCTAACACAAAACTAAAAGTTGCATGATCATTTTGGGTCAAAATGCAATAAAGCTAATAAAATCAACCTTTTTGGACAATTAACGAATTATTTTTTTTTTATG
>CACJLN010000013.1 GCA_902594255.1 uncultured Pelagibacteraceae bacterium
TCATTTAAATCTATCAAATAAAAAAGTGAATTTTCTTGTAAAATAATTATTTTATTCTTCCATAAATATCTTGGTATCTAACTATATCAGTTTCTTTTAAAATTGAACCTACTTGTGCTTCAATTATTTTTACTGGTTTTTTATATGGGTTTTCTATTCTATGGATTGCACCTAATGGTATAAAAATAGTTTCGTCAGGTTTCATTGTAAAATATTTCTTATTTAGAGTAATTTTAGGTTTACCATGAGTAACTACCCAGTGCTCAGCTCTATGATGATGTTTCTGAAGACTTAATATACCTTTTGGTTTTACATATATTTCTTTAATTAAAAATTCTTTACCATTGAATAGATTAACATAACTGCCCCAAGGTCTATGAAATACATTTTTCTTTTTAAAATAATGTCTTTTATTTCTTCCATACATTTTACAGATTTCTTTCCAAGAACCTAAGTCAGACCAAGGAATATCTAATTTAATCGCATTTATATCTTTAGTTTTTTCTAATATTGCATAATCAAAAGACTTAGCTGTTGCTTTGGTAAATGCTTGTTTGTTTAAATAATACACATTACTTTTATATTTTGCTTTTGTTACAGCTTTGTTACAGTTTCGGTAAATATTTAGTTGGTGTTTCTTAAAATTGTTAATGATCGAGTCTTTTCTCAAATAAAACATTCCAGAATTCCAATAACCTTTTTTACTAATTATTTGTTTAGCTTTAGCCTCTTTGGGTTTTTCTACAAATCTAGATACTTTATTATTTTTTGTTAAAAAATAACCAAATTCACTTGAAGGCATAGTAGGTTTAATTCCAAAGATAAAAATATTATTATGAGTGAGTTTCTTTTGATTTTTTTTGATAGCTTTATTGAGTAACCCTATCTTTTCTATCAAATGATCAGCAGCCAAGAACATTAGAGGTTGTTCGTTTGGAATATCCTTTATTAAAGCAGTGCTTAGAATAGCTGGTGCTGTGTTTCTTTTAGCTGGCTCTAAAACTATTTTGAATTTTCTTATTTTGTGTTTCTTTAGATGTTGTTTTACTTGTCTTAAATACTTTAAATTAGTACTTATAATTGGAGCATCAAATATAGATGCTTTAACTCTCTCAAGAGTTTTTCCCAATAAAGTCCAATTACCAAAATCTATAAACTGTTTAGCTTGATGTTTTTTGGCTTTTGGCCAAAGTCTAGTGCCAGCTCCTCCGCATAAAATAACTGGTCTAATTTTCATTAAATTAATTCTTGTTTTGTTATTTTAATATTATAACCCTCTAATCCAATCACTTTTTTTGGAGATTTTGTTATTAAAATCATTTTTCTTATCTTAAGATCTTTAATAATTTGGGCACCAATACCATAGTTTCTTAAAAGTTTATCATTACTTTTTTTATAAGAGCCTCTATTTTTATAATCTTTTAATGTTTGAGAAACTGATTTTAGATTTGTGTCTTTAATAAAAACTAGAACACAGTTACTAAATTTTTTAAAATAATTAAGTGTTTTATTGAATGAATTAGGTAATTTTTGACTGATCAAGTAATTATGAACAATATTAGAGGAAATAACTCGAACTCTTGGAACTACACCTTTTTTAATTGCTCCTTTTACTAAGGCAAAGTGTTCGGAACCATCTAATAGATTTTCATAAATCTTAATTTTATATTTTTGATTTTTTACTTTAATTTCTGATGATTTTTTTAATCTTACCAACTTTTCTCTTTTTAACCGATAAGAAATTAAATCCTCTATTTTTCCTATTTTCAGTTTATGTTTATCTGCAAAATCAAAAAGATCTTGGCCTTTAGCCATAGACCCATCCTCATTCATTATTTCACAAATGACTGCTGAATTATTCTTTTTTGCTAGTTTTGAAATATCTACAGAAGCCTCAGTATGACCTGCCCTAACTAACACCCCCCCATCTTTAGCAATAATGGGAAATACATGTCCTGGAGAAACAATGTCTTTTTTACTGACATTTTTTTTTGAAGCAATTTTTATTGTTCTAGATCTATCTTTAGCAGATATTCCTGTTGTAATTCCTTTTTTTGCTTCAATCGAAATTGTAAAAGCAGTTTGATTTCTTGATTGATTAACAGGTGACATCAAAGATAAATTTAGTCTTTTAGCTTGTAAGCTGTCTAAGGCTAAACAAATTAAACCTCTGCCATATTTAGCCATGAAATTTATATTTTTTGAATTTGTATCGGAGGTAGATATAACAAGATCACCCTCATTTTCTCTTTTTTCATCATCAACTAAAATGAACATGCCACCTTTTTTGGCAATTTTAATTATTGTTTCTATTGATGAATATTTACTTTTTGGCATTGAAAAAATTTTTAACGTATTTAGAGAGAATATCTATTTCAATATTAACTAAACTTCCTTTTTTAACCTTAGATAGATTTGTTAGTTTAAAAGTATGAGGGATTACCCATATTTGGAAACCTTTTTTAGTAACCTTTGATATAGTTAGAGAAATACCATTGACACAAATTGAAGCTTTTTCAATGATATCCTTTTTATCTCTACGATTTATTTCAAAATCAAAGATATAGGATTTATCCACTTTTTTTATACTTAAAACCTTTGCAGTAGTATCAACATGACCTTGGCATATATGTCCTGAAATTTTTTGTCCATATTTAAGTGGAAGCTCTAAGTTTATTAAATCGTTTTTTTTTAAGAATTTAAACTTTGATCTTTTGACTGTTTCGTTTGAAAGATAAAATTCCATAATCTTATTTTTAATTGTAATGAGTGTTAAACATACGCCATCGCAAGCAACTGAAACTCCTATATCTTTACTTTTTAATTTGAGGTCTGACTTTACAAAAATGTTTATGCCTTTGGCTCTTTTGGATATGCCTGTAATTAATCCTCTATTAAATATAATTCCGTTAAACATTTTATCTTTTATAGATGGTAATATTATCTTTGGCTAGTTTTGGGCTAATGTTGGTTTTGTTTTTGTATTTACTATTCAACGTATCTAAAGATGTAAATGTCATATGCTCCTTACTAATTGGCAAGTTTTTAGGGCTTTTAAACAGGTAAAATTTATCAATTAATCTATTTTGAATAAGATTTTTCGTTATTTTATCTCCGCCCTCTACTAATAAATTCCTAACACCAAGAATATATAGTTTTTTTAAAACTGCTTTTAAGTTAAACATTTTCTTATTATCAATTTTAGATCTAATTAATTTTATTCCTTTTTTTTTTAAAATTTTTATTTTTTTGGTATTTAGAGCGTTATAAAAAATTATGGTGTTGTCTTTTTTGGCAGACTTAAAAATATAACTATTTAATTTTATCTCTAAATTCTTGTCTAAAATTATTCTTCTGGGTGAAAAATTTTCAAATCCCTTAAGCCTACAATTCAGTTTGGGATTATCAATATTAAGTGTTTTGGAGGAAATCATAATAGAATCGTTTTTATACCTTAAATAATGGGTTAATTTATCGGAGGTCTCATGAGTAATTCTTTTGGTGCCTTTGCTGTAAATTAACTTGTTTTTAGAAATTGCAATCTTTGCAGTTACAAATGGTAATTTTTTATTTCTATTAACAATATATGAGTCATATAAATTTTTTGCCTCATTTTTTAAAAGTCCCTTTTTTACTTTTATTTTCTTATTTGATAAAATTTTAAAACTCTTTCCTTTAACTTTTTTATCAATATCATCCATGCCATAAATAATTTCACTAATACCACTTTTAATAATACTATTAGTACATGGGGGTGTTTTTCCATAATGATTACAAGGCTCTAAAGTTACATACATTTTTGAGCCTTTTACGTTTTCAACAGAATTTTTTATTGCATTATGCTCTGCATGAGGTCTACCGTTTAAGCCTGTTTGCCCAATAGAAATAATCTGGTCATTTTTTACTATCAAGCAACCTACAGCTGGGTTTTCACCAGTTAAACCTTTTCGAGCACTTGCTAAATTTATAGCAAGTTTCATAAAGTTTTTATCTTTAGGTGTAAATTTATCTTTTTTTGAAGACATCTATTTTGTCCACAAATTGTACAAAATCTTTTTCTTCTCTAAAATTTCTGTAGACTGATGCAAATCGCACATATGCAACTGGATCAAGATCTTTCAAGCCCTCCATAACCATAGTACCAATTGTATTACTTGAAATTTCATTTTGCCCTAATTCCTCTAAAGATCTTGAAATTTTACTAATAAATTTTTCAACTGTTTCGGTATCTAACGGTCTTTTTTTTAATGCAATGTAAATAGATTTTGAAAGTTTATCTCTATCAAACGATGATTTTCTTCCATTTTTTTTAACGACCATTATCTCACGGTGTTGAATTCTCTCAAATGTTGTAAATCTTGCACCACATGCACAAAGTCTTCTTCTACGAATAGCTGTACCATCTTCAGTTGGTCGGGAATCTACAACAGAAGTCTCACCTTTCTTTTCGCATGGGCAGATCATTTATTGAGATTTTTGTAAATCGGGAAATTCGAACACAAATCAATGACTTCATTTCTCACTTCTTCCTCAACTTTACTATTATCCTCGGGATTTTTTGATAGACCTTTTATAACTTTTGTTATTAATTCTCCAACTTTTTCAAATTCTTTTAAACCAAAACCTCTTGTTGTTGCCGCTTGAGAACCCAAACGAATTCCAGAAGTGATCATTGGTTTTTCAGTATCAAATGGTATACCATTTTTATTACATGTAATGTTAGCTCTACACAAACTTTCTGATGCTAAATTTCCTTTTACATTAAATGGTCTTAGATCAACTAACATTAAGTGAGTATCTGTACCACCAGAATAAATTTTGAAACCATTATTCTTTAAAGTCTCTGCTAACATTTTTGCATTAGCTAAAACATTTTTTATATAAGTTTGAAAATCAGGTTTTAATGCTTCATAAAAACCAGCGGCCTTTGCTGCAATAACATGCATTAATGGACCACCTTGATAACCTGGAAATACGGCTGTATCAAATTTTTTACCTAAATCTTCTTCATTAGACAAAATAATTCCACCTCTTGCACTTCTAAATACTTTGTGTGTAGTAGAAGTAACAACGTGAGCATAATCGCATGGATTAGGATAACCTTTTCCAGCAACTAAACCTGAGAAGTGAGCCATATCAACCATCAAATATGCTCCAACTTTATCTGCAATCTCTCTAAATCTTTTGAAATCTATAACTCTTGAGTAAGCACTACCTCCAGCAATAATCAATTTAGGTTTATGCTCAAGGGCAAGCTTTTCAACATTATCATAATCAATAAGCTCAGATTTTTTATCTACATCGTAGCTCACAGCATTAAACCATTTACCTGACATAGAAATTTTTAATCCGTGAGTAATATGTCCACCAGAATTTAAACTCATTCCTAAAAATGTATCATTAGGTTTTAATAAAGCTAAAAATACTGCACCATTAGCTTGAGCTCCTGAGTGAGGTTGAACGTTTGCATATTTACAATTAAAAAGTTTTTTAATTCTTTCTAAAGCCAATTTTTCAGCTACATCAACATGTTCACATCCATTATAATATCTTTTACCAGGATAACCTTCGGCATATTTATTAGTTAAAACAGACCCCTGAGCCTCTAACACTGCCTGTGAAACAATATTTTCTGAGGCAATAAGTTCTATGTGATTTTGTTGTCTAATTAGCTCATCGTTAATTGCTTTAAATAAATCTGGATCCGCTTCAGATAAACTTTTTTCAAAAAAGTTTTGATAATCTGAATTTAAATATTTTTTTTCACTTGACATAATAACCTATATTTTTTTTACTCTTTTTAAATGCCTCCCACCTTCAAACTTAGTGTTTAAAAACACATTCACAAAATTTAAAGCATTTTTTTTATTTAATAGTCTTGATCCCAATGTAATGATATTTGCATTATTATGCAATCTTGATAATTTGGTTGATTTTAAATTAAAACATTGCGCTGCGCGCACATTTTTGTGCTTATTTGCTGCAATATTCATACCTGTACCAGATCCACATACTAATATACCGACATTATTTTTGTTCAACTTTACTTTTTTTGCTACTTTATGGGCAAAGTCTGGGTAGTCCACACTATTATCGTTTTCTGGACCTAAATCGAAATATTTATATTTTTTTCTTTCTAAATACATTTTAATAGTTTCTTTCAGTTTGAATCCAGCATGATCTGATGAGATAAAAATTTTTTTCAAATTAATTAAATTTATGATTTAGAACACATGCCACTAAATGGATTCTATTTTCCTCACCACCATTAAAGGCATTATGATATTTCGTGTTATTAGTAATCCATACAGAACCATCAGCTGGTAGATGTTTTGCAACATTATCTATAACCATGATTGATCCAGGATTAGTAATTATTGGAATATGAAGTCTTGGTTCTGGATCTCTATGCCAGCTTAAGGTAGATCTTGGCTCTTTTAATAAAATTCTAACTCTTCCAAGTTTATATTTTGAAGAAAGAGCATCAAAAACATCTTTAAAGTACGTTTCCTTATATTCATCTATAAATTCTGAGTAAGCTTCTTCATTTATCATTTCATCTCTTACTACTTCTTTGCCAGAGCCGTTTGGTTTGGTCCAAAAAATACCACGAGCTTTATGTCCTTTGATAGAGTCTGGATCTCCAGGTATCTGAGTTAATGATATTGCACCAAAATTAGAAACACCAGCAACTCCTTCAAATCCTTTTATTTTCAATATTTCCTGATAAG
This sequence comes from uncultured Pelagibacteraceae bacterium, assembly GCA_902594255.1. Taxonomy (GTDB): domain Bacteria; phylum Pseudomonadota; class Alphaproteobacteria; order Pelagibacterales; family Pelagibacteraceae; genus Pelagibacter. Next base: position 6,732 of record CACJLN010000013.1, read on the forward strand.
CTTCTTTAAGCTTATCAATATCAAACTTAATATCTTGTTTTTCAAAATCGTTAAAATTTAGGTCCATTTAATTGTTTAATATCCTTTTTAAGATATATTTGTATATTACATTTGTCGCATTTTTTAAATATATTTGAACATGATAACAGGTAAATATCCAGGTTTAAGACTAAGACGTAGTCGTAAAAATGATTGGTCTAGAAGACTAATTGAAGAAAATAATTTAAGTCCAAGTGATTTTATCTTGCCAATATTTTTAATAGATGGCAAAAACAAAAAGCAACCAATCAAATCAATGCCAAGTGTATATCGTTACACTTTAGACAAACTTTCTGGTCTCGTTGATAAAGCAATAAAAAATCAACTACCTATGGTTGCTTTATTTCCATATACAGATAAAAGAAAAAAGAATAATCTGGGCACTGAAGCTTTAAATGAGGACAATTTAGTTTGTAAAGCAATCCAATTAATAAAAAAAAAATATAAAAATCAAATTGGTATAATGACAGATGTTGCATTAGACCCTTACACATCTCATGGTCATGATGGTTTGTTAAAATCTGGATACGTCCTAAATGATGAAACAGTAAGTATTTTAATTAATCAGTCACTGCTTCAAGCACAGATGGGATGTGATGTTCTTGCTCCTTCAGATATGATGGATGGTAGAATTGGCGAAATAAGAAAAACACTTGATAAAAATGGATATAAGATGACTCAAATTCTGTCTTATGCTGTTAAGTATGCCTCAAGTTTTTATGGCCCCTTTAGAGATGCTGTTGGATCTAAGGGACTTCTCAAGGGTGATAAAAAAAATTATCAAATGGATTTTAAAAATAGCGATGAAGCTCTTAGAGAAGTCGCATTAGATATCAAAGAGGGAGCTGATATGGTTATGGTTAAACCAGGTCTGCCATATTTAGATATCATTAAGTTAATTAAAGATAACTTTAAAATCCCAGTCATGGCCTATCAAGTATCAGGAGAATACAGTTTATTAGCTAACGCTGTAGAAAAAGGTCTGGTTGATAATAATGTAATCATTGAAAGTTTAATTGGATTCAAGAGAGCTGGCGCTAATGCAATAGTTAGCTATTATGCTGACAGATTAGATAAAATTTTAAAATAATTATTTCAAATTACTTAAAAATTGTGATCTGCTTAAGGGCTGATTTAAATTATTAGGCCTCAATATAGATTTTTCAAGAAAATCACTAACTAACTTAATTCCTTGGATTAGATCTTCATCATTTGCTGAAAAATCATTCTCAATAAGAAAATTAGGTATAGTTCTGTCCTCAGATTGGGATTTTAATTTATAAAAAATATTTTCATCTTTTACTATTTTGGTGACAATTTTTTCTAATTCAAGATTATAGCCTAATAAACTAAATAATTTTAATTCCCACAAAATATAATTTTTAATCCACTCTTCACCTTTTAAAATTATAAAAAAATTCTCAATTAATTCAAAAATTTTTAGATTTGGTTGTGCCTCTGGATTTAATATTCTTATCAATTGTAGGGCTGATGTTAAGCAAGACAACTTTTTTTTGTTATCAAAAAAAAATGGTGTTTCAGCTTTAATTATCTCAAATTTGAAATATCCTACTTTATTATCGTTTTTTGCATTATAGTTTGTGTATAATTTATTTCCAATTTGTAGATAGCTTTTAATTTTTTTAGATGTTCCGCCAAAGAGAATACCTGAAATCTTACCATGTTCTTTTGTAAATACCTCTACTATCAAAGAATTTTCACTATATTTGTTTTTTGAAAGTAAAAAACCTGTATCGTCCCAATTCATCGTTATCCCAAATTATCTAAACATAATGTTGCGGCTTTTTGCTCCGCATTTTTTTTAGATTTTCCTTCTCCATAGTAAATTTTACCATCTGATAATTTGACACTTACTTTGATAACAGGCTTGTGTCTTGGACCCGTGTTGGAAATTAATCTATACACTGGTAACTTTTTAAAATTTTTCAATGAGTATTCTTGTAACTTTGTTTTTGCATCAATTATAGTTATGACACTTTTGTCAATTTCATCTTTCCATAAACGTAAAATGAAATTTTCAGCAACATTAAATCCTTTGTCTAAGTAAATTGCACCAATTATCGCTTCACAAGCATCAGAGAGAACTTTATCTTCAATATTTGATTTATTCTTAGTTGAACTTAAAATTAATATAAATTTTTCAATACCTAACTTTTTTGCAATTAGAAGACAGGTTTTTTTATTTACTAAAGAGGCAAATTTTTTATCCAAAATACCCTCTTTTTCATCGGGATAAATTTCTAATAATTTTTTTGCTATTACTAGGCCTAAAACTCTATCACCAAGAAATTCGATTTTTTCATTATTGTTTATTGGTTCGTAACTTTTATGAGTTAATGCTTGTACTAATAATTTAGGATTTTTAAATTTAATCTTTAATTTTTTTTGAAATAATTGAAAATTTTTTTGCATTAATTTATCTTTTTAAAGAATCTATCGAACCGGATAGAGTCTTTCCATTTCCAAAAGAAAAATAAATTACCTTTTGATTTATCAGATGAAAAAAAAATAAACCTTGCTTTACCAACAAGATTATCTTTATGAACATAACCAACACTTGATAAAAATCTACTGTCTTTTGAGCAATCTCTATTATCACCTAAAAAAAAATAAAAATCTTCAGGCACTTCAAAAACATCTGAATTTTGATAACCAAAGTTTTTTAAGTAAACAGTTTTGTGCACCTTATTGTTTGGTAACTTTTCTTCAAACGTAAATACATCAATCTTTTTATTTCCGCAGTAAATAATATCTTTTTTTGAAATTCTTGATTTAAAAATCTCATTATTATTTAAAAATAAATTTGAGTCTAAAAATTGAATTCTATCACCTGGTAATCCAATTAGTCGTTTTATGTAATCTGTTCTATTATCTGCGGGTGTTTTGAATACAACTACATCCCCTCTTTTAGGACTACTGAAAATAATTCTATCTTTAAAAATCGGTGGGCTAAAAGGAAATGAATGTTTACTATATCCATAAGAATATTTTGTAACAAATAATCTATCCCCAACTAATAATGTTGGTTCCATTGATGAAGAAGGAATGTAAAAAGGCTGAATTATTAGTGATCTTATTATAATGGCTATGATTAGCGCATAAAATAAGGTTTTAATATTATCTATAATACTTTCTTTATTAAACATTATTTGGTCTGCAAAGTCGTAAATGCTATTGAATAATCTTTTTCATCAGAAATTGAAAGAAACAAATCATATTTTTTTACTTTGAATTTTTTGTTTACAATAACATCGATTTTTCTAGATTTTGAAAAAAAGGGTTTTCCCTTTTTATCATTTAAAATTTCTATATCTTTAAAATTTAGATTATCTCTAAAGCCACTACCAAGAGATTTCGCTAATGATTCTTTTGCTGCAAAACGCTTTGAAAAATAATTAGTTTTATTTGAATATTTTTGGGAAAATTTAATTTCTTTTGGACTAAATGTTCTTGAGATAAAATTTTTATTTTTTATTAAAGATTTAATTCTTTTATTTTGTATGATATCAACACCAATACCTAATATTCTCATTTTAAGTCTCAACTTTTTAAAATTTTTTTAAAATTTTTTATCACTTTTGGTAAACCATAAAAAATCGACTCACCTATTAAATAGTGGCCAATATTGAATTCTTTGATTTCTTTAATTTTCACTAAAAGTTTTGTAGTTTTATAATCCAATCCATGACCAGCATGGACTTCTATGCCTAATTTGTGGGCAAGCTTTGAACTTTGAATAATTCTTTTTAATTCATAAGAGTGGTTTTTTTTAGCTTTAACTAAGTTTGATAATCTTCCTGTATGAATTTCAACACAGTCAGTTTCAAGCTCTTTGGAAATTTCGATATCAGATAAAACAGGATTAATAAATAAACTTGTTCTGATATTTTTACTTTTAAATTTTGAGATAATTTTTTTGATATTTGTTTTATTTTTTTTGAGATCTAATCCACCCTCTGTGGTAATTTCTTTTCTATTTTCTGGAACAATACATATAAAGTCTGGTCTAATCTTTAACGCTTTCTTAATAATCTCGTTATTAGTAGAAATTTCCAAATTTACTAAGAGCTTTTTAATGGAACATATTTTTTGTGCATCTAGATCTTTTATATGCCTTCTATCTTCCCTTAAATGAATTGTAATAGAGTCAGCGCCTGCTTTGCTTACATATTTAGCAGCGTATACGGGATCAGGATGTAATTCCCCCCGCGCATTTCTTAGAGTTGCAACATGATCTATATTTACGCCTAGTCTTTTCACTTTATAAATCTACTTCCAGGTGTTGTTATTGGCACTTTTTTCAAATAATCAGGTAATTTATTTTTCTTAAAAGTTGGCACATCAATCTTAAGATGTGAGATGACCTTTTTTTTTATTTTTAAACTTTTTTTTGTAGAACGATCAATTAATGATGCAAAACCAACTAATTTTGCTTTATTTTTTTTTATTAATTTAACACATTCCATACTGGACTTACCGGTCGTGATAACATCCTCAATAATCAAAACTTTTGATCCTTTGTTAATTGTAAATCCCCTTCTTAATTGAAATTTTCCACTTACACGCTCACAAAAAATTGTCTCTTTTTTTAAAATTCTTCCAACTTCATAGCCAATAATTATTCCACCCATAGCTGGAGCTAAAATAAGATCTATCTTTTTAAAATTTTTTTTAATTTTGTTAGCAAATGATTTACAAATTTTATTAGATAAATGAGGAAAACTTAACAGTTTGGCGCATTGTATATATTTTGCAGAATGTAAGCCGGAGGATAAAACAAAATGACCTTCTAATAATGCATTAGTTTTTTTTAAAATATTTAAGGATTTTTTGGGTGAAAGCATTTCTTTTATCTTCGTGTCTAATTATCTTAAATTTTATACTCTTTTGTTTAAGCTCTGCAATAAAATTAGTAAAGTTTTTAAGATCTCGTATAATCAATTGAAACTTAAAATTTATGTAATTAGGGTTTTTGCCGACCATCTCTAAATTTGAAATATTCAGTTTATGTTCGCCTATAAGAGAACTTACATTGCCTAATTGTCCTGGCTTATCAGGTAATGAAATCCATAAAGTGGTATTGTATTTTTTAATTCTTTCTTCCTTTTTTTCTCCTCTATCATGCCAATATCTTCTTATTGCTGCTCTTGCTTTGCCTGTTTTAGTTATTGGTATCCAATGTAAGGAAGGTGATTGTTTTTTAGAGGTAATAATGTTTACTCTATCTCCATTTCTTAAAATTGACTGTAATTCACTCTTATTACCATTAATTTCACAGCCTATTGCCGTATCGCCAATTTTTGTATGAACAGCATAGGCAAAATCAATTGGGGTTGCGTTTTTTGGAAGTTTAATTACAGATCCTTTAGGTGTAAAACAAAACACATTTTCTTGGAACATTTGAAGTTTAGTATACTCATAAGAGTGTTCAGGATTTTCATTTTTTTCTATTATTTCAACCAAATCCTTTAACCAGTCATATTCTTTCCAAGTTAATGAATTGAATTTTTCAGACGATTTATACTGCCAATGAGAAGCTATACCTCTTTCAGCAAACTCATGCATTTCTTTTGTTCTTATTTGAATTTCTATTGGTTTTTTATTTGAGCCAATTACAGATGTATGAATTGATTTATAACCATTAATTTTTGCAAATGAAATATAATCTTTAAATTTTCCTGGGATACAATTGTACTCTTTATGTAAAACACCAAGTGTTTTATAACACTCGTCTATATTATCTAGAATAATTCTAAAGCCTATAATGTCAGTAATTTGCTCTAAAGAAACTCTTTTTTTTTGTACCTTCCTCCAAATAGAAAAAGGAGTTTTTTCACGACCAAATATGTTTGACTTTATATTATTTTGACTCAGTAAATCTTTTAGCTCTACTGATAAAGATTTAAAAATATCTTTTTTGTCTAATTTAATTTCATCAAGTCTTTTTTGAATTAATGATCTTGCTTGATTATTCAAAATTTCAAAAGAGAGATCCTCTAACTCATCTCTGATCCTGTGCATACCCATTCTATCTGCAAGAGGTGCATAAATTTCCATAGTTTCTTGAGCTATTCTTTTTCTTTTATCTTGTTTAGTTATCGCCTTAATAGTTCTCATATTGTGTAATCTGTCAGCAATTTTTACAAGTAGAACTCTTATGTCTTTTGATGTGGCTAAAATTAATTTTCTAAAATTTTCAGCTTTTGAATTTGAGGAGGCTTTATTTTCTAAAACAGATATTTTAGTAACTCCATCAACTAAATCAGCAACTTCATTTCCAAATTCTCCTTTTATTGTTTCATAAGTGGCGTAAGTATCTTCAATAGTGTCATGAAGTAATCCAGTAGTAATTGTTGCGCTATCTAATTTTAGATCTGTAAGAATATTTGCAACCTCAATTGGATGTACTGAGTAAGGATCACCAGATGCTCTTTTTTGATTACTGTGAGCTTTTACAGCAAAATCATAGGCTTTATTCAATTTTTCAGGATTTAGAAATTTATTATAAATTTTTACTTTATTTATTAATTCTTCAGAATTTAGCATTACTTATTATAACACTAAATTAAATTTGTTTAATAGATCTTATGTCTCTATTTGGTAAATAAAATATTAATTTTTTTATATGATATTTAGAAACTGGATGTATCCATGACTTATCTAATTCAAATAAAGGTAAAAGAACGAAATTTCTTTGATGTAACCTAGGATGAGGTAAAATAATTTTATTATTAATTCGCTTCTTTTTATAGTCTAGTATGTCAATATCACATACTCTTGGAGCATTTCTAGTGCTCTCTTTTCTACCAAGAGATTTTTCAATATTCTTACAAATCTTAATTAACTCAAGTGGTGTTAGATTGGTATCTACTCTTAATACAATGTTCAAAAATTTAGGATAGTTAATGTTAGGCCAAGACAAACTTTCGTAAAAATTTGAGCAATTGATTATATTTATTCCATTTTGAGCAATTTCAAATTTTGCTATTTCAATATTCTTTCTTCTATTACCTAAATTTGATCCAATACCTAAGTAAATCATTCAGCTCGACTTTCTGATATATCTTGCTTTAGTTCGACTCCAATCTCTATCTTTTTTAACACTTCTCTTATCAAACTGTTTTTTACCTTTTGCAACTGCAAGCTCAATTTTGGCTTTGCCCTTTTTGAAATACATCTTAGTGGGGACCAAAGTAAAACCCTCTCTCTGTGTTTTTCCAATTAGTTTATTGATTTCTCTTTTATTCAATAACAACTTTCTCTCATCTAAGGGACTATGATTTGAGTAACTTGCTTGTTTGTAAGATGCTATATGTGAATTTATCAAAACTATTTCCCCATTTTTTTCTACAGCATAGGAATCTGCGATATTTACTTTGCCATTTCTGATTGATTTTATTTCTGATCCCTTAAGAACAATTCCTGCCTCTAAAAGATCTTCAAAAAAATAATTAAAGCTCGCTTTTCGATTAATACAAATTATTTTGAAACCAACATTGGTTTTTTTTCGCATTAAATCAATTTTGCAGACTTTAAAGCATCCTCAACTATTTTTTTTGTGGACTCAGTAACTTTTACCATTGGAAGTCTTACTTCATCATCACAAAGATCTAATAATTTAGCTGCATATTTTACTGGACTTGGGTTGCTTTCTATAAACATAGAATGATGAACTGGTTGTAGAATTTTATCAATTTTTTCAGCTTCAAGCTTAGATTTTTCATCACTTAAAATTGAAAATTTTTGAAATTCTGAACATAGTTTTGGAGCGATATTTGCGGTAACACTTATTGAGCCTACCCCTCCCCTTAAATTAAATTCTAAGGCATTATCATCATTCCCAGTGAGTTGAATAAAATCTTTACCTAATTTTTTCAAAGTTTCGTTCACTCTATTTAAATCTCCTGTAGCATCCTTGACGCCAGCAATATTTTTCAACTCAAATAACCTAGCCATAGTATCAACTGACATATCTATTACCGATCTTCCTGGAATGTTGTAAATAATAATTGGAATACCACATCTATCATTAATTGCTTTGTAATGTTGATAAAGTCCTTCTTGAGTTGGCTTATTATAATAAGGGGTAACTATCAACGCCCCATTAGCTCCAATTTTTTCCGCATGAGAAGTAAGAGAGATAGCCTCCTCTGTCGAATTTGAACCAGTACCCGCAATCACGGGTAATTTTCCATTACTTTCTTTAACACATAACTCTATAACTCTTTCGTGTTCCTCGTGGCTTAGCGTTGGTGATTCACCTGTAGTTCCTGCTGGAACTAAACCATTTGTACCATTTTTAATGTGAAAATGAATTAACTTGATATAACTATCTTCGTCTAGTCTATCTTTTTTAAAAGGAGTGACTAAAGCAACATTTGAACCTTTAAACATAAATAATTATAACATAGTTTGAAGATTCATATACTAAGATTATGTTAAAAAAATTCAGTTTTTTAATAATTTTGTTTCCTCTGATCTGCCTGTGTAATACGGTTTTATCCGATATAATTCCTATAAAAAAACCACCTCAAACTGCTGAGCAAACACAAAAGAAATTATTAATTGATGTGGTGAAACCTCTGCCTAAACCAATTAATAAGATTATAAAGAAAGTAACTGAGAAAAAAAGTGTTGAAAAAAAAGAGGAAAAAATTGGATTTATTCTACCAAAGAAAAAACCAGTAATAGCTGGGTCTGATAAACCAAAAAATATTAAAATATCTAAATATTATAGTAAAAAAGATTTTAATTTGGCAAATAAGGCCATTTCAGAGATGAAAAAAGCAAAATGGCCAGTTGCTTTAAAAATTGCAAAAAAGGCAAAGGATAAATCAATTTATAAATTTGTTCAGTGGAGACATCTTCTTACAAAAGGGAATCAGGCATCCTATTATGATTATAAGACTTTTATTGATAAAAATGAGGATTACCCGAGAATTGGTAGAGTAAAATATTTAGCTGAACATAAACTTTCAACAGATAAGATTTCACCAAAAAAAATTATTGATTGGTATGGTTCCTCTGAACCATTAAGTGGATTTGGAAAAATGATACTTGGAGAAAGTTATATTTTGAATGGTGAAAAAGAAAGAGGTTTGAGTCTTGTTAAAGAGGGATGGATTACAGCTGAATTGACTAAGTCCGAACTAAGATTCTATAGAAAAAAATTTAAGAAATATCTAGATGCTAAAGATTATATAAAAAGGGCAGATTATCTTGCATGGAATAGTAAGTATTGGGATTTGAAACGGCTATTAAGATACTTACCCAAGGATTATCAGCTTTTATATAATGCTAGACAACTGCTAATGAGTAAATCGTATGGTGTTGATAATGCAATATCGAAAGTTCCAGCTAAATTTAAAAATGATGCAGGTTTAAATTATGATAGACTTAAATGGAGAAGAAAAAGAGGAAGAGTTGAAAGTTCAGTTGAAATTTTATTAAATATTAAAAATACTCAAGATTACCTAGTAAGGCCTGATAAATGGTGGATTGAAAGAGAAATTATTTCAAGATCTTTAATTTACAAAAAGAAATATGAGTTAGCTTATAAAATAAGTAGCAATCATGCAATGTCAGAGGGTCCTGAGTTTGCAGCTGCGGAATGGATGAGTGGATGGATTGCTTTAAGTTTTTTAGACAATCCTTTGTTAGCTAAAGATCATTTCGAAAATTTTTATAAAAATGTAGGTTATCCAATAAGTGTTGCTAGAGGCGCATATTGGCTTGGCAAAACTTATCAAAAGTTAGAATACAAAGAATTATCAGATAAATGGTTTACAGAAGCTTCGAATTACTTAACAACTTATTATGGTCAATTAGCTTTTATGGAAATTAATCCAGATAAAAAATTTGAGCTTACTAAAGACTTTGAAGTAAATAAAGAATACCGTGATTTCTTCTTTAAAAAAGAAATTGTAAAAGTAATTTACCTTTTAGATGAACTGGATGAAGATAAATACTCAAAACATATGTTAAGACATCTGGCTCTTGACAATGTTGAAAGTGGTAGTGAAATTTTAGCAGCTGAGCTTGCAACTAATATTGAACGATACGACTTTGCAATTCAAATTGCTAAAATTGCTTCATATGAAAAAAGATTTCATAATAAATTTAATTATCCAATAATCAGTACTCCTAATTTTATTAATGGACGAAAAATTCCTGAAAGTGCTTTTATTTTATCAATAATAAGACAAGAAAGTGAGTTTGATTTAACTGCAAATAGTCACGCGGGGGCTAGAGGTTTAATGCAACTAATGCCTTACACAGCAAAACTTGTTTCAAAACAAGCCAAACTTCCCTACTCTAAATCAAGATTAACAACTGATCCAGAATATAATATAAATTTAGGATCACATTATATCGCTGGATTAATTTTAGAATATGAGGGCGCGTATCCTTTTGCTATTGCAGCATACAATGCTGGACCGAAAAGAGTAAAATATTGGAAAAAGATTAATAAAAATCCTCAAAAAGGAAATATTGATTATGTAAATTGGATAGAGTTGATAAAGTTTAGAGAAACAAGAAATTATGTGCAAAGAGTTTTAGAAAATTATAATGTATATAGATATATTCTCGAAAAGAAGCCCATAAAGTTAAAAAATTTTTTTAAAGATGATCCGTTATATTAATAATTATTATCATGAAAAAAAAAATATATATAGTATTACCCATTTTTAACGAAGAAAATATTATCGAAAAAGTTGTTAATGATTTATTAAAAGATACATCGAAATTTGATCCTGTAATTCTTCTTATAAATGACGGATCAAGTGATAACACAAAGCAAAAAATTAAAAAATTTGAAGGTCAAAGAAATATCGTAATAATAAATAAGGATAATGAAGGACATGGTCAAACAATTTTACATGGGTACAATTATGCCCTTAAAGAAAAATGCGATTATATATTTCAGCTTGATAGTGATGATCAATTTTTCACAGAAGATATTGAAAAAATTCTTAACCTGAAATCTAATGAAGATTTGATTATTGGCAGAAGATTTAAAAGAAAAGATCAATTTATAAGGCTTATTATCACTCAAATTATGAAATCAATAATTTTTATCAGACACGGCGTAGTAATAAAGGACTCTAATAGCCCATTTAGATTGATCAAAAGTGAATTTCTCTTAAAAAATTTATCAAAAATAGATGACTCAATAATCCCAAACGTTTTATTATCAATCATAGCCGCTAAAAATAAAAAGTTAAAATTTATTGACGTTGAACATAAAGAGCGTCAAACAGGTGAAGTTTCAATTAAAAAATGGAAATTATTTGTTTTTTGTTTAAAATCTTTTAAAGAAATTATCCAGTTCAAATGAAAAAGATTAAAACTGACTTTTTAATAGTAGGCTCAGGCTTATACGGATGTGTCTTAGCTGAGAGAATAGCTAATAAACTCAAAAAAAAAGTTACCATAATCGAGAAACGAGACCATATAGGTGGAAACTGTTATAGTGAAATAGATAAATCAACTGGTATAGAGTTTCACAAATATGGCTCACATATTTTTCATACATCAAACAAAAATGTTTGGAATTATTTAAAAAAATTTACTTCTCTTAATAATTACAAACATCAAGTTTTATCTAAATATAAGTCTAAAATCTATCAAATGCCTATAAATTTAAAAACTATAAATCAATTTTATGATAAAAATTTTAATTCATTGGAGGCAGAAAATTTCATTAAAAATAAAGCCAAAAAGTTTAGAAAAAAAAATCCCAAAAATTTTGAGGAAAAAGCATTAATGCAAATAGGTCAAGATTTATATAAAGCTTTTATCAAAAATTACACAGAAAAACAGTGGGGAAAAAATCCAAAAAAATTACCCTCGTCAATTTTTAATAGATTGCCACTAAGATTTAATGATAACAAAACTTATTTTAAAAATGCATTGATTGAAGGCATACCCTTGAAAGGTTATACTGAAATATTTAGAAAATTAACATCAAATCCTTTAATTAATGTAATATATAAAAAAACCTTCAATTTAAGACAAAAAAATATTGTAAATAACTATATTATTTATACTGGTCCTTTAGACAAATTACTTGGGTATAAGTTTGGAAAATTGGAATGGAGATCAGTAAAATTTAAAAAAAAGATTATCAATAAAAAAAATTTTCAAGACAATTCTGTTGTTAATTATCCTGAGAAAAAATATAAATTTACAAGGATTCATGAACCAAGACATTTGCACAAGGAGAGAAAATATAAAAATAAGACTTTAATTATCAAAGAATACCCTCAATTAAACAATGATGAACCATACTATCCTGTAAATAATATTAAAAATAGATTAATACACTCAAAATATAGAAAATTTTTAAGTACCAATTATAAAAATATAATAATAGGTGGACGATTAGCAGATTATGCGTATTACGATATGGATATGACTATAGCAGCTGCATTAAACAAATTTAACTTTATAAAAAAAAATATAAAGTGAGGATTTTAATTACAGGTTCAAATGGATATATTGGATCAGTTTTAGGAAATTACTTAATCTCAAAAAAATTCAAAATAATAGGAATAGATAAAAAAAATAACAATAAATTT
>CACJLN010000014.1 GCA_902594255.1 uncultured Pelagibacteraceae bacterium
ACAGAAAGACCATGCTTTTATAAAGTAGTTCTTAAAGATAATATTCCAAATAAATATTTGAATACATCTGCACAAAAAATAAAAAACAAAAAAAAATTAAGTTTTTTTATAAAATATATTGAGAAAGATAACCTACCTAACAATTTAAATTTTAATTATAAAGTTGCAATAGTAACTCCAGATAAAGATATTGTTAAAGATGCTGAAAAACTTACACCAGCCTACATTGTTTACGATAACTATGAAGTCATTCTTAAATGGAATAGATCTTTAAGGTTTAGTTTAGCTGTATGTACTTTAAAGGATAAATTTGAAAATGAACTTTAAATATTGTTTAATTATTACTATTATATTATTTCTCAGTAATTGTTCAAATAACGTAAATTTAAAAAAATTTACAACAGTAGAAAATTTTTCAAATAAAGGTTTTACCTTAGTTTTTGAAGATAAATTATATAATGATAAAATTGTTGATAAAAAAATTGATAATCGCTCATATCTAATATTTCAAAAAAATTTAAGAAAAAATTCAAGTGTTAAAATAACCAATATGTTAAATAATAAAACAATTTTAGCAAAAGTTGCTTCAAATAAGACAAATTATCCTTATTTTTATAATTCAGTTATATCTGAAAGAATTGCAGAAGATTTAGATCTTGATTTAGATGAACCTTATATATCAATTTTGTCAATATCAAATAATTCATCATTTATAGCAAAAAAAACTAAAACTTGGGAGGAGGAAAAAGAAGTAGCTGAAAAGGCTCCAGTTGATGGAATTGAGATAAATGATCTAAATAAAGTAAAAACTAAGAAGAAAACTATTAAGACTAAAAAATTTTCATATTCAATAAAAGTTGCTGATTTTTATTATGAAAAATCAGCCTTAGAAATGATTAAAAGGATTAAAAATGAAACTTCAATTAAAAAATTTAAAGTACTCCCTCTTACTAAAACAAATTTTAGAGTTATTTTAGGTCCTTTTAATGATATTAATTCTTTAAAAAATTCTTATAATAAAGCCGCTATACTAGATTTTGAAAACCTTGAAATTATTCGACATGACTAAAAAATTTATACATATTTTGTTTTTTTTATTTTTATTCACGACCAATGCATTTTGTGAATTCCAAACAAAAGCTCGAACAGCAATTTTACAAGATTTTTATTCAGGTGAAATTTTGTATGAAAAGGAACCAGATATTTCAATATATCCTGCTTCGATGACTAAAATAATGACTGCTATAATAGCCTTTGATTTTATAAAATCTGGGGATATCAATTTAGATGATGAGTTTATTGTTTCGGAAAAAGCTTGGCGTTTATCTACTTCAGGATACTCATCCATGTTTATCATGGTAAATGATACGGTTTCAGTTGAAGACTTGTTGAGAGGAATAATTGTTGCTTCGGGTAATGATGCATGTGTTACATTAGCTGAAGGTATAGCAGGTACCGAAGAAGAGTTTGCTATTTTGATGACATCTAAAGCAAAAGAACTTGGTATGGAAAATACTAATTTTGCAAATTCTTCAGGGATTAATGATCCTAATAACTATTCTACAGTTAGAGATATACTCATTATGTCTAATTATCTTATAAAAACTCATCCAAGTTTTTATGAATATTTTGCAGAATTAGAGTTTACTTGGGATAGAACTGGTGGTGATCCAATAACTCAGGGCAACAGAAACCCACTTCTTTATAAAAATATTGGTGCTGATGGAATTAAAACAGGATATCTAGCCGTAGAAAAATATTCATTGGCTTCATCTATAAATAGAAATGGAAGACGTCTGATTGCAGTAGGGAGTGGTTTTGATACAAAAAAACAAAGATCTAGAGAGAGTACAAAAATTTTGACCTATGGTTTAACAAATTTTGATTTAGTAAAAATTACAGAGGCCAACCAAGTAATTTCTGAAGTAGAGGTATGGTTAGGTCAAAAAAATAGTGTTCAGGTCTACTCAAATCAAAATATTTACAAAACCATTAAAAAAGCCAGAAAAAACCGTCTTAAAATATCAGTAAATTATAACGGACCAATCGAAGCTCCAATTAAAAAAGATCAAGTTATTGCTAAACTTAAAATGGTTTATGATGATGAGCTTGTAGGAGAATATGATCTTTACGCAAACGAGGAAATTAAAAGATTAAATATTTTCTCTAGATTGATTAGATCATTAAATTATTTGATTTGGGGTGATGTCTAAAAAACCAATCATTGTTTTTGAAGGCATAGAGGGATCTGGTAAATCTCACCATATTAGAAAAATTGTAAGTTTTTTAAAAAAGAATAAAATTGATTTTATATATTTAAGAGAACCAGGTGGGAATCTAAATTCTGAAAAAATAAGAAAATTAATCTTAAGTAAAAAAACAAAATTTCAACCAAAAACAGATTTATTGTTATATGTAGCTGCAAGAAATGAAAATATTTCAATTCTTAAGAAAAATTATAAAAAAAAAATAATTTTGATCGACAGATTTGTAGACTCAACAGTTGCTTATCAACACTATGGAATGGGTTTAAATATTAATTTTATAAACAATATAAACAAATTTGTTTTAGACAGACTAAAAGTTGATTTCACCTTCCTTAACGTAGTAAGCGAAAAAAATATGATAATAAGACTAAAAAAAAGAAAAAGATTAAATAGATATGATAAATTTAATAAAAATTTTTATAAAAAAGTCCAAAAAGGTTTCATAAAAATGGCCAAAAAAAATCCAAAAAAATATTTTATTGTTAACTCTAATTTAGAAATTAAATCTAATGAAAAATTAATTATAAATAAAGTTAAAAAATTGATTTAGATATGAATGACCCCATTAATCAGACTAAACTTTTTGGATTAAATAATTATTTCAATGAATTAAAGTATTTATTTGATAATAATAAATTACCAAATAAGATATTATTATCAGGTCAAAAAGGATCAGGTAAATTTACATTATCACTACATTTAATTAATTATATTTTATCTAAAAACGAGGACTATTCCTACGATGTTCAAAATTTACAAATTAATGATAAAAATAGATCTTTTAAATTAGTTAAAAACAATACATCGCCAAATTTTTATTTAATTGATATTAAAAAAGAAAAAAAGAATATTGAAGTTGATCAAATAAGAGAATTAATTAGTTTTTGCAATAAATCCTCTTTCAATACTAAGCCCAGATTTGTTTTGATAGATAATCACGAATTAATGAATTTAAATTCGAATAATGCTTTACTCAAAACTTTAGAGGAACCTAATGATAATATATTTTTTATTATTATTAATAATTCATCAAAAATTTTACAAACTATTAAATCAAGATGTTTGTATTTTAAAATTACGTTATCACAAGAAGAAAGTATTAATATTTTTAACAAAATTATCAATAAAGATATCCACAGTTTGATAAGTAACGATTTAATTTCACATTATTTCACTCCAGGTGATCTAATAAATTTATATAATTTTTCTTTTGAAAAAAAAATTGATTTAACAAAAATGAAACTCGAAGAATTTTTATTGGAAATAATTGATAATCATTATTATAAAAAAAATATTTTAAGCACTAATCTTATATTTGCTTTTTTACAAATGTATTTTATTAAAAAAATTAACAATTTAGATAATTATTCGGTTTATACAAAGTTTGTGAATTCTATTGATGATATTAAAAGATTTAATTTAGATATCGAAAGTTTATTTATACAATTAAGACATCAAATAGTTAATGACTAAATATTTTTATATTACAACACCGATCTATTATCCATCTGCGAAACCTCATATGGGCCACGCATATTCAAGTATTGTTGCAGATTTTTTTGCAAGATTTAAAAGAATTGATGGTTTTCAGGTGCATTTTTTAACTGGCACTGATGAACATGGATTAAAAATTCAAAGAGCTGCTGAAAAAGAGGGGATGGATACATTAAAATTTTGCGATACTATTAGTCAAACTTTTAAAGATCTTTCAAAAACTTTAAATTTAACCAATACTGATTTTATAAGAACAACTGAGAAAAGACATTTAGAATCTGTGCAAT
This sequence comes from uncultured Pelagibacteraceae bacterium, assembly GCA_902594255.1. Classification (GTDB taxonomy): domain Bacteria; phylum Pseudomonadota; class Alphaproteobacteria; order Pelagibacterales; family Pelagibacteraceae; genus Pelagibacter. Next base: position 4,049 of record CACJLN010000014.1, read on the forward strand.
ATTTATGGAATGAACTAGAAAAAAATGATGACATTTATCTATCAAAATATTCTGGATGGTATTCTGTATCAGATGAGGCATTTTATAACGAGGATGAAATCGAGGAAGATAATGGAAAAAAAATAGCAATTTCTTCAAAATCTTCAGTCGAGTGGGTTGATGAAGAGTCTTATTTTTTTAGATTATCAAAATGGGAAAAGCCTTTGCTAAATTTTTATGAGGAAAATCCAAAATTTATTTCACCAGAGTCTAGGAAAAATGAAGTTATAAGTTTTGTAAAAAGTGGTTTGAAGGATTTATCTGTAAGTCGGAAGAGTTTTTCCTGGGGTATTAAAGTACCCAGCAACAAAGATCATGTTATATATGTGTGGCTTGATGCATTAACTAATTATTTAAGTGCTTTAAATTATCCTAATAAAAACGATCAGTTGCTTAATAATTTTTGGCCTGCCTCATTACATATTATTGGTAAAGACATATTGAGATTTCATGCAATTTATTGGCCAGCTTTTTTGTTAGCAGCTAAAATTAAACCTCCATTAAAAGTTTATGGTCATGGCTGGATACTTTCAGGAGATGAAAAAATGTCTAAGTCAAAAGGGAATATATTAGATCCAATTGATATTATAAAAAATTATGGCATTGATGCCTTAAGATACTATCTTATTAAAGAAGTTTCGTTTGGAAATGACGGAAATATATCACGGGAGAGACTTGAAGATTGTATCAATAGTGATTTAGCAAATAATTTTGGAAACTTGTGCCAACGAGTGGTTGCTTTTTCTTTAAAAAATTGTGAAGGGAAAATTCCAAATAAAATAGAATTTCAGTCAGATGATCTTAAAATATTAGATAAATTTAAAAATAATTTAAATACTATTAGAGAAAAAATCGACAACCAAGATATTAATTTTTATATAGACTTTATCGTAAATTCTTTATTTGAGGCAAACAAATATTTTAATGATCAAGAGCCTTGGAAAAAGAAAGATAATCTAACCAGATTGAACACAATAGTTTATACAACGTTAGAAATAGTGAGAAAAGTAAGCTATTTATTATATCCTATCATCCCAGAGTCCTCTGTTAAAGCATTAAAAATTTTTGATATTAAGGAAAAAGATATTGATTTTTCCTCAATTGAAAATAATGAGTTTCTAGTTAAAGACAAAAAAATAAATAATATAGATATATTATTTAAAAAAATAGAAAAAAATAATGATTGATTCACATTGTCACTTAGACCATGAACCGCTGAAAAGTGATTTATCAAATATAATTAAACGTTCAAAAGATGTGGGAATAGAAAAATTATTGACAATCTCTACATCTATCGAAAGTTTTCAAAAAATTAAAGATATTATCAATGAGGACGAAATCATTTTTGGTACAATTGGAATACATCCACATGAAACTGATAATAATGAAATTTCAATTGATTATATTGTAAAAAATTTTGAGGAAAACCCTAAGATAATTGGTATTGGTGAAACTGGATTGGATTTTTATTACAATAACAGTGATAAAGAAAAACAAATTAAAAGTTTTAAGAAACATATAGAAGCCTCTATAAAAACGAACTCACCGTTGATAGTTCACTCAAGAAACGCAGAGGACGAAACATTTGAAATTTTAAATAAATATCAAGGTGAAAAATTAAAAGTTTTGATGCATTGTTTTACAGGTTCAAAAAATTTTGCTGAAAAATTATTGAAATTAAATGCTTTTTTTTCTGCAAGTGGCATTATAACTTTTAAAAACTCCATTGATTTACAGGAAACATTTAAAATTTTACCACTAGAAAAAATTTTGATTGAAACAGATAGTCCATATTTAGCTCCTGTCCCTAATCGTGGTAAAAAAAATGAACCATCCTTTTTAAGTTATACAGCGCAAAAATTAGCTGATATCAAAAATCTATCGAAACAAGAAATAACTAAAATTACAACTAAAAACTTTAACAACCTTTTTTTTAATTAAGATCCATGGAATTCATTATACTCGGTTGTGGAAGTTCAATGGGTGTACCAAGACCAGATGGATTTTTTGGTAATTGTGATCCTAAAAACATAAAAAACCATAGAACAAGATGTTCAGCTATTATCAAAACATCAAATCAAAATATATTAATAGACACATCACCTGATTTGAGACAACAATTATTAAGGCACAAAATAAAAAAAATAGATAAAGTACTTTATTCTCATATGCATGGAGATCAAACCCATGGAATTAATGATTTAAGATCTTTCTATATAAAAAGTAAAAATCAAATTAATGTATATGCTGATAAATCAACTTCAAAGTATCTTAAAAAAAGTTTTTCGTATATTTTCAAAAGTTATTCAAAAGAATATCCTGCTACATTAAAGTTGAATAATTTACCAAGAAGTATTTCTACAACTAATAATAAAAAAAAAATAAAGATCAAATCAGTTCAAGTTGAACATGGTAATGTAAAATCTAACTGTTTTATAATTGACAAAAAATTAGCCTACATAAGTGATGTGAGTAAAATCTATAATAGTGATTATAAATATTTTAAAAATTTGAAATATCTAATAATTGATTGTTTATGGTATAATCCTCATCCATCGCATTTTAATCTTGAAACTTCGCTGTCAATGATTTCAAAATTTAATCCAAAAAATGCAATTTTAACTAATTTATCACCTGTATTAGATTATAAAGTTCTCAAGAAATTATTACCTAAAAATGTGATTCCTGCACATGATGGGTTATCAATCAAACTATAAGATACTTTCAATTTTATTAATTATTTTTTTTGACATTGGTTTTGTAAAAGAAGAAAATGTATCTTCTACTTTGCCTTCTTTATTAATCAAAATTTTATGAAAATTCCATTTTGGAACTGCTGAATTACCATAATTAGTCTTAGCCCATTTAAAAACTTTATGAGCATTAATTCCTTTCACTTCAGTAATTGCAGAAAGAGGAAAAGTAATATTAAAATTTACTTCACAAAATTCTTTTACTTCAGAATTTCCTTTTTTTTCTTGATTAAATGAATTTGATGGAACACCAAGAACAATTAAACCTTTTTTATTATATTCGTCCCAAAGAGTTTGAAGTTCATTATATTGGTTTGTAAATCCACAATAACTGGCAGTGTTAACAACTAAAACTACCTTATCTTTAAAATCACTAAAATTAATTATCCCACCTGATATATTTTCAATTTTTAAATCAAAAAAAGTTTTTTCATAATTCGCTGAAACTGGGCTTTTAAAAAAAAACATAATTATCGTTAAACCTAAAATTAATTTTTTTTTCATTTATTAGGTGTTAGTAGTATTAAAAAGTATCCAAATAAAGTGGACAAAAGCGACCCAGTTAACACACCTATTTTTACACCATCCATATATTGTATGTTTTCTACAAAGGCTAAATTACCAACGAAAAGGCTCATCGTAAAACCAATCCCTGTAAGAACTCCAACCCCATAAAAATTAAACCAATTTGAATTATTAGGCATTTGAGCTATTTTTGTTTTAATTGCTACATATGAAAACACAAAGACACCTAATTGTTTTCCTACAAATAATCCTAAAACAATACCTAAAGGTACCTTATCAAGAAGTGAACTAAGTGATAAACCTTCCAATGAAACTCCAGCATTCGCAAAAGCAAAAAGGGGCATTATACCAAATGCAACATAAGGACTAATCGCATGTTCAACTTTTATTAATAGTGAAAAATCTTTTTCTTTTTTTCTGTGAGGTATTGTCATAGCTAATAAAACACCAGCTATTGTTGCATGTATGCCTGAATTGTGTGTGAAATCCCAAAGAAATATACCAACTATAAGATAAGGTAAAAACTTTTTAATATCAAATTTGTTTATAATTAATAGAATTATAAACGCTAATAACATTAGACTTAAATATTTTACACTTAAATCACCTGAATAAAATATAGCAATAATGACAATAGCACCTAAATCGTCAATAATTGCAAGAGCTGTTAAAAAAACTTTTAAGGATAATGGAACTCTTTTACCTAATAAAGAAAGTACACCAAGAGAAAAAGCGATATCAGTAGCTGAAGGAATTGCCCAACCATTTAATGTTTCAGAATCACCAAAATTTATAAAAATGTAGAAAAGGGCAGGAATCAACATCCCACCAACAGCAGCAATTATTGGAAGTAAAGCTTGTTTAATGTTAGAAAGTTCGCCTTGTAAAAATTCTCTTTTTATTTCTAATGTAACAAAGAAAAAGAATATTGCCATTAAAGCATCATTAATCCAGTGAATAACAGATAATTTTAATCCAAAATTATTAATACCTATGAATAAATATTTATTTAATGTTGAGAAATATAATTCGGATAAATCTGAATTACTTATTACTAGAGCAATGATAGCTGCAAATAACAATACCAAACCACTTGCTGCTTCAAGCTTAAAAAACCATCTAAAAGGTTTTGATAAATAATTAATCATTTTATCTTATTAAATCTTTTATAAATAGATTTATGTCTTTAATAGTCTCAAATAAATTAAATAAAAATAATTCCAGATTCGGAAATATAGAAGATAAATTATTTTTGAATGTATCCAAAAAAATTATTGCTGCTATTGATGTGATAATTAGGACTATAAAATAACTAAAAATTTTTGACAAATTAAGATTTATTCCATCATTGTAATTAATGTCCTCAATTTGTTTTTTTTGAGAGTTATTATGTAGTTTCGTTTTTAAGCTCTTTTTAATTTCAACATCTACTTCGTCTTGAGTTTGTGGTAATTCAATAGGTTTTTCAACAGTCTCTTCAATATAAGTATTTTTATAAAACCATTTTCGATCACAAGCTCCACATTGTAGTGTTCTTCCTTTTTCAGGAATTAAATTAGCATCAATTTCAAATTTTTTTTCACCACAAGGACAAATGATAATCATAAGCTTTATATAGCAGATTTTTTCCAAATTTCTTTTAAATTTCTCTACCTTTATACATTGAAATAATTAATAAGTGCTGTATTAGTACATCACTCGGAGTGTAGCGCAGCCTGGTAGCGCATCTGGTTTGGGACCAGAGGGTCGCAGGTTCGAATCCTGCCACTCCGACCATTTATGAAAAAAGCTAAAATTTATATACCTAATAAAAGTCCTATGCAGTCTGGCAGAGGGAAATCTTATAAATGGATCTTGGAATTTGAGACTAGAGATCCCACAAGAAACCCTTTAATGGGTTGGGAAAGTTCTAATGATACTCTATCCGAATTAAATTTAGAATTTTCTACAAAAGAATTAGCATTAGAGTATGCAAAAAAAAATAAAATTGAAGTGGAAATTATAGAACCAAAAAAAAGAAAAATTGTAAAAAAATCTTATGCAGATAATTTTTTAAAATAGATGTTTAAATTTTTTACACAAAAAAAATGGCACCTTTGGAGTATCGGTGGCACTATTATAATTTTAGTTGCTACATGGTACCAAGTTCAGTTAGATGTTAGAATAAATGAATGGTTTGGAGAATTTTATGACACTCTTCAAAAAGCATTAACAGAACCTAATTCAGTAACAGAGAAAGAATTTATTGCTTACTTATTTACTTTTGCAAAAATAGCTGCTGTTTATATTTTAGTTGTCATCTTTAGTGATTATTTTACAAGTCATTGGACTTTTAGATGGAGAACAGCTATGGCTGATTTTTATCATGATAAGTGGGATTATGCTTCTTCAATAGAAGGAGCATCACAAAGAGTTCAAGAAGACACTTTAAAATTTGCAAGAATTATGGAAGGCTTAGGGGCAGAACTATTGAGAAGCTTGATGACCCTAGTGGCATTCACACCAATATTATGGGGTTTATCAAAAAGTATTACTGTTCTTCCATGGATTGGACCAGTTGATCACGCGTTAGTTTGGGTTGCAATCGTTTCAGCGTTAGGAGGAACTATAATATTAGCTAGTGTTGGAATTAAATTACCTGGAATTGAATATGATATTCAAAAAGAAGAGGCGGCATATAGAAAAGAGTTAGTTTTAGGGGAAGATTTTAAGGAAAGCGCAAAGCCTGAAAAAATAACTGATCTTTATGGTGGAGTTCGTAAAATTCATTACAAAATGTATTTCCATTATCTTTACTTTAATGCTGTTAAGTGGAGTTATCTTCAAGGAATGGTTATTGTTCCTTATTTAGCTTTAGCACCCACAATAGTTACAGGAGCTATTACACTAGGATTTGTTCAACAAATTATAAGAGCTTTTGGTAGAGTTGAAACCTCACTCCAATATTTAGTGCGAAGTTGGCCAATTATTGTTGAATTAATATCTGTCTGGAAAAGATTGAGGGAATTTGAAAATAGATTAGAAAAAAACAAATCTTTAGAAACTATTATTTAATGGGAATAGATAAAAAATTTGAGGATTTATTTATTAACGTTTCGTCTAGAGCAGCATTAGCCAGTTATTATTTTATAGATAAGAAAGATAAACTAGCTGCTGATAAAGCTGCAGTTGATACAATGAGAACTGAATTAAATAAAATTAATATGAGAGGAAATATAGTTATTGGTGAAGGTGAGCTTGATGAAGCTCCAATGCTCTATATTGGAGAGAAATTGGGTAATAAAAGTGGACCAGAATTAGATATAGCTGTAGACCCATTAGAAGGTACAAATTTTGTAGCAAATAATTTACCTGGAGCTTTATCTGTAATAGCAGTTGCGGAAAAATCAAATTTATTTAATGCTCCCGAGACTTATATGGATAAAATTTCAGCTAATGTAAATGAAAAAAATGTTGTAGATTTAGATTTTCCATTAAAAAAGAATATTTTTAATTTAGCTGAGTACAAAAATAAAGATCCTAAAGATATAACGGTTTGTCTTTTAGATCGTCCAAGACATAAACAAATTATCGATGAATTAAACAATATGAGAGTTAAACTAAAATTAATTACGGATGGTGACGTTTCAGGAGCTCTTCTAGTTTCAGACGATAAATATAACGTTGATTTATTTTTAGGTGAAGGGGGAGGCCCAGAAGGTGTTCTTGCTGCAGCCGCACTTGATGCATTTGGTTGTTTTTTTCAAGGCAAATTTTTATTTAAAACTGATCTAGATAAAAAGAGAGCTAAATCAATGGGTATAAATGATTTTGATAAAAAGTATTATTTAGAAGAAATTGTGTCTGGTGATTCTATTTTTTGTGCGACAGGAATAACATCTGGGGATTTGGTCTCAGGTATTAAAATTGATAATAATATCTTTTTTTCAGAAACCTTAATAACACATAAATCATCTGGTTTAAAAAAGATCATCAAAAAACAAGAAAAAATTTAAATGATTATTTGTATTAAACAAAAATTAAATATCTAATTAGACTTGATTAATAATAATTTATGCAATAGAAAAAAGCTTTTTGGTCCCTTCGTCTATCGGTTAGGACACGTGGTTTTCATCCTCGAAAGAGGGGTTCGATTCCCCTAGGGACCGCCAGTTCTTTATGAAATATTACGTGTACCTTTTAGTTTCATTTAGAAACAAAAAACCAGTTTCTTATGTCGGTTACACTAATAATCTAAAAAAAAGACTCAATTTGCATAATTCTTCAAAAGGGGCAAAATTTACCAGGGGCATGAAATGGAAAATTGCGTATTTCCAAGAATATTCAAGTAAAAAAAGAGCAATGAAAGAAGAATATCTTCTTAAAAAAAACACAAAAAAAAGAAATATGATAAAAAGAATTACACAGATCAATTATGAAAATATCAATCCTGTTACCTTATAAAGAAAATTTTTCATCAAAATATGCTGGGGCTGTATCTTTATTTGTGAAAGATACATCTTTAAACAGTAAATATAAAGGATCAATTTTTGTATATGGAAATATGAATTATTCAAAACCATTCTTAAAAAATTATGTGAACATAAAATTAGATAAAAAAATTTTACAAAGTAATAGTAAAAATTATGTTTCTAAATTTCTAGAACAAGAAAAAAAAAATAATTCAGATATAATTGAAATACATAATAGACCAAATTATATTCGACACCTAGAAAATATCAAAAATAAAAAAATAATACTATATTTTCATAATGATCCATTAACTATGAATGGATCTAAAAAAATTACAGACAGATTATATTTATTGAATAATATTGATAAGATTTTATTTAATAGTAAATGGTCACAACAAAGATTTTTTATCGGAATAGATAATGAAAATTTGTTAAAACAAAAAACATCTGTTTGTTATCAGTCAACCTCTAAAGTTAAAATAAATTTTTCAAAAAAAAAAAGGATTATTTCATTTGTCGGAAAGCTAAATAGAGCAAAAGGATACGATTTATTTGGTGATGCAATAATCAAAATATTAGATAAATATCCAAATTGGAAATCAGTTGTTATTGGGGATGAGCCTAGAGAAAAAATTAATTTTCAACATAAGAATTTAAAGATATTAGGTTTTACATCCCACGAAAATGTGCTTAAGAAATTAAAAAATGTAAGCATTTCAGTAGTTTGTTCCAGGTGGGAGGAGCCTTTTGGAAGAACAAGTCTTGAGGCAGCTAGTAGAGGCTCGGCAGTTATAATTAGTAAAAAGGGTGGTTTGCCTGAAACGACTAAGTCAGCAATCTTACTTAAGGAATTAAACTCAAGAAATATCTACAGTGAAATTGAAAATTTAATTTTAAATCGAAATAAATTAACGTATTTTCAAAAATTAAATTATAGAAATTTCAGATTTGATCATAAATATATTTCAAAAATAATTGATGACATTAGGGATCAGTTTCAAAACATAAATCTTTTTAGCATTAAGAAAGATCGAAAATTAAAAATTATGCATATTACAAATTTTAATGAGAGATTTAATGGAAGATTACATTATAATACTGGAAGAAGAATTAACAATGGATTTATAAGATTAGGTCATAACGTTTTATCAATAAGCGATAGAGATATAATACATAATAATAAATCTTTAACTGACTTTAATGGTCTAAATAATTTACAGAAAAAAATACTAAATACATACGACAACTTTAAACCTGATTTAGTCATACTAGGTCATGCAGATAGAGTATCATCACTAACTTTGGAAAAAATGAAAAATTTAGATAAGAATTTAAAAATTTCGCAGTGGTTTTTGGATCCACTTTCAAAGTATGGTCCTGATCATGCTAATAATTCTAAAAGGATTTTAGATAAAATTGAATTTTTAGATAAAACCTTTCTAACTACAGACCCTAATTCTCTATCTTTAAAGATTCCAAATTCACATTTTATTCCTAATCCATGCGATAAATCTTTTGAAGTTTTAGAAAATTATAAAAATAAATGTGACTTTGATGTTTTTTTTGCAATGAGTCATGGTGTGCATAGGGGTGAACTTAAAAAAGGTAAAATCGATAATAGAGAAATTTTTATTAACAAGTTGATAAAAAAAAATGTAGATATTAGATTTGATGTTTATGGCATGAATAATGTTCAGCCTGTTTGGGGAGAACAATTTTTAAAAAGAATATCAAATTGTTATATGGGCATTAACTTAAGTAGAGGAAGACCAATCAAATATTATAGCAGTGATAGAATTGCACAATTAATAGGTAATGGCTTATTAACATTTATCGATAAGAAAACTTTTTTGAGCGATTTTTTTTCAAATAAAGAAATGGTTTTTTATAATGATATAGATGATTTAAGTTATAAGATTAATAAATACAAGAAAGATACTAAAACTGGAAAAAAAATAGCTAGATTAGGAAAAAAGAAATATTTTAAATACTTTGACTCATCAACAGTTTCGAATTTTATGATTTGTAAAACTTTTAATCTTAAACCAAAAAAAAAAATTATATGGGATAATAAATGAAGAGGATCAATTTAACCAAAAAAGATTTAACAAACTCTATATATATGCAAATAGGTTTTTCTAAACTTGTGTCTGAAAGTTTAATTGATGAATTCTTCTCTTTAATTTTGTTTAACTTGAAAAAAGAAAAAATGGTAAAACTAACCAATTTTGGGACATTTATATTAAGAGTTAAAAATCCAAGAATTGGGCGAAATCCAAAAACTAGCGAAAAAAAAGAAATTCCAAAAAGAAACGTAGTTTTGTTCAAGCCATCTAAAGAATTTAAAATTTTTATAAATTTAATGAATAATGAATAAATCTTTGAATGCATATAAAACAATTGGTGAAGTAGTTAAAATTATTGGTCTTAAATCTAAAAAGGGTCAATCCTTACCAACTCATACAATCAGATTTTGGGAGACAAAATTTAAGCAGATACGACCTAAGATATTTAATGGTAACAGAAGATACTACGATGAAAAATCTATAGAAATTATTAAAAAAGTTCATTTCCTTCTAAAAAGTAGGGGAATGACTATTAATGGTGTAAAAAAATTCTTAGACGAAGAAAATTCTTTAAATCTTGACGAAAATTTAAATCACTCTATAAATACCTTGAAAATTAAAAACAGATTAATAAAGATTTCTAATATTATAAAAAATTTAAAAAAGTAACACTCATGGCTAAAAAAACTCATATTAAAGTAAGACTTGTTCCTGAAGCTAAACCAGATAGCCCCTTTTTTTATTATGTTAAAAAGCCTGCTGGTGGAGAAAAAGCTAAAATAAAACTAAAAGCGAGAAGATATAATCCATCTACTCGTAAACATGAAGTTTTTGTCGAAAAAAAACTTCCTCCTCATAGTAAATAACTATTTTTTTTTAAAATTTCTTCTTTCGAAATCTATGTAGGCTGAAATCATATTTTTCCAAATTCTGCTTGTTATTTTAGGATCAATTTTATTTTTTATAGATTTATTTTTAATATTTTTAAGAATAATAGATATTCTTTTTTTATCTACAATTTCGTATTTATACGTTTTGAGTTTAAGAACATCACTGACTATATTTGTTCTTTTTTTAATCAATTTAATAAGTTTATTATCAAGACTATCAAGCTTTTTTCTTAATATATTTAATCTTTTTTTTTTATTAGGCGACATTTGTTCAATTGGAATTATCAATAAATATTATATTTAAACAAGTATGTATACTGAAATTAATAACAAATACAGATTGTATATGTCTAGTTGGTTATTATTTATGTTTTTTTTAGTGTCATCAATGATTGTTGTTGGTGGGTTAACAAGGTTAACAGATTCTGGTCTATCAATTACAGAATGGGAATTTTTTAGGGGTTTTTTTCCGCCTTTAAGTAATGAAACGTGGAATGATTACTTTAATTCATACAAAAAAATTCCAGAATTTAAGTTACAAAACTTCTCAATGAATTTGAATGAGTTTAAATTTATTTTTTGGTGGGAATGGGCACACAGATTTTTTGGTCGGTTAATTGGATTGTCTTTTTTAGTACCTTTAGTTTATTTTAGCATTAAAATTGGATTTAAAAAACTCACCAACCTGCATTTAATTTTCATATTAATTTGTTTTCAAGGGTTTTTAGGCTGGTATATGGTTAAGAGTGGGTTAGTAAATAATATTGATGTTAGTCATTTTAGATTATCGTTTCATCTTTTGTTTGCTTTCATAATTTTATCTCTAATTTTCTGGAATTTATTGGATTTAATGTATTTTAGAGAAAAAGATAGAAAAATAAAAAATTTATTACCTGAGATTTTTATAATATCAATTTTTTTACAAATCATATTTGGTGCTTTTGTTTCTGGTATGGATGCAGGAAAAATTTATAATACATGGCCTTTAATGGGTAATTCATATTTTCCCGATGATAATAAAATAATTAATTTATTTAAGTTTTCAGCATTTAGTGATCCGTCATTAGTTCAATATTTACATAGAAATATGGCATACTTAATATTGGCTTTGTATGTAATTATTGCCTTTGTAATTTATAAAAAAAAAATTGTTTTTTTATTTAAACCTATAATAATTTTAGGTTTTACCATCTTTTTACAAATTTTGTTAGGTATATTCACGTTGTTAAGTGGGGCAGGTATCTTTATTTCTTCGTTACACCAGTTTAGTTCAATTTTACTAATAACTGCTTCATTATATTTTTTATATAAAAACAAGTATAATTTTTAATTATTTTTTCTCAATAACAAAAAGTTCATTATTAAAATATAATCCTTTATTTTTATTAACAATTTGTTGGACAATTTTTTGATAATTTTTTTTTTTTTCAGCACTGATTACCTGTTTGTCAGATATTTGATTTACATAAATTGCAGCATTCCATGCCGAAAATATGAGTGAAGTAGCGATACCTCCACTAATTTCATTAGGCAAAGCTCTTAATACATATCTTATATTTGTTTTTTTGTTAAATTTAAGATCTTTTAATAAATTTTTGTCAGTATTTTTTTTAATATATTTCAAAATTGATTTATATAATGAGGGAAATGGTTTTTCTTTTGGCCAAATTTTCTTAATTATTTGGTTACCAGGGTCATTTCCACAGGCATGAATAACTGCTAATTTACCTTTTTTATTTAATGACTTAATCATTGGATCAATCACATATCTTACTTTTTTTTCAACAGATATTCTTGATCTATAAGGCTGTGAAGCTATGATTAAATCGAAATTATTCTTACCATTATTTTTTTTTGGAATGATATTTTTTAAAGAAAATTCCTGATCTTTTCTATAAATTATAATTACTGAGGGCTCTTTATAAGTTGGATTACCATTTATTGGGTTTCTTTCAATTTGCCATTTTTTACTTAAAAACCCTTGGTTAAGTTTTCTTAGTTGATCAGAAAAATCAAGGGATGAATTCCCTTTTAGTTTTACAATTTTCCAATTCAATTTTTTGTTTTTCATCTTATTATTTGACTTTAATGAAGTAGACTCAACATAGTTTAGATTTGAAATGACAAATACTGTATTTTTATGTTCTACAAATCTGTCAGGAAGTTTTTCAAGGCCCAACCTAACGTCTTCTAAACTTATCTCTTTAGTGCTTATTAGCATGGGAATATGTGGCATTTTTTGATGACATTGTCTCATAATACTCATTAATAAAGATCCATCTCCCATACCTGCATCAAAGACTTTTAATGCAGGATATTTAGGTTTCAGCTTACGAATTATTGGTTTTAAAGCATCAGCAATTTTATTTTTTTCATTTGTAGTAGTTACAAAAAGTAAATATTTTTGCCTATTATCAAAAAATCTAAAATTCTTCTTCATAAGTA
>CACJLN010000015.1 GCA_902594255.1 uncultured Pelagibacteraceae bacterium
GAATCAACTACTCCAATTCTAGCTAATAAACTCAATACTACTGGTAACTGAAAACTTATTCCAAATGCAAAAATAAGTTTCATTACTAATGAAAGATATTCATTCACTTTTGCTTCTAATTGGATTGGTAAGTTAGTTGACAAACCTGCGCTCTCAAATGATAGGAAGAATTTGATGGCCAGAGGCATAATCAAATAATAAACTAACATACCACCTAAAAAAAATAAGATTGGTGTTAACACCAAATAAGGTAATATTGCTACCTTCTCGTGTTTATACAAACCTGGTGCTATAAATTTCCAAATTTGCATCAAAATGAAAGGACATGTAACAAAGAAGGCTGTGAAAAATGAGACTTTTAAATATGTTAAAAAAGTTTCCTGAAGTGCTGTAAAGATTAACCTTCTCTCAGTGCCATCATCTCTAACAGCTCTAGCAAAAGGTTCGACTAAAAAACCATATAAATGTTCAGCAAAAAAATAACAAACAACAAAAAATATCACTAAAAATATGAAACTGTGGATTAATCTTTTTCTTAATTCAGCTAAGTGACTTATAAAGCCACCCTCTTTTTCTTCACGACTCATCTTTTTTTTCTTCTTTTTTATCTGCTTGATTGTCTTCAATATCTATATTTGAAACTTCAGTTTGAATATTATTAATATATTTTTTGGCAGTACCGATCATGGAGCCAACTTTTTTTAACATAATGGGAAAGTCTTTAGGCCCAAGTACAATAATTGCTATTGCTACAACAATTAAAATCTCAAACCAACCAATAGTAGGCATGTGATTTATTCTTTTTTGTTTGAATCTTGATTTTCGTCAGAAATATTTTTGGGATCTTTGTCATCAGTCACATCTGATGCCATACCTTTTTTGAAGCTTTTGATACCTTTTGCAACGTCACCCATTAAACTAGATATTTTTCCTCTACCAAATAATAAAACAACAAGTATTACAACTATTGCTATTTGCCAAATTCCAATGCTCATATAAAACTTATAACCTTTTTATTAATATTTTAAAAGTACCTTTTTAACTTGTGACTGGATGGTGCTTTATTTGTTATCATCATTATCAAGGGTGCTATTCAACATTTCATCAATATTTGAATACAAATCCTCTTTTTTATCATCTTGTTTTTCTCTGTAAAATTTTCCTGTTCCAAAGATTGCATTATCTATATTTGTATTATCGATTAAACCTGCAGCACCTAATTCATCAACAGTGGGTAAATCAGACAATTTCTGAAGATTAAAATGACTTAAAAAATCATCTGTTGTTACATATTGAATAGGTCTTCCTGGAACATCTTTTCTACCACCGGGTTTCACCCAATTAAGTTCCATTAAAATTTCAAGTGTGTTTGTGCCAAAAGCAACACCTCTTATCTCTTCTATTTCGGCTCTAGTTACTGGTTGGTGATAGACAATAATTGCTAATGTTTCTATAGCTGCTCTGGATAATTTTTTTTCTACTGTCTTTTCCTGTATCATTAAATTTGATAAATTTGGCGAAGTTCTGAATGACCATTTTTTAGAGATACACACAAGGTTAATACCCCTACTAGAATATTCAGATTGAAGTTTTAACAAAACTTTTTCAATATCTGTTTTTGTTGAAATTTTGCTTTGAATGGTTTCAATATCTAATGGCTCAGCAGCTGCAAAAATAATTGCCTCGATTTCTTTTTCTAAAGAAGAGGGTTTTTTAGGAAAATCAATAATATTATCTTTTTTTTTTATTTTCTTTTTAATCATTTACTTTCTCTTATATAAATATCATCAAATAAATTTTCTTGTTTTATTTTTAAATTACCCTCTTTTACCAGTTCTAATGAACCGGCGAATATTCCCGCTTTTCCAGTTCTTTTAAACTTACTTCCTTTTTTAAAATTTTTTGGAATTAGATCATCTAATTTTTTCCAATCAATCAATTTTCCATAAAATTCTCTAATAACTTTAACTCCTTCTTCAGCAGTGAAAACTGGTAATTTAGGAATATTTATTGTTTGGAAATCTTTCGTCATAATTATAGTAGAATAAGTTTTTAGTAAATCAAACAGAGTTACTTTAAGTTCACTATTGTATATTGGTTTAATTCCAGCTCTCATTCCTCTAGTTCTAATTTCTCTTCCAAGTCTTTTTCTTTTTAGCATTTGTTCAGATAGCAGTCTGATTAATTCTAGCTTTTTTAATTGTAATTTTAATCTTTCAGCAACCTCGTTTACTTTAAATTCTTCTTCAGGAGATCCAGGTAATAAAAGTTTTGATTTTAAATAAGCTAACCATGTTGCCATAAGTAAATATTCTGATGCAATTTCTAAATTAAGATTTTTTTCTTTAGTTATAAAATCATTAAATTGATCAGCTAATTTAGTAATTGAAATTTCTTCTAAATTTACTTTTTGAGTTTTTGCTAAATCAAGCAATACATCTAAGGTGCCATTGTAATTATCAATATCTACTTTAAACAATTCAGAATCGGTTGAAATCATTATTAAATATTAACTCAAAACTTTATAAAATTGCGAAGTTTTTTTAATTATAAATTTACTCACTAATGGTGAGTTTTTTCCAATAATCTCCATTTCTTTATAATTAGCGTTACAATGTAAAACAAGATTACATCCAGAATTAAACGTTCTGATTGTATTTTCTTTTACATTTCCTTTTAAACTCTTCATAGATATATCGTCTGAAATAATCAAATTTTTAAAACCTATTCTATCTCTTATTATTTTAATTATTTTATTAGAATGAGTGACTGTATTTTTCTGATCAATTTTATTAAATATGACATGCGCAGTCATAGCGAACAAAGTTTTTTTATTCTTGAAACATTTAAAATCATTTTTGATTAAATAATTTAAACTTTTGTTAACAATTGGTGTGAAATAATGGCTATCTACTTTAGCCTGACCATGACCCGGAATATGTTTAATTACTGTGCCAATTTTATTCTCTAAAAAATATTGAATACAATAATCACCTATTTTTGATACAATTTTCGGATTTTTTGAAAATGATCTATCTCCAATTATATTTGATGAACTTTTAATTCTGAGATCTAATACGGGAACAGTATTAATGTTTATTCCAATTGATTTTAATAAGTATGAAGTTTTATCTATAAACAATTTGTAATAAAATTTAAATTCTTTGTAATTTTTGATGTATTTTTTACCAAAAAATTCTGAAGTTAAATTATCAAAAGAAATTATATTTTTTAATCTATTAACCCTACCACCCTCTTGATCAACCAATATCGGATATTTATTGTCATTAAAAATTTTTCTAATTGATTTTGTTAATTTAAAGGTTTGTTCTATGTTTTTAATATTTCTAGCAAATAAGATTACCCCCCAGGGTTTATATTTTTTAAGAAATTTTTTTTCTTTGGATAAGAGAATAGTCGACTTTATACCAACAATAAAAGATCTACGATTATTCATCAGATTCAAGAAGTTTCCAAAAATTGAATTTTTTTTTCTTATTATTTGATTGCTCTACGTATTCTATGATGTTTTTAGTATCATCCTCTAAAACTGGTAATTTTTTTGAATAAACTTTAATTTTTTCATCAATATTGTTTAAAGATCTATAGGATTTCTTTATATTTACATCGGAAAAATAATATCTACCAACAAAAAAAGAAAAAAGACAAATTACTAAAATGAATATTAAATATTTTATTTCTTTTAGCATTACATTTTTTTTGGTGCTGATACTCCAACAATATCCATTCCAGATTTAATCACATTTGATATAGCTTTTAAAAAAACTAATTTGTCAGTAGATATTTTTTTTTGATCATTAATAAATCTTTTTTCAGGATTATCTTTACCTAAATTCCAGTATGAGTGAAACAATGAGGCTAGTTCATATAAATATGTTGGTATTCTATGTGGCTCAAGTTTATTACTGGATAAATTAATACATTTTGGCCACTCAGAAATTTTTTTTAAAATATCAATTTCATCTCTAGTATAATTAAAATCATACTTATCAACTTTAATTTCAGTATCTAAATCTTGATCAATATGTCTAAATACTGACGAAATTCTCGCATAACAATATTGAACATAATAAAGTGGGTTATCTTTAGATTTTTCAATTACATTATCAAAATCAAAATCTAACTCTGCATCACTACTCCTGTTTAACATTATAAATCTAGTAGCATCTTTTCCAACTTCATTAATTAAATCATCTACTGTTATATAGTCTCCTTTTCTTTTTGACATTTTAAATGGTTTCTTGTCTTTGATAAGTTTAACTAATTGGCTAACTTTACAAAGTAACTTTGACTTTGAACCAGATAATGCTTCTACAGATGATGAAATTCTTTTAATATAACCAGCATGATCAGCGCCTAAAATATTGATAAGAAAATCAAATTTTCTATCAAGTTTATTTTTATGATAAGCCACATCACTTGCAAAATAAGTCCATGCTCCGTCAGATTTTTGTAAAGCTCTGTCCTTATCATCACCAAAATCTGTAGATTTAAAAAGTAATTGATCTCTTGAGACCCAATTTTTTTCATCCTCACCAGCTGGAGCTTTTATTTTTCCTTTATAGACAAATTTGTTTTTTTGAAGATAGTTAATAACACCCTCTACTTCTTGGTTTTTAACTAATTCTTTTTCACTAACAAAATTATCGTGATTTATTCCTAAGCTTTTTAGATTTTTTTTAATTAACTTCAGTGCCTCCACTACAGAAGCTGTCGTTAATAAATCGGTATTTTTTTCAAAGTCACTAAAATCAACTTTTTTATTTGAATTGATTATATTTTGAGCAAAATCAATTAAATAATCACCAGGGTATAAATCATCATTTTCAGAGGGAAATGGCTCTTTAAAAATAATTTCTCTAATTCTAAAATAAACAGATTTAGTGAAATTTATAATTTGATTACCGTAGTCATTTACATAATATTCTTTTGTAACCTTGTGATTATTAAAAAGTAAGACATTAGCAATCACATCGCCTAATATCGCTCCTCGACAATGACCTACATGCAAAGGACCAGTTGGATTGGCTGAAACAAATTCAATCAAATAATTGTTCTTTTTTTCTTTTTGATTTACCCCAAAAGTTTTAGAATTATTGATAATTTCCTCTACAAACTTTGTCCAGAAAATTGGCTTAAATGTTATGTTTATAAAACCAGGTTTGGCAAAAACTATATTTTCAATTAATTCATCTTGCTTTTTTATTTTTTCTATTAAAATCTCACTTAGTTCAGATGGAGACTTGTTATTTATTTTTGATAAAAACATTGCGACATTTGTCGAGATATCGCTATCAAATTTCTGAGGGGGCGTTTCTACAGTTATTCCATCTAAGTTTTCTGGTAAAACCAGATTACTATCTTTAGATAAATCTAGTAAGATTTTTTTTATTTTTTCTAGGTATAAATCAAAAATATTCATTTGACACTATTATAAAGATTGATTGCGTATCGATCGGTCATCCCTGATATAAAATCTGAAATCGCTCTATATTTGTTTTTTGCTAAATACATATTGGAGATAAATCTTTTTGGATTACTATTTATCTTTTTAAATAATCTACTTATTATTAATTTTCCTTTATTATTTTTAGATAAAACGCTTTTATTTTTATACATTTTAGACCTTAAAAAATATCTAATTTCATTTTCAGAATTTTTAATCTTATCAGAAAAATCAACAATTAAAAAACTTGTTTTATTAATGTCTTTATAAGATTTGATTTTATTATATTTCAGATTTTTTTTTGTATTTAAAATTAAATCTTTTATCATTAAGTCTATTGAGTCTCTAATAATTTGATAAGTTGCTATTTTAAAATTACTTTTATTTATCTTTTTTTTGTATTTTTTGTAAATTTCCTTAAAGAAATTAATCTCGATTAATTCATCAAGTTTAAATAGATTTGCATTTATTCCATCCTGAATATCGTGATTATTATATGCAATATCGTCAGATATTGATGATATTTGCGCTTCTAATGGTGGGTAAGTATTAAAATTAATCTTATTTTTAAAAGATTTAACTCCAATTAAGTTATCTACCAAATCTAGATTATCCACCGGGCCATTATGTTTTAAAAGACCTTCTAATGTTTCAATTGAAAGATTTAACCCTCTAAATTTTAAATATTTATTTTCCAAAAACATGACAATTCTCAATGTTTGTAAATTATGATCAAAACCACCGAAATTTTCCATACATTCATTTAAAGACTCTTCTCCTGCATGACCAAATGGAGTATGACCCAAGTCATGGGCAAGGCTTAAAGTTTCTGCTAAATCTTCATTTAAATTAAGATATTTTGCAATAGATCTTGCAATTTGTGCTACTTCCATCGAATGAGTAATTCTTGTTCTAAAATGATCTCCCTCTGTGTTTACAAATACTTGTGTTTTATGCTTTAGTCTTCTGAAAGAGGCGCTGTGAATAATCCTATCTCTGTCTCTTTGAAATGGACCTCTATATTTAGATAAACTCTCCTTAAAGATTCTACCTTTACTTTTAAATAAACCTATCTTTGAGTATTTTTTCATCCTTTAAATTAAAAATTTAAGTATTATATTAGTAATACCAGTGATCATTTATGATAAAAGAAATTAAATTTACCGATAAAGCGCTAAAACAGATCAATGCTCTATTATCTAAAAAAGATAAAGGCTTATTTTTTAGAATCGCCATTAAAGGTGGTGGTTGTTCCGGATTTCAATATGAATTTACTTTTGACAAAGAAAAAAAAGATGACGATTTAAATTACGAAAATATACTAATAGATAAAACGTCGGCAGATCTTTTAAAAGGATCAGAGGTAGATTATGTTTCAGAATTAATTGGTGAGCAGTTTAAGATAACCAATCCACAAACAAAATCATCTTGTGGTTGTGGTGTTTCCTTTTCACTTTAATGATAATTTCTTCATGGAATGTAAATTCGGTTCGAGCAAGAATTGAAAATATCAAAAGTTATCTTCTAAAATATAAACCAGATATTTTAATGATGCAGGAAATTAAAACTGAAGAAGTAAATTTTCCTTTTGATGATTTTTCTTCTATGGATTATGAGTGTCAGGTATTTGGGCAAAAAAGCTATAATGGTGTTGCAATTATCTCAAAAAATAAACTTACTAATATAAAAAAAGATCTAATCAAAGATAAACTTAAACATTCAAGAATAATTTCTGCAGAATTTAAATATAAGAAAAAAGATATTCAACTTATTAATATTTATACACCTAATGGAAATCCAGTTGATACTGAAAAATACGATTATAAAAAAAAATGGTTAAATGATTTGTTAAAACAATTGAAGATCTTATTAAAAAAAAACCCAAATGTAATAATTGGAGGAGATTTTAATATCATTCCATCAGCAGAAGATGTTTATAATCCTAAAAGTTTTGAGGATGACGCTTTATTCAGATTAGAGATTAGAAAAAAATTGCGAGAAATGCTTAATCTTGGATTTAATGATGTTTATCGACATTTTAATGAAACAAAAGAAGGTTATACTTTTTGGGATTATATGAGAGGAGCTTGGCAAAAAAATAACGGTATGAGAATTGATCATTTTTTAGTTTCTCATTCATTAATTGATAAAATTAAAAGTATAAACATTAACAAAGACCCAAGAGGCCGTGAAAAACCCTCTGATCACACACCAATTGAAATTATTTTAAGTTAACAACCTTTAAATGATTTTGACATATTATTAATTAAGTCAAAATACAAATCTTTACCTGGATCAAGAGTAGCGCCAAGCGGATCAATAACTCCAGTTGCAATATTCATATCTTTTGCAACCGCTTTTATAATATCGGGGTTAAATTGTGGTTCAGAAAATATACAACTAACTTTATCATGCTCAATTACCTCTCTAATTTCTGCTAATTGTTCTGCTCCGGGCATTACATCTGTATTAACCGTGAATGCACCAAGAATATTAATACCAAATCTTTTTTCAAAATATTGATAAGCATCATGGAAAACAACAGATTTAAAATCTTTGTTTAGATCAGATTTAATTTTTTTAGTTAATTTGTCTAAATCTTTGTGTGCACTTTTTAAGTTTTCTTTATACTTTTTCTCATTTTTTTGATCATTTTCTATTAAATGTATAGCCATCTCATCTAAAATTATTTTGGCGTTCATTGGATCTAACCAAATATGTGGGTCAAACTCACCATGTGCATGACCCTCGTGTCCATGTCCGTGATCATCATGACCTTCTTCTTTGTGACCTTTTTTGTCATGATCGTGGTCGTCGTGGTCATCTTCTTTATGACCTTTTTTGTCATGATCGTGATCGTCGTGGTCATCTTTTTTAGCATGATCATCATGACCATGATCGTCGTGCTCATCAAATATATTTCGTTCTCTGAATTTAAGTTTTGTTAATTTTTTGATCTCCATCAATTCTATTTTTTCTGCATTTTTTGCAATTGATTTTAATGGTTTTTCTAAAAAATTTTCTATGTCCTCCCCAACCCAAAATATTATATCAGCATCTTGCAACATTTTCGCATGAGATGGTTTTAGTGCGAAACCATGAGGTGATGCATATCCATCAACTATTAGGTCTGGTTTTCCAACACCATCCATAAGGTAGCTAGCAAGCGAGTGGATAGGTTTTATTGTTGCTACCACCTTTATTTCAGCATTAACGGGTGTAAAAATATTTAAGAATGATAATATTGTAAGTATTAAAGGGAATTTTTTAATTGTTTTCATATTTAAATAATTAAGTTGTTATAATATAACATTATGTAATAATATAACATTAACAAGTCAAGTAATAAAATGAGCTTAAATCAAAATATATTAGTAAAGTTAGATAATGTCGGTATTAGTATAAATGATAAATGGTTAGTTAAAGGAGTTTCGCTTCAAGTAGAGAAAAATAAGATAGTTACTTTAATTGGTCCGAATGGATCAGGAAAAAGTACTACTGCTAAAATTGCTCTAGGGATTTACAAAAAAATTCAAGGTAAAGTTGAGAAATATACTAATAAAGTGGGTTATGTACCTCAAAAAATATCAATAGACTGGACTTTACCTCTCAGAGTTAAAGATTTTATGACACTAACTGAAAGTCTTGATAATGAAACTATCACTGAAGCTTTGTCTTTAACTGGCGTAATACATCTTAAGGAAAAAAACTTAAGTGATTTATCTGGTGGTGAATTCCAGAGAGTTTTATTAGCAAGAGCAATTTCAAAAAAACCAGAGTTACTAGTCCTAGATGAACCAGTTCAAGGAGTAGATTTTACTGGTGAAATTGCATTATATGAACTGATTAAAAAAATTTGTGATGAATTAAACTGTGGAATCCTTTTAATTTCTCATGACTTACATACAGTTATGACTGCTACAGATCATGTAGTATGTTTGAATGGTCATGTATGTTGCTCAGGATCACCAATGGATGTAGCAAAAAATAATGAGTATAAAGCATTATTTGGTGAACAAGCTTCTCAAATACTAACTAGATATGAGCATAGACACGATCATATACATACAGAAGAGGGAGAAATAAAAAAAAATTAAATGTTTGATGATTTCTTTATAAGAGCGTTAGTTGCTGGTATAGGGGTTGCCTTTGTAACGGGTCCTCTTGGATGTTTTGTTATATGGAGAAGATTATCTTATTTTGGTGATACTTTGGCCCACTCTGCTTTATTAGGAGTAACTTTAGCTTTTACGATGGAATTTAATATTGCACTTTCTGTATTTATTATTTCATCCCTCATAGCTTTGATCTTAATACAACTTCAAAAAAAAACTAATTTACCTGGAGACGCTTTACTTGGTCTTCTCGCTCACTCTTCTTTAGCTGTTGGCTTGGTTGTAATTGGGTTTCTAACATTTATTAGATTTGATATTATGGGATTATTATTTGGTGATATTTTAGCTGTTACTGTTGATGATCTAACAATCATTTGGGTTGGTGGAATATTAATCTTGTTAATATTAAAGATAATTTGGAAACCATTATTTGCTTCAACAGTAAATTATGAACTAGCAGAAGCAGAGGGTCTAAACCCTGATAAAGCAAAAGCAATTTTTACAATCTTAATGGCTGCAATAATTGCAATATCAATAAAAATGGTTGGGCTTCTGTTGATAACAGGAATGTTAATTATACCTGCGGCTATGGCTAGAAATATTTCTGATAGCCCTCAAAAGATGGTTATATTTTCAATTATAGGTGGGTTATTATCAGTGGTTATAGGATTATTTTCTTCATTAGAGTTTAATACTCCTTCAGGTCCATCAATTATAGCAGCTGCTTTATTACTTTTTATAATTTCGTTATTGAACATTAAACAGTCGATTAAATTGAAAAATTAAATGAGAACTGGTAATATAAATAGAATGCAGAATCTTTCAAAAAATCAACAAATTATATTTGATCTTATTGATAAGTCTCCAGAACCTCTAAAAGCTTATGCAATACTTTTTAATGTTCAAAAAAAAGGAATTAAAGCTCCATTACAAGTTTATCGAGCATTAGATAAGTTAGTTGAAATAGGAAAAATTCATAAAATAGAGAGTCGAAATGCTTTTATTGCATGTCATAATTCAAGCTGCCAGGTATCAAAAGCTACTGCATTTTCAATCTGTGAGATCTGTGAAAAAGTAACAGAAATTAGTAGCGTAGGTCTTTCTAAATACTTAGCTAACTTCAAAGACAAAGATGGTATGAAATATAATAAGTATAATCTTGAGTTTTTTGGTTTATGTAAAAAGTGTAGGTAAGATAATATTACTCTACAATTAAAGTATCTTTTGAACCACCGCCTTGTGAACTGTTTACAATTGTGCTTCCTTTTCTAAGAGCAACTCTGGTTAAACCGCCAGTTGTAACATAACTAGTTTTGCCACTTAAAACAAATGGTCTTAAGTCTAAATGCCTAGGTTCAATATCTTTTTCAGTAATTGTTGGCGCAGTTGATAATACCTCTAATGGTTGAGCAATAAATTCTCTTGGATTTTTTAAAATTTTTTGTCTTACCTCTTCAATTTCTTTTTTAGGAGCTTTAGGTCCTATCATTAATCCATAACCACCTGAAGCATTTGCTGGTTTTACAACTAACTTAGATAAATTTTCTAAGACATATTTTTTTTGTTCTTCTTCGTGACATAAATATGTTTCAACTTGATTTAATAAAGGTTGTTCACCCAGATAATAAGTAATCATTTTATTTACATACGAATAAACAACTTTATCATCAGCAACACCTGTCCCTACTGCATTTAAGATACCAACATTTTTTTTTAGCCAACATTTGAATAAACCTGGTACTCCAATTAATGAGTTTTTATTAAATACTTTAGGATCCAAAAAACTATCATCAAGTCTTCTATATATACAATCAACTTTAAGAGGACCCTTAACAGTTTTCATATAAACATTGTCATCTTCTACAAAAAGATCTTTACCCTCAACTAAAGCAATTCCCATTTGCTCTGCCAAAAATGAATGTTCGAAGTAAGCTGAATTATAAATTCCTGGAGTTAAAACAACCATATGAGGATTAGCTGTTTTTTTTGGGATACATTCAACCATACAATTATATAATTTATTTGTATACTGATGAATTGATGAAACTTTATATCTAGAAAATAGTTCCGGAAAAACATCCATCATAACCATTCTATTCTCAAGCATATAAGAGACACCTGATGGTACTCTTAAATTATCTTCAAGCACTAAATATTCTCCATTTTTATTTCTTATTATATCGATCCCAGATATATTAGACCAAGCTTTAAATTTTGGTGAGAAGCCTTCACACTGTTTTACATAATAGGGAGATTTTAAAATTAAGTCTGAAGGTATTATCTTGTCTTTGAAAATTTTTTTTTGATTATAGATATCATCAATAAAAAGATTAAGAGCTTTGGTTCTTTGTTTTAAACCTTTTGAAATTTTATTCCAAACAGGTTTAGGTATTATTCTTGGAATGATATCTAACGGCCATTTTTTTTCTTCAGCTCTATTATTAGCAGCATAAACTCTAAAATTTATTCCTCTTGCACTAATTGTACTCTGACAATTTTTTTCAATTTCTTGTAGTTTCTTTTTGCCATACTTCTCTAAAATACCAGATATTATTTTTGCGTGTTTTCTTAATTTATTTTCACTGGTAAAATAGCCATCATATGCTTTAGTAGCATTGTAGTTATCCCAGATTTTACCCGTCATTCTGCAATCCTTTAATAATTATGTTAAATATTCAAATGCGTTATAGTTATATCAGATATGCTTGATTTTAAATATATGATAGGTAAATAAGGGTTATTAATACTTATGACATATTGTGTTGGCATTAAAGCTCAAGACGGAATTGTTTTCGCCTCAGACTCTAGAACAAATGCAGGATTAGATAATGTTAACATTTACTCAAAAATGTTTGTTCATGATGTTGGTGATAGAAGTGTCATTATAGTTACTTCTGGAAACTTAGGTACATCTCAAGCCGTATATAAATCTATTGAAAAAGATCTTAAAGGTGACAATGGTATAAATTTAAACACATGCAAAGATTTTGATCAGATCGCATCTTACATTGGTTCATTAAACATTAAACATTCAGCGCCAAAAGGAATAAACACAGATACAGTTTTGTTAGGTTCCTCATTTTTAGTTGGTGGTCAGATTAAAGATCAACCATTAGAATTGTACTTAGTGTACTCTCAGGGAAATTATATTAAACCAGCTGATAGCAAACCTTATCTAGTTATTGGTGAAGTAAAATACGGCAAACCTATTTTAGATAGAGTTATAAAACCAAGTGTATCTATTGGTGATGCATCACGTTGTGCTTTGATTTCAATGGACTCAACTTTAAAAAGTGATTTAACCGTAGGCCCACCTATTGATTTTGCTGTCTATAAAAAAGATGAATATAAAATCGCTTCACAAAAATGCTTAAATATCACTGATACTGAGTATTCTAAGGTTTGTGATCAATGGTCGGATGGTATCTTTAAAATTTTTGACTCTTTTCCAAGATTTGATTGGGAAGACAAAAAATAAGACTATTTTTCCTTTAAACTGTAATAAATTCTTAACATAACTAAAATAATAACAATGAAAGGGGATTTTGTGTTTATAAAAAAATATCTAAAGTGGATCAGTACATTCTTAGTTTTAGTAGGAATACTTCTTACAAATTTAAATATATATCCATTAAATATATATTTTCATGGATTGGGAGTTATTGGATGGACTATTGCAGGATTTATTAGCAAAGATAAAGCAATCTTAACAAACTTTGGATTACAAATTCCATTGTTTGTAATTGGTATTTATAAAGTTATTTTTTAAATGAAGAATATATTGTTTGTATGCACAGGTAATTCAGCAAGAAGTATTATTGCTGAAAGTATTATAAATAATGAGTATGACGATTTGTATAAAGGTTTTAGTGCTGGGAGTAATCCAACAGGAAAAGTAAATGAAGATGTGAAGAATTATTTATTATCAAAACATTATGATCTTTCAAATTATAGATCTAAAAATTTTAATGAGTTTATTAATGGTCAAATTAAAATGGATTATGTTATTACAGTTTGTAATAATGCCAATAATGAAGTCTGCCCCATTTGGCCAAATAAAGATCAAATAATTCATTGGGATATAGAGGATCCTGTTAAATTACTTAATGAAACAAATGATTTAAATAAAAAAGACGAAATAATTGAAAAAGTTTACAATAATATTCATAATAAAATAAAGGAACTAATAAATGAAAAATAAAAGTCGTTATTTTCTTGCTGAACTAATAGGAAGTTGTTTTTTAGTAATGATTATTGTTGGTTCAGGTTTAATGGCAGAAAACTTAACTAATGATATTGCTGTGATGTTAATTGCAAACACAATAGCAACAGGAGCAGGTTTATTTGTTCTTATTACAGTTTTTGCTGATGTATCAGGAGCTCATTTTAATCCATTTGTAAGTATTGCCATGACAATAACAGGTAAATTAAAAAAGAAACTATTACCCTACTATATCATTGCTCAATTAGTTGGTTGTTTGATTGGTGTTGGCTTTGCAAATTTCTTTTTTGAACATGAAATTTATGAATTATCTACTAAATCAAGAGATGGTATTTACATTCTCACATCTGAGGTAATAGCAACATTAGGGCTTATAATAATAATTTTTGGTTCAATGAGGTCAGGTAAAATTGCTGTTGCAGCTAGTGTTGGGCTTTATATTACTGCAGGTTATTGGTTTACTTCTTCAACTTCTTTTGCAAATCCAGCTGTTGCAATTGCTAGAACATTTACAGAATCTTTTACTGGTATTAGTTATTTAAATACTCCTTATTATATTTTAGCTGAGCTTATTGGAATGTTAGTTGCTGTACTTATTGTTAAAAAGTTATTTTTAGAAAAAAATTGAAAAATATAAAACTTACCAATCGAATAAGTTTAATTAACAAAAAATTTAAAAAAAAAGAGTTTTATCATTATCTTAAAACTTCTAATCTTTCATTAGTAATACCTAAGATTAAAGACAAATATGTAGTAGTTTCCCAAAAAAGAGTTCCAATTAATAAAATTAATTACGAGTTTCCTTCTGGCATAGTGGAAAAAAAGGAAACAACTCTGCAATCAGCATATAAGGAATTAAGAGAAGAAACAGGATATAGATCAAGATCAAAATTGAGTAAAATAATAACTTTTTATACTGAACCTGGAAGACTAACTACTAAAATTACTGGTTATTACACAGAAGACTTAATTAAAATTTCGAAACCAGAACAAGGTATTAGAATTCATCTTTTTAATCAAAGAGAGATATTTAAATTAATATTAAATCAAAAATTCAATAATAGTTCTCATATAGCAATGTTTTTTTATTTAATAAAAGGTCTTAAAAAACTATAAACTATAGGTTGTAACAAAATATCCTTTTTATTTTAGGATTATATGATTAAATTAAGTATCAAATAATTCGGAGGCAGTAATGAGAAAAAAACTAAAAAAGAATGAAAAGAAAAAAACAAAAATATTAAAATCAATTGATAAACTTAAAAATAAAATTACAGCTAAAGAAAAAAAATTATCAAGCCTTAATATTAAAATTGCTGGTCTAGAAAAAAAGGTTGCTGAAAAAAAAGCAAAAAAACTTGCTAAGAAGAATGCAGAGCAGTCTCCTGCATCTATAAATAATTAATTCCAAATTGTCTTTCTTCCTTCTCTTAAATGAGAAGGAAGAAAGAAGCTAATTAACAAAATTTAAACAGGCGAAAAAATAATGAATATTTAAATTTTGTTAATTATCTTAAAAAGATTAAGTTACAGAAATATTTACTTATTATTAAAGTTTAATTAATTTAAGTTTATTTTGAATTATTTGAATAAATTACTCTTGGCTCTAAAAATAATTCTCTAGCAAGAGCTTTAAATCTTTTGGTAACTTGTTTTGAGATTATTTCTTGATGTTGTGATGGAATTTTTAAAAATACAGCATTACCTCTTTTATACAATTTAAACTCTTCAAGAAACATCGTAGATATCGAGGTCAATGATTGTGAAAATCTCAATGCTGCACCAACTTGTTTGCTTGAAAAAATTTCATTATTATTCAAAAAAGTTAAATACTCGATCTTTGGATTATACTTGATACTACAGTACCGCCAATAGCATGACAAAGCTAATTGTATTCTTTCTTTATGAGTCAATCTAAGTAAAGGAGTATTTATCGTTTCTTGAAATACCAATTCAGCTTTTTGAAATGCTCCCAATCCCCAATCCATATGACTTAATACACATGCCAGATATAATAATTTCTTATTAAAGTGCTCATTACCTTCAAAAACTGGATGAATAAAATCATAATATTTTTTATAATTTGACCCTAAATCACCTCTTTTTTGCGCAACCTTCTCAATTGCTTTGTAAAAAATTTCAGATTCTTTTACATCTTTAAAATGGTCAATTGATAAAGATCCTTCACGCAAACCACTGATAGAACAAATAATTTTTTTTGGATTTGAAACTTTCATAATTTCATCAAGTATAATACAGCTATAAGGTAAATATGGTGTTCTAGATTTTGAAATATACTCAACTGTTTTAAGTTTGGATTTATTAAAAGAAGAAATTTTTTCAACAAACTTAGATAAAACATTATTATCAATACTATATTGATGAAT
>CACJLN010000016.1 GCA_902594255.1 uncultured Pelagibacteraceae bacterium
ACTTGGCATAATGAACCCTTTCACAAGAAAACAAGAAAGTGAAGCGGATTATTTAGGAATGATTTTTTCTTCTCTGTCGGGTTATGATATAAGAGAGACTACAAAAATTTGGGAAAGAATGAAAGAATTTAACAAAGGAAAGTCGCAACCAGAATTTTTAAGCACCCATCCATCTGCTGACAATCGAATTAAAAAAATAAATGAGTGGACAAATAAGATTATTTTAGAATACCCACCAATAAAAATTTCCTAAAAATGGTGAGCCCTGATGGACTCGAACCATCGACCCATTCCTTAAAAGGGAATTGCTCTACCAACTGAGCTAAGGGCCCAAAATTTAAAGGATTGAAGCTTATATATAGATAAATTTATATATTTCAAATGACATTTTTGACAAATTTTTTACCAAAATTTACAACTTATCTATGTATTTATCGTGAAATTTGTCAAAGGTACCTTTTTGTATATTTGATCTAATTGATCTCATCAATTCTTGGTAAAAATTAATATTATGTAATGTTAGAATCATTGATGCAAGAATTTCATTAGTATTGAAAAGATGATTTAAATAATTCAAAGAATATTTGTTTAATTCTAAATTGTCACAATCTTTGTCTAGTGGAGAATTATCATTTTGATATTTTTTATTTTTAACATTAACTCTACCATTCCAAGTAAAGGCTAAACCTGTTCTTCCTGATCTTGTCGGTAAAACACAATCAAACATATCAATACCCCTTTTAACTGCTCCTAAAATGTCAGAAGGAGTCCCAACACCCATCAAATATCTAGGTTTTAGCTCGGGTAGATTTGATTTAACATCATCTAAAACTTGAAACATTTCTTTTTGAGTTTCCCCAACTGCTAAGCCACCAAGCGCGTATCCATCAAAACCAATTTCAATTAGAGAATTTAACGATTCAAGTCTTAAATCTTTGAATAAACCTCCTTGTACTATTCCAAATAAAGCTTTGTGCGGATTATTACCAAAAGCTTTTTTTGATCTTTTCGCCCAATATAACGACAAATTCATAGAGTCTTTTATCAAATTATAGTCATTACTTTTTTTAGGGCATTCATCCATAATCATTACAATATCAGAATCTAAACCCAATTGAATTTTGATACTTTCCTCTGGACTTAAACTAAATTTTTTCCCATCAACATGTGAATTAAAAATTGCACCCTTTTCTCTATCAATTTTATTTAATTTAGATAAAGACATAACTTGAAAACCACCAGAGTCTGTTAAAATAGGAAGATCACAATTCATAAATTTATGTAATCCTCCAGCATTCTTTACACGGTCTACACCTGGTCTAATCATTAAATGATAAGTATTAGAGAGAATAATTTCTGAACCAGTTTTTTTAATATCTCTAATTGTACAAGCCTTAACAGTCGCTTGGGTACCGACTGGCATGAAAGCTGGTGTATTGATATTTCCTCTATGTGTTTCGATTAACCCTGATCTTGCAAAATTATCGTTAGCTAAAACTTTAAAGGCAAATTTTTTCAAATTAATTAAAGTTTATAAGGATTTAAAACTTACTATTTTGTCAGGATCAGAAACTGAACCATTATTGTTTTCATCGCCTCTTTTAATTTTATCAACAAACTCCATGCCTTCAATAACTTTTCCAAAAACTGTATATTGTCTATCTAAAAAAGGAGCGGGTTTAAAACAAATAAAGAATTGACTATTCGCACTATTAGGATCAGATGAACGAGCCATTGATAAAGTTCCTCTATCATGAGGTAGACTACTAAACTCTTGTTTTAGATCAGGTAAATCTGATCCACCCATACCAGCTCTATTTAGATCAAAATTATTTGAGTCTGATTTGCCAAATTGAACATCACCGGTTTGTGCCATAAAGCCATCTATTACTCTATGAAAAACAACATTGTCATATTTTCCTGAGTTGGCTAATTCTTTTATTCTATTTACATGATTTGGTGCAACATCTGGAAATAATTCAATTTTTACATCTCCATCTTTTAATTTTAAAATCATAATATTCTCCTGTGCTATTGTTTGATTGATAAATAAAGAAAAAATAAATAAAATTTTTATAAAAAAGTTATTCATATTTTTCTTTTAAAGATTTAATTGTGCTTTTTGTAGTAAACTTTTTTATATCACCTTTTAATTTGACAATTTCTTTAACAAATTTCGATGAAATTATCTGATTTTCTACATCGGACATTAAAAAAATTGTCTCAATCTTGTTATTGAGCTTCCGATTCATGCCTGCCAATTGAAATTCATACTCAAAATCTGAAACTGCCCTCAAACCTCTTAAAATAATATTGGATTTATATTTTTTACATAAATCGGTAGTTAAAGAGGAAAAAGAAACTACAACTATTTTTTTTTTATCTAATTTGAGATCTGAAAAAAGAGCTTTTTTGACAATTTCTATTCTCTCAAAAGGGTTGAAAAGATAGTTTTTGTTTTCGCTGTCTGACACACCAACAACTAATTTATCAAATAATTTTAAAGATTTTTTTATAACATCAATATGTCCAAAGGTTATTGGATCAAAGGTACCTGGATAAATAGCAACTTTTGGCATTATATCAAATTATCATCAATCTTTATCGATGAAACAACTTTTTCATCACCCGAAAGTTTAATTATTCTAACCCCTTGAGTGTTTCTACCTGCAGTTCTAATTTCTTTAACTGCAACTCTTATTACTCTCCCTTTGTTTGTCGATATCATAATTTCATCACCCTCAAAGACTGGAAATGAAGATGCTATATTTCCATTTCTTGGTGAATTTACAATTCCAATTATCCCCTTTCCACCTCTGTTGGTAACCCTGTAATCTTTATGAGATGTTTTCTTACCGAAACCATTTTCTGTAATTGATAAAATAAATTTTTCAGTAGCTTTTAATTCAGATTTTTCATCTTTTCCGTTTTTAGTGCTTTTTTTAATTTTATCATTATCAATAATTGATAATGATACAATTTCATCATTTGGTGCTAATTCAAGACCTTTAATCCCTTTAGAGGATCTGCCTTTAAATATTCTCAGTTTTTTTGACTCAAATCTTATACATTTACCAAATTTTGTGCTTAAAATAATATCTTGATCATCTTTGCAAATTTTAACTCCTACTATCTTATCGTTACTGTCGAGTTTCATAGCAATCTTTCCAGAAGCATTGATTGATGAAAAATCCTCCAAACTATTTTTTCTAATTTTTCCTTTAGAGGTTGCAAAGACTATTTGAAAATCTTTTAAGCTATTATTATCATCAGGAAATGGCATTATAGAGCTTATAGATTGATGATTTTTTAAGGGTAAAATGTTAAATAAAGATTTTCCCTTGGATGAAGCTGAGCCTTCAGGAATTTTCCAAGCTTTTAATCTGTATACCAAACCTTCTGTAGAAAAGAAAAGCATAGATGTATGAGTATTTACAGACAAAGTTTGAATTACTGAGTCTTCGTTTCTAGTTGTTATGCCAGTCTTACCCTTGCCGCCCCTTTTTTGAGTTTTTAGATTATTTAAAGATCCTCTTTTTATATAACCTTGTAATGTTACGGTTATTATAACTGATTGTTTTTGAATAGTTTCCTCTATGTCATAGTTGAGCACTGCATCAATAATTTTTGTTCTTCTAGGAGTAGAATATTTATCTTTAATTGTTTTTAATTCCTCACTAATTACTTTTAATAATTCTTTTTTAGACGAAATTATCTTTTTATATTTTGAAATTAGCTCAGCCAGTTTTTTTATCTCAACTTCTATTTCGTTAATTCCTAAAGCAGTCAGTTTTTGCAATCTTAGTTCTAAAATAGCATTAACTTGTTCCTCAGATAAATTATAAATATCTTTTTTACTTTTATCTTCAACTAATGAAATTAATTTTTTAGATTTGTTAATTTTCCACTTAGTTTTTGAAATAGATATTTTTGCTTCTTCAGGATTTTTTGAATTTCTAATAATCTTTATAACTTTATCTAAATTTTCAACTGATACTGAAAGACCTATCAAAATATGAGCTCTATCCTCAGCCTTGCTTAAATCAAATTTAGTTTTTTTAATTACTACATCTTCTCTAAAATTTAAAAAACTTGAAAGAAAATCTTTTAGATTACATGTTTCTGGTTTTCCATCTACTATGGCTAAAGTATTAAAACCAAAAGAACTCTCTATCTGTGTATTTTTATACAATTGTCTTTTTACTGTTTCTGGCTCTACTCCACTTCTCAAATCTATTGAAACTCTAATACCCTCTCTATTTGACTCATCTCTTATGTCTCTAATGCCCTCTATTTTCTTTTCTCGAACTAACTGAGCTATTCTCTCATTTAAAACTGATTTATTCACTTGATATGGTATAGAAGTTATAACCAATCTTTCTCTATTATTTTTTAAACTTTCAATTGTTATTTCACCTCTTATTTTGAAAGATCCTCTCCCTTTATTATAACCTTGCTTGATTATATCTTTGCCTATTATTACCCCTCCTGTAGGAAAATCTGGACCAGGAATGTATTTCATAAGATCTTTAATCTTAATATCTTTATTTTCGATTAAAGCTAATGTTCCATCAATAACCTCTCCTAAATTATGCGGAGGTATACTTGTTGCCATTCCAACAGCGATACCACCCGCACCATTGACCAATAAATTTGGAAATTGTGCTGGTAAAACAGTTGGTTCTCTTTCTGTTTCATCATAATTACTTTTGAAATCAATTGTATTTTTTTCTATATCATCAATCAAAAATTGAGAGACTTTGGACAATCGTGTTTCAGTATATCTCATTGCCGCTGCTGGATCGCCATCTATAGACCCAAAATTACCTTGTCCATCAACTAATGGAAGACTCATTGAAAAGTCTTGAACCATCCTTACTAATGCATCATATACAGATTGATCACCATGAGGATGATATTTACCAATAACGTCTCCAACTATTCTGGCAGATTTTCTAAATTGTTTTGACCAATCATAACCGCCTTTATACATTGCATATAATATTCTTCTATGAACTGGCTTTAATCCATCTCTAATATCTGGCAAAGCTCTACTTACTATAACGCTCATTGCATAAGAGAGATAAGATGAGCTCATCTCATCATGAACGGAAATTAGTTTTATATTTTGATCTTTAGAAGTTTCTGATTTTTCCATAAAGTTTAAAAAGGAATATCGTCATCCATATCATTTGATATTTGAGACATTTCCTCATTATTTTTAGAAGACTGTGTATTATCGTTAGCAATTCCTCCTCCAGAATTGCCACCTCCTAACATTGTAAGAGATGAATTATAACCTTGAATAACTATCTCTGTGGAAAATTTATCTTGACCAGATTGTTCATCTTTCCATTTTCTAGTTGCTATTTGACCCTCAACATAAATTTGTGCACCTTTTTTTAAATATTGTTGAACAACATTCACCAATCCTTCATTAAATACAACTATACGGTGCCACTCTGTTTTTTCTTTTTTTTCACCTGTATTTTTATCTTTCCAAGATTGACTTGTCGCTAAGCTCAATCTAGCTACATTTTTTCCGTTAACCATTTGTTTTATCTCAGGATCTGCGCCCAAACGACCAATTAAAAGTACTTTATTTAAACTTCCAGCCATAATATTTTAATATTTGTTATTTTAATTTATAGGATTTATATCACAATTTACTCTGAATAATAATTTTATTAAGTCAAAGCAACAAAAATTATGATTAAAAAGATAGTTATTAAGGGAGCTAAAGAACATAATTTGAAGAATATTTCTTTAGAAATTCCTAAAGACAAATTTGTAGTAATAACAGGTCTATCTGGTTCAGGAAAATCTTCTTTAGCCTTTGACACAGTTTATGCAGAAGGCCAAAGAAGATACGTTGAAAGTTTATCTGCTTATGCCAGACAATTCTTAGATAAAATGAAAAAACCTAATGTGGATTTGATTGAAGGATTGAGCCCTGCTATATCCATTGAGCAAAAAAATACCTCAAAAAATCCAAGATCTACTGTTGCAACTGTTACAGAGATTTATGATTACATGAGAGTTTTATATGCAAGAGCAGGAATTCCTTATTCACCTTTCACAGGTAAACCAATAGAATCACAAACCGTAACACAAATAGTTGACAAAATTAAAACCTTACCAAAAAAATCAACCATCTATCTTTATGCACCAATTGTTAGAGGACGTAAGGGTGAATATAAGAAAGAAATTTTAGGGTATAAAAAAAGAGGCTTTAGAAAAATTAAGATTGACGAAATTCTTTATGATATAGAGAAAGTTCCTGAATTAAATAAGAAAATTAAGCATGATATATCAATTCTTGTAGATAGAATTGTTTTGAATTCGTCTTTAGGAAATAGATTAGCTGAAGGTATTGAAACAGCAATTAATCTAGCTAATGGTTTGCTTTTTGTAGAATTTGAAAATGAAACCTTGCCGAAAAAATTTAGAAAAACTGAAAAATTAATATTTTCTACTAAATTTGCTTGTCCTGAAAGTGGTTTTACAATTGAAGAAATTGAGCCTAGACTTTTCTCTTTTAATAGTCCTTTTGGTGCTTGTGAAGAATGTGAGGGAATAGGCATAAAACTCAATGTTGATCCAAATTTAGTAATTCCAAATGAAAAAAAAAGTATCGCTGATGGTGC
Source organism: uncultured Pelagibacteraceae bacterium (assembly GCA_902594255.1). GTDB lineage: Bacteria > Pseudomonadota > Alphaproteobacteria > Pelagibacterales > Pelagibacteraceae > Pelagibacter. The sequence goes on from CACJLN010000016.1 coordinate 6,648, forward strand.
AATAGAACCGTGGGCTAAAACAACTACTTTATATTATGCACAAACATTAACATCTTTATCAAAACATTATGGTTTCTCAATGGACGATAAATGGTCAAAACTTTCAAAAAAAATTAAAGATATCATCTTATATGGTTCAGATGATGAGGAAATTAAATTTACATACGATGATGGTTACGAAAAATATTCCCATAAAAAGACATTTGAGGGCGTTATCAATAATTTGGAGAGAAGGTATCTTGAAACTGATAGTGATTGGAAAAGAGAAGAAATAGCTCAATATCAGTCTGACACAAAATGCGAAAGATGTAATGGCCATAGACTAAAAGATGAGGCGCTTTGTGTAAAAATTGATGGAATGCATATAAGTGAAGTCACAGAAAAATCTATATTAGATGCTGCAAAATGGTTTGAGAATCTCAAAAATAAGCTTGATAAGAGACAATTTAAAATAGCTGAACATATCTTGAAAGAAATTAATGAAAGACTAAATTTTCTTTTAAATGTTGGTTTAGATTATTTAACTCTTTCAAGAGAATCCGGAACACTGTCTGGTGGTGAAGCACAAAGAATAAGATTAGCTTCACAAATAGGATCTGGATTAACAGGTGTACTTTATGTTTTAGATGAACCATCAATTGGTTTGCACCAAAAAGATAATGTTAAACTTATTAATGCTCTAAAAAGATTGAGAGATTTAGGAAACACAGTAATTGTAGTAGAGCATGACACTGAAACAATGGAAAATGCAGATCATATCATTGATCTTGGTCCCGAAGCAGGAAATAAAGGAGGTGAGGTTGTTGCTCAGGGGACATTTCAAGATATAAGTCAAAATAAAAACAGTATTACAGGTAAATATCTTTCAAATAAATTTAAAATAAATATCCCTGCTAAAAGACGTTTAGCTAAAAACGGTAGATTTTTAGAAATTACTGGAGCAAGTGGAAATAATTTAGATAATGTTAATTTAAAAATACCTTTAGGAAGTTTAACCTGTGTTACCGGTGTATCTGGAAGTGGTAAATCTACACTTGTATTACAAACTTTGTATAACGCTCTAAATTTAACTTTAAATAATAATAAATCTAGAAAAATTCCAAAACCTTTTAAAGGTTTCAAGGGAACTGAATTAATTGACAAGATAATAGATATTGATCAATCACCCATTGGAAGAACTCCTAGATCAAATCCAGCAACTTATACTGGTGCTTTTGGACCAATCAGAGACTGGTTTACCGGATTACCAGAGTCAAAGACGCGTGGTTATAAACCAGGAAGATTTTCATTTAACGTTAGAGGAGGCAGATGTGAGGCTTGTGAAGGAGATGGTGTTATTACTTATGAAATGCACTTTCTTCCTGATGTTTATATTCAATGTGATGAATGTAAAGGCACTCGTTATAACCGAGAAACTTTAGAAATTAAATTTAAAGACAAAAGTATTGCTGATGTTTTAAATATGACTGTTGACGAGGGATGTGAATATTTTGAAAATATTTCAAATATAAAAACTAAGTTGTTAACTCTAAAAAAAGTTGGCTTGGGATATATCAAAATAGGACAACCAGCCACAACTCTATCAGGAGGAGAAGCTCAAAGAATCAAGCTTGCAAAAGAATTATCTAAAAGATCCACTGGAAGAACAATGTACATTCTGGACGAGCCGACAACAGGTCTTCATCAGCACGATATTAAGAAGTTACTTGAAATTTTGCATACTTTTGTGGCCTTAGGTAACACGGTAGTTGTTATAGAGCATAATTTGGATGTGATTAAAACCGCTGATTATATAGTTGATATGGGCCCTGAAGGAGGTGTTAAAGGCGGAAAAATTATTGCTGAGGGAAAACCAGAGGAGATATGTAAAGTACATGAAAGCTATACTGGCAAATATTTAAAGCCTCTTTTATATTAAAATTTATGACCTATTTTAATAAAATTAGTATATAATTTAACTATGACAAGTTTACTTTCATCACTTTCAAGAACAGTTCATGTATCCGTAATAATTTCTATTATACTTTTTGTAGGATTTTTTTTTCATAATGAGGGATTTGCTTTCGATAGATTGTTCTGGAGTTGGTTGGCTAGATATACCCACGTATTAGTTGGTATCATGTGGATTGGCCTTTTATGGTACTTTAATTTTGTTCAAATACCAAATATGGCAAAAATTCCCGATGAGCAGAAACCAGCTATTGGAAAAGTTATTGCACCAGCAGCATTATTTTATTTTAGGTGGGCAGCTGCCTTTACGGTTATTTCTGGATTAATATTAGCCGGTCTAAACGGTTATTTACATGATGCTATGACACTAAGTGTTGGATCAGGTATACCTAAACATACGGCAATTGGGATAGGCATGTGGCTTGGTCTAATAATGGCTTTTAATGTTTGGTTTGTAATTTGGCCAAATCAAAAAAGAGCTTTAGGGATGGTTGAGTGTGAGCCTGATCTAAAAGCAAAGTCAGCTAAAACTGCTATGCTTTTTTCTAGAACAAATACTTTGTTGTCAATACCAATGTTACTGACAATGGTAGCTGCACAAAACTTGTATTAATCCTTTTCGTTATCTTTTAAAATTGTTTTTTGAGATACATTAAGTCTAACTAAAACAGTGTTTGCAATATATATTGATGAATAAGTTCCAAAAATAACACCAAAAATCATAGCCAAAGAAAAACCTTTTAAAATTTCACCACCAAAAAAAAATATCGATAATAAAGCTAATAAAGTTGTTATAGAGGTAATTAAAGTCCTTGATAATGTTTCGTTAATAGAAATATTTGTTAATTCAAAAATTTTAATGTCAGCATACTTTCTTAAATTTTCTCTCACTCTATCAAATATTACGACCGTATCGTTCATAGAATAACCAACAATTGTTAAAACAGCAGCAATAATTGACAAGTTAATCTCTAGTCCAAGTAAAGAAAAAAGTCCTAAAGTCACAATAACATCATGAAATAAAGCTAGAATAGCTCCTAAACTAAATTGCCATTCAAATCTAATCCAAATATAAATAAGCATTAGTGCTAGGGCAACAGATATTGCAATTACTCCAGATCTTAACAATTCGGCGCTCACTTTGGGTCCGACATTTTCAACTCTTCTAAAATTAAAATTATTTCCAAAAGATTTATCTAAATTTTTCTTTATTTCCTCAATTACATTTTTATTTTCATTATTTTCAAATTTAATTAAAAAATCTGTATCGTTTCCAAATTTTTTAACTGAAACATCACCTAGATTCATTTGGCTAAGATTATCTCTTAAAGATGATACATTAATTTTGTTATCATTTGATCTTAATTCAATAAGTGTTCCACCTTTGAAATCTATTCCAAAATTTAAACCCTTAAAAATCAAAAAAAATAAAGAAACAACAACTAAAGATACAGATAATATATTAAACTGATTATAGTATTTATTAAAAGCAATCATCTTAAATTAAGCCACCTTTTTCTTTATTTTTTGATACGTACAATACAGTCAATAATCTAGCGATAAAATAAACTGAAAAAAGAGTTGTAAAAATACCAACACCTAGTGTAAGTGAAAACCCTTTTATTGGACCGGAGCCCATGAAAAAAAGAATTATCGCTGCTAATAAAGTCGTAATGTTTGCATCTAATATTGCGGTTCTAGATTTTGTATAACCACTATCAAAGGCAATTAAATTATTTTTTTCATTTTTTAATTCCTCTTTAATTCTCTCAAAGATTAAAACATTTGCATCAACTGCCATACCAACTGTTAGTATTATTCCTGCTATTCCTGGTAAAGTTAAAGTTGCTTCAAAAATTGTTAAAACGCCAACTAATAAAAACAAATTAATAATCAACGCAACATTTGTTATTAACCCAAATATTTTATACTTTACAAAAATAAATAAAATGACAAGAGCAAATCCAATAATTAAAGCTATGATCCCAGCATTAATTGAGTCTTGTCCTAAATCTGGACCCACAGTTCTCTCCTCAATAATACTTAATGGTGCAGGTAAAGCTCCAGATCTTAATAATAAAGCAAGATCTGTGGCTGATTGAAAAGTAAAACCTCCACTTATTTGACCAGATCCACTAGCAATTACATCTCTTATTACTGGGGCACTGATTATTTTTCCATCTAAAACAATTGCTAATTGTTTTCCTATACCAGTTGATGTAGCTTTTCCAAATCTTTTAGCACCTACTCTGTCAAGAGTGAATGAAACAACTGTCTCATTATTTTCACTATCCATTCTAGGTTGAGCATCAAGAAGGTTATCACCACTAAGAATTATTCTTTTACTAACCATTGCCTCTTCAGAATTATCTTCATACATTAATTTTTCTGCTCCAAAGGAGTCCTCGTCATTATTTGTTACAAATCTAAATGTTAAATTTGCAGTTTTACCAAGAAGAGCTTTAATTCTCATTGGATCATCAAGACCTGGTAATTCAACTAAAATTCTATCATTACCACGCTTAAGGATATTGGGTTCATTAGTGCCTATTTCATCTACTCTTCTTCTAACTATTTCTAGAGCTTGGTCTTGAGATGAAGTTTTGATTTCAATAATCCCCTGTCTTGAAAAATTTACAGTGAGAACATTATTATCTTCTTCGATTTCTAATTGGTGTGATTTAAATCTTTGATAATAAGGATTAATTTCACTCTCTTCGTCACTAAACTCGTCTAGGATAATTTGTTTAAATTCATCATCTACAGAAAATGATAATTGTTGATCTGAAAGTTTTATATTCCTAATTCTAATATTTTTTTCTTTAAAATAATTTCTAATAGTAATTGATAAATTTTGAAGTTTTTGTTCAATAACTGGACTATTATCAATTTCTAATAATAAATAAGATCCACCTTGTAAATCTAAACCAAGATTAATTTTTTTATTCAATATTTCATTACTGAACTTAAGTAAATTAGATGATGCAAAAAAAATAAATATTAAAGATATTAAGGAAATAAAAATTATTCTTAATTTAGAAAAGTATAACACTTTGTAAAAACAAAAATTATTTCTTTACTTCTTGAGAACTCATCAGACTTTGAATGCCAGTCCCTCTGATTACTTCAACAGTAACATTTTCAGCAATTTCAACTTCAACTTTATCGTTATCTATAACTCTAGTTATAATTCCTGTAATTCCACCTGAAGTTACAACTTTATCACCCTTTTTTAAGCTCTCTACCATTGCCTTATGCTCTTTGACCTTCTTTTGCTGCGGTCTTATCAAGAAAAAATAAAAAATTACGAAAATTAATATTAACGGTATAAATTGACCTATTCCTGCACTATCCATAAAACTCCTTAATTAAAATTGACTATTTATACTATCTAAAGCCTTAAAACAACTTTAATTGATCGAAATTTTTTCTAAATTGTTCATATATGGTCTAAGTACTTTTGGAATTGATATTGAACCATCTTTTTGTTGATAATTTTCCATAATAGCAATTAAAGTTCTTCCTACCGCTAAACCACTTCCATTTAGAGTACCTGCATAAAGAGTTTCTTTTTTTTCATCTTTGTACCTAGCTTTCATCCTTACAGATTGAAATGTTGAGCATGATGAACAAGATGAAATTTCTCTATATTTTTCTTCTGATGGAAGCCAAATCTCAATATCATAAGTTTTTTCAGCACTAAAACCCATATCGCCAGTACATAAAATTATTTTTCTATAGGGTAATTCTAAAAGATCTAAAATTCCGGTTGCACAATCAGTCATTCTCTCAAGTTCCTCTAAACATTTTTTTTGCTCAACAATACTTACCATTTCAACTTTGTAAAATTGATGCTGCCTGATCATACCTTTGGTGTCTTTCCCATAACTGCCCGCCTCTTTTCTAAAACAAGGAGTGGAGGCAACAAATCTCATTGGTAAAGATTTTAGTTCAATAATCTTATCTTTTACCATATTAGTTAAAATTACTTCTGCAGTTGGGATTAAAAACTTTCTATCTGAACCCTCGTCTAGTTTTACTTCAAACTGATCCTCTTCAAATTTAGGAAGCTGACCAGTACCAAACATTGTGTTTTCAGATGCTAATAATGGAGGAGAAATTTCTTTATAACCATTTTTATTAATATGAGTGTCTAACATAAAATTTGAAATCGCTCTTTCTAGATAAGCTAATTTATCTTTAACGAAAACAAATCTTGAACCAGTAGTTTTAGTTGCAAGATCAAAATCAAGCATGTTTAATTTTTCACCTAATTCAATATGAGACTTAGGTTTAAAATTAAATTTAGGAATTTCACCTTTTTTTTCTATTTCAATATTATCATTTTCGTCTTTTCCAACAGGAACATCTAAATGAGGAACATTAGGAATGCTAGATAAAATTTTTTCCAAATCAGCTTTAATAACAATTTGCTGATTATTAATTTTTTCTATAGAAGAAGAAATTTCTTTTGATTTAGCAAAAAGAGACTCATCTTTTGATTTAGAAATTTCTTTTTTTTCTTTTTC
>CACJLN010000017.1 GCA_902594255.1 uncultured Pelagibacteraceae bacterium
TTGATGTCCTTTGTGAACTCCATCAAAATTTCCAATTAATATTATTGATCCTTTATATCTTGGATTGATATTAAAATTTTTATATATTTCCTTTGATTTCACCATTTCAATTCTGATTGAATATAATTACAAATTGCTTCGTAAGATTTTGCAACTTTTTCAATTCCTTTTTCTTTAATTTCATTCTTATGAATTCCATTGGATATTATCAAAGAATCATAATTTAAAAGGTTTGCTCCTTTTATGTCAGTGTTTAAATTATCACCTATGGAAAGAATTTTTTTATTTTTGTTATCAATAGATTGATGATAAACTTCAGGATAAGGTTTTCCAAAATAAACAACTTCTCCACCCATCTTTTCAAAAATCATTGCAACAGAACCAGCACAAAATTCTCTTGTATTTCCTCTATCAACAATTAAATCAGGATTTGTACAAATCATTTTTTTTTTTATATTTTTTTCGAACAAATTTTTATAATAATTTAAGTCCTCATTGTGATCATCAAACAATCCAGTGCATAAAATATATTCGCTTTTTTCTATATTATTTAATTTCATTTCTTTAAAGTCTTTAAATAAATCAAAATCTCTTGGTGGACCCACGTGAAAGAAAGATTTATTAATTAAATTTTTATTTAAATAAATGAGAGCTGCCTCACCAGAGGTAAAAACATGGTCTCTAATTTCTTGCTCCATGCCTAGGTTTTTTAAAAAAGATTTAACTACATGATTAGGTCTTGGTGCATTCGTGAGTAAAATATAGTCCTTTCCTTTTTTATTGATTTCTTTGAGAGCTTTTATCGCTTCAAGGTGTAGAGTAACCCCATTATGAACCACCCCCCATAAGTCAACATAAAATAGCTGATAATTGTCTGCTATAGAACTAAGACCTTCATTATCTAAATTTTTAGTCATGAAATTAATCTATAAACCATAAAACCCACAAATTCCTTTGTTTTTTAACTAACTAATTTTTAACTATATCTTGAAATAGTAAGGCCAATCTCTATATGAGGATCATAATAATAAGGAGAATTTATGAAATTTAGACCGTTACACGATAGAGTGTTAATTGAAGTTTTAGATAGTAGCGAAAAAACCGCTGGTGGAATAATCATACCTGATACAGCACAGGAAAAACCTCAAGAAGGCAAAGTAGTTGCTGTTGGTGGTGGTGCAAAAACTGAAGAAGGCAAAACGATACCTATGGATGTAAAAGTTGGAGATAAAGTTTTGTTTGGTAAATGGTCGGGAACTGAAGTCAAAATTGATGGCAAGGAATACAGCATAATGAAAGAGTCAGACATTATGGGTATTTCAAGCAAATAATTTAATTTTTAAAGGAGAAAATAAAATGGCGAAAATAGTTAAATTTGATGCGGAAGCAAGAGCAGCAATGATTAGAGGAGTAAATATCCTTGCTGACACAGTTAAAGTCACTCTTGGACCAAAAGGAAGAAACGTAGTTATGGATAAGTCTTATGGTGCTCCAAGAATTACAAAGGATGGTGTTTCTGTTGCTAAAGAAATTGATCTCGAAGATAAATTTGAAAACATGGGTGCCCAAATGGTTAAAGAAGTTGCTAGTAAAACAAATGACGAAGCTGGTGATGGTACAACCACAGCGACTATTCTCGCACAAGCTATTGTAAAAGAAGGTGTAAAATATGTTACTGCAGGTATGAACCCTATGGATGTTAAAAGAGGAATTGATGCGGCAGTAGACGTAGTTAAACAAAATCTAGTATCATCAGCTAAAAAAGTAAAAGATAGTGATGAGATTGCACAAGTTGGAACAATTTCTGCTAATGGTGATAAAGAAATTGGTATTATGATTTCGAAAGCAATGCAAAAAGTTGGTAACGAAGGTGTTATAACAGTTGAAGAAAATAAAGGAATTGAAACAGAATTAGACGTTGTTGAAGGTATGCAGTTTGATAGAGGATATTTATCTCCATACTTTATTACGAATAGTGATAAAATGACAACTGAATTAGAAAATCCTTTTATTCTATTGCACGAAAAAAAATTAACAAACTTACAGCCTATGGTTCCTCTTTTAGAGGCAGTTGTTCAAGCTGGGAGGCCATTAATGATTATTTCTGAAGATGTTGAGGGTGAAGCGTTAGCTACTTTAGTGGTTAATAAATTAAGAGGTGGTCTAAAAGTCGTAGCTGTAAAAGCCCCAGGATTTGGGGATCGGAGAAAAGCTATGCTTGAAGACATAGCAATTCTTACTGGTGGTTCAGTTATTTCTGAAGACCTAGGCATTAAACTCGAAAATGTCAAACTTGATGATCTTGGTTCATGTAAAAAAATTAAAGTTGATAAAGATAACAGCACTATAGTAAATGGTTCTGGTAAAAAATCAGATATAGAAGCTAGATGTTCTTCAATCAAACAACAAATTGATGAAACAACCTCTGACTACGACAAAGAAAAACTGCAAGAAAGATTAGCAAAATTAGCTGGTGGTGTTGCAGTAATTAAAGTAGGTGGAGCAACAGAAGTTGAAGTAAAAGAGAGAAAAGACAGAGTAGAAGATGCTTTAAATGCAACAAGAGCTGCTGTTGAGGAAGGTATTGTAACAGGCGGTGGTTGTGCATTACTGTATGCAGCTCAAGAACTTGACAAAGTAAAAGCAAAAGGAGAAGACCAAAAAGCTGGTGTAGATTTAGTCAGAAGAGCTTTGGAGTCTCCTATACGACAAATTACAAAAAATGCTGGAGTTGATGGTTCAGTTGTAGTTGGTAAATTATTAGAACAGAATAAAAAAACTCATGGTTATGACGCACAGAATGAAGAATATTGTGACATGTTTGCTAAAGGTATTATTGATCCAGTAAAAGTTGTAAGAACTGCTCTTCAAGATGCAGCCTCAATTTCTGGGTTGCTAGTTACTACTGAAGCAATGATAGCTGATAAACCTGAGGAAAAAGATGCTGGTGCACCCGCAATGCCTGGTGGCATGGGTGGCATGGGTGGTATGGGTGGTATGGGTGGCATGGGAATGTAATCCCAAAGTTACTCAAACAAAAATTTGAAAAGGGCAGTTTTTACTGCCCTTTTTTTTATTCAGAGCCTTTTAAAAAAAATTTGTTAAAATACTTAACTTTTTTATGACTGACTAGCCAAAGAAAATTAGACAAAAATCTATTCCATATTATTTTTTCTTTCTTAAATAAATAATCAAAATTTTTATGATCATACCCATTACCAAAATAAGAATACCCATTTTTATTTAAGTGATTCACCATATTCTTTTTTTGAGATCTATTCAGATGAAGATGTTCAATTGAAATATTTTCTATTTGAAATTTTGAGAGATCAATTTCCATCATTACTTCATAATCTATACCTTCAAGATCTATGCTTAAATAATCAATTTTTTCACCTACATATTTTGAAAAAAATTCGTTAATTTTCAAACCTTTTACTTTAAAGCTTTCAATTACTGAATTGGGATAATATTTTTTAACATGATTTATATCCAAAGAACAAACATGATAATGGGGCGCATCATCTTTTGTAAAAAAAAATTCACATAAATTTGTGTCGTTATGATTTATTGCAAGATTTAAAATTTCAATATTTTTAAAATTTTTATAACATTCTCTCAATTTATTTATATTTTTTGGATTAGCTTCGATTATAAAGGCTCTATCTTCTATGGTAATTTTTTTTTTAATTAGTTCAGTAAAACCACATCTATAATTTGATCTAGGGTCCAGGTCTCCTGCTCCGCCACCTAAATGAACAAAAATTTTTTTCAATTTAACTTAATATTTGTGTTTAAATTTGTATAATCATATTATGTCAAAAAGATACAGTGGTAAATCATTCAAAGACTCGAGTGTTAAAAAAAAACCCAAATTAAGTTTTAAAGAAAAAAGAAAACTTAAACGTGAGAAGCGAAAAAATACAAATTAAATAAAAAATACCTGAATTTTTTGAGCATAGTGGGAGTTTTTTTAAGTTTCCAAAAGTAATTAAATATGTATAAGAACCTCAATTTATGAATAATATTATTCGAAACATCACCATTATTGCACATGTAGACCATGGTAAGACAACTCTAATCGATAATCTTATGAAACAAAGTGGGTCCTTTAGGGAAAATGAGGTTATAGACGAGAGATTAATGGACTCAGGAGAATTGGAGAAAGAGAGAGGAATAACAATTTTAGCTAAACCTGCATCAATTAATTGGAAAAACTCAAGAATAAACATTATTGATACTCCGGGCCATAGAGATTTTGCTGCTGAAGTTGAAAGAGTGCTTAGTATGGCAGATGGAGCTTTATTACTCATAGACTCTGCTGAGGGTGTAATGCCCCAAACAAAATTTGTCTTAGCAAAAGTATTAAAACAAGGTTTAAAACCAATTGTTGTAATCAACAAACTTGATAAATCAGATCAAAGAGCTGATGAAGTTTTAAATGAAACTTTTGACTTATTTGTTAGTTTAGACGCCAATGAGGAACAACTAGATTTCCCAGTTTTATACGCAAGTGGGAGATCTGGATGGGCCGATTTAGAAATTGATGGTCCGAGAAAAAGTCTTAATCCACTTTTAGACAAAATTATAGAGCATGTTAAGCCTGCAGAATTAGATAAGTCAAAACCTTTCGCAATGTTATCTACTCTTCTTTATGCAGACAATTTTTTAGGGAGGAGTTTAGTAGGTAGAATTTCTCAGGGAACTGCTAAAGCTAATCAAGCAATTAAGGCGATCAACTTAAAAGGTCAAAAAGTTGATGAAGGTAGATTAACCAAAATTTTTAGGTACGAGGGAACTAAAAAGGTTCCAATTGAAGTTGGTGAGGCGGGGGATATTGTTGTAATCGCAGGTTTAGAAAACGCTAACGTTGCTGATACAATTTGTGATCTTGAGGTGAATAATCCTATTAAAGCTACTCCAATCGATCCACCAACAATGTCCATTACCATTACTGTAAATACATCTCCTCTTGCAGGAACTGAGGGCAAAAAACTTACAAGCACTCAGATAAGAGATAGGTTGATTCAAGAGGCACAGAATAATGTTGGAATTACTTTTACAGAAAATGAGGGTAACGACTCTTTTGTTGTAAGTGGGCGGGGTGAATTAATGTTAGAAATTTTACTCACTCAAATGAGAAGAGAAGGTTTTGAAATGACTGTAAGTCCCCCTAAAGTTATCTACAAAAAAGATGAAAATGGCAACAAACTTGAGCCAATAGAAGAAATAACTATGGATCTGGATGAGGAATATTCATCAAAAATTATTGACTCAATGAATAGAAGAAAAGGCAAATTAATAGAGTTAAAAGATACTGGTAAAAATAAAAAAAGATTAATCTTTCATGCACCAACAAGAGGTTTGATGGGATACACAAGTCGGTTTTTAACACTCACAAAAGGTAATGGTGTAATTAACAGAATTTTTCATTCATATGGACCATTTGAGGGTCAAATGGAGGGTAGGAGAAATGGTGCCCTTATTTCAATGGAACAAGGTAAAGCAGTTGCATTTGCAATATTTAATTTACAGGCTAGAGGTGAGATGTTTGTGACTCATAATGATCCTGTTTATCCAGGGATGATTGTGGGCTTATCTCCTAAGCCTGGAGATATGATTATTAACGTCATGAAGGGTAAAAAATTAACTAATATGAGAACACAAGGCACAGACGAAAATGTTGTTCTTACTCCTGTAAGAAAAATGTCCATCGCTGAACAATTAAGTATGCTAAATGCTGATGAGGCTTTAGAAATCACCCCAGATTCTTGTAGATTAAGAAAAGCAATTCTCGATCCACATGAAAGAAAAAGAAGTGAAAAATCAGGCGCTGCAGCCTAATTGAAAATATTATCAACTAAATACAAACCTAAAGCAACACAAGGACCAATTCCAAAAGCGAATAATAAGGTACCTACCCCTACAGTTCCACCTAAGTACCATCCAATGCTTACAACAGAGATCTCTAAAAATGCTCTTACAGCAGCGACTGGTAAATTTGTTTTTTTTTGGAGGCCAATCATTAAACCATCTCTTGGTCCCGCTCCAAGATTAGATACTAAATAAATACCTCCACCAATCCCAACTGTGATTACTGAAATTATTGCTAAAATTAATTGATATAAGTAGTCAGATGGTGTTGGAACAAATTTTATACAAAGATCAATCATCAATGCAATAATGATTGCATTAAATATTGTACCCATTCCTGGTTTTTGACCAAGCGGTATCCACAAAATTAAAACTGCAAGACTAATCAAAAATGTTATTACTCCTATACTCAAGTTAACATTTAAAGAAATACCTTGTGCTAAAACACTCCATGGAGAAGCACCTGTAAAAGATACAATTAGTAAGCCTTCTCCAATACCAAATAACATCAAACCAAAACACAAAAAAAAGAATGTAGAGAATTTTGGTTTAAAATTATAAGGCTTATCGGAACTCCAATTGACCCTTGGTATTTTCTTAATTTTTAAAAACATTTTAATAAGTTATTTCTATTGTTAAAAATTTCTATTAAACTATTTATAAAATGAAAAAAATTATAGTCATTTTATTTATCCTGATTTATCCAACAAATTTAATAGCTCATATTGGACATTACATAAAATACAACAAAATTGAGATGGAGATTTTTCGAAATGGTGAGCTTATTGGTTATAATCATTATTTTTTCAATAGAAATGGGGCAGAAACTATTGTTACTAATCAAATTAAATTTGTAGTTAAACTTTTCGGCGCAACAGTTTTCCAAGTTAAGGGTTATAGTGAGGAAAAATATCTCAAAGATCAATTAGTTTCTTACAATTCTAAAACTTTACAAAATGACAAAAAGAAGTTTGTTAATTTAACATTTAATCAAGAAAATAAAAAATTTGACATTAAAGGCTCTTCATATGATGGAGAAGCCTCAGCTGATAACGTGATTGGAAGTTGGTGGAATCACAAAGTTTTACAGGCAAGTTCTCAAATAAGTCCAATCTCAGGGAGTATTAAGGATCAAGTAGTAACTTTTTTAGGTAAAGAAAAAATAGACCTTTATGGAAAAGTTTATGATGTTGATCATTTTACGCTAAAATCTAAAGACATGAATATACCGAAAAATAAAAGATTAGATTTTGAAATTTGGTATGATCGTAAAAATTTAATGATATTAAAAGTATCTTATTCAAGAATGGGTAACTGGGAATATAGATTAAAAAATTTTAATTAATTTATCTTAGGATTTTTTTAAATAAATCATGTGCACTTATCCATCCTGATTCTAATCTAGGTCCTACAAACCAATCAGCACAAACACCCAATCTTTTCCTAGGATCCCAATAACTTTTAACTTTAAATGGTCTCGAATTTGAAGAGTATCTCCAACCGTGGTTAAGTGAATAATAAATTTTTGTTTTTTTGATATTTGAAAGTTTAAAAAATTTATCAATCATAATTTTTGAATTTTCTTTTTTGTTATTCTTGTTTTTATTAATCTTTTTATTTGCCCATTTAAATGTACTTTGAAGAGTCCATAAATCATATTTTGATTTAAATCTTTTTTTTGAGTTTTCATTTCCAGCCCACCCAAGAATTGGATCATCAAAAAGATAGCTGCTATTTGAATTCTTACTTTTTTTTATAGCAATCATAGTAGTAATATTTGCATCCATTTTTATAGATTTACTTAAAAAAGAATTATTTATAAATTTCTTAGAAAGTTTTTTAATTGTGGGAAAGGACACGTCAAAATTAAGTTTTTAAAAGATCTCAATTTTCCATCGTCAAATAACAAATACCAGAGTTGATTTTTATAATAGATTTTTTTTAATTCACTATGGTAGTTGCAATTAATTTTCTTAAGCAAATATTTACTAATATCATTGTTCCCATTTTTGCCAATTATTTTTAGATGTTTTTTATCCTCTTTTTTTTTTGAATTAAGAAAAACGTGTTTGCCATTCCATACCTTTAAAATTTTTTTTTTTATTAAATTTTTAGTAAATTTTTTAAATTCTTCAGTTTTTGGTGAAATATATTGGGTGCCATGATCAAAACCCATTTTACCTTTTATTCGTTTAAAAGATGCACGACCACCTGGGCCTCTTGCTTTGTCGAAAAGAATTACTGAATATTTTTTATTTAGAAGATTTGCAATTGTGGATCCAGATATACCAGAGCCAATTATACAAAATTCGCTCATTTACCAGCAACAACCATTCCCTCTATTAAAATGGTTGGTGAGTTAGTTGGATATTTAAACTCCAAATCATTTGCTAAGGTGATATTTTGAAACATATCTTTAAAATTACCTGCTATGGTAATTTCATTTATTGGATATTTAAACTCACCATTTTCAACCAAAAACCCTGTTGCTCCAACTGAATAATCTCCGGTCACTATATTACTCCCGTGTCCTATAGTTTCAGTAATATAGAGACTTTTTGAATCTGAATTCAGTAAATCTTTAAAACTAGTATTTCCACTTTCAAAATAAAGATTACTAGTTCCTCCACATCTTCCATTAGATTTAAGATTTAATTTTTTTCCATTGTACGTATCAATCAAATAATGTTTTAAAATTCCTTCATCCACTAGTTTAAGTGTGTCAGTCTTTACCCCTTCAGTATCAAAATTTCTTGAGCCTAATCCTTTGAGCATATCAGGTTTGTCAAATACATTAATTTTATCTGAGAATATTTTTTGATTAATTTTATCTTTTAGAAAAGAAGTTCCTCTTGATATTGCTGATGAAGAAATAGCGCTTGCAAAAGTACTTAATATTCCCTTAGCTATTCTTTTATCAAAAATTATAGCAATTTTTTCACTCCCAATTTTTTTTGGATTTAATTTTCTAATAGTTTGATTAGCAGCTAGATTTCCTAATTCCTCTGCATCATCTAGATCTTTAAGAAAACATTTGCTAGAATATTCGTAATCTCTTTCCATGCTTTTTTCATCTTTTGCAACTGTTACACTCGATGCTGTAAATGAGGATGTTTTGTAACCATCACAAAAACCTTCGCTATTAGCTAAAACAAAATTAGATTTATTTTGAGTAAAACTAGATTCAGTATTGACGATTTTTTTATCGTTTGAAGCAGCGGCCTCTAATTTTTTTAAATAATCTATTTTTTGATCATTCGCTATATGACTATCATCATAAAGATCTAAATCTCTAGCTTCTTTTGCTAATAAATCTTTGTCTGGTAAGGAATTGAATTCATCCTCAGGAGTATTTTTTGTAGTTTCGACACATTTTTCTATCAAAATATTCAAATTATCATTAAGCAAATTAGAGGATGATATTGATGATTTTTTTTTACCAATATAAGTCGTGATACTTATGCCTAGATCATCTGACCTATTAGACTCATCTAATTTACTATTTCTAAAATTAACAGTTTCAGAAACTGAATTTTTTACAACAACACTTGAGTCTGTTGCACCTAATTTCTTGGCTAAGCCTAAACAATATGATGCTTTTTTCTCTAAAAATTCTTGATCTTTAACCATTTAAAGTTTTGTACCACCCACAGTCATCTTATCGATTAATATTGATGGTTGTGCAACACCTACAGGCACACCCTGACCTGCCTTACCACATGTCCCAATACCAGGGTCCATCATCATATCATTTCCTACCATGGAAACTTCTTTTAAAATTGAGGGACCATCACCAATTAACGTTGCACCTTTAATTGGCGATCCAATTTTACCGTCAACAATTTCATAAGCTTCAGTGCAATTAAATACAAATTTTCCAGATGTAATATCAACTTGTCCACCACCAAAACTAACTGCGAAAATACCTTTGTCGACAGCTTTAATCATTTCTTCTTGAGTCTGCTTACCGCTTAACATCATCGTATTTCTCATTCTTGGTAGAACTATATGTCTATAGTTTTCTCTTCTTCCACTTCCAGTAGATCTTGTTTTCATCAAACGTGCGTTTAATCTGTCTTGCATAAAATTTTTTAAAATTCCATTTTCAATTAAAACCGTTTTTTCTGTTGGTGTTCCCTCATCGTCAATAGTAAGACTACCTCTTCTATTATCAATGGTACCATCATCAATAATTGTAACTCCTTCACTTGCAACTTTTTGGCCCATTAGATTATGAAATGCTGAAGTTTTCTTTCTATTAAAATCTCCCTCTAAACCATGACCAACAGCCTCATGAATTAATATTGCTGGCCATCCAGGTCCTAGAACAACCTTCATTTCACCTGCTGGCGCAGGTTTACTCTCCAAATTCACTGATGCTATTCTTAAAGCCTCATCACAAACATTCTTCCAATTTTCATCTTTTAAATATGAGTCGTAAGATTGTCTTCCACCAACACCGTATACGCCTGTTTCTTTTCTTCCATTTTTCTCAAGCATAACTGACACGTTAAATCTTATCAAGGGTCGAACATCTGACAAAGTCTCTCCACCACATCTAATTATTTCAACAGACTTTTGCTCTCCCAAAAAATTAGCTGTAACTTGTTTAACTTTGTCACCTTTAGATCGTAAATAATCATTTACATCATTCAATATTTTAATTTTTTCATTAAGAGATTTTTGCTCAATCGGATTAATATTGTCATAATACTTTTTATTTGATTTAGGAATTTCATGATTATAAGTACCTTTGGCAGATTTTAATGTAGACTTTAAATTTTCTGAAGATTGTTTTAAAGAGTTCTTGGAAATTTCATTAGAGTGAGAATAAGCCACTACTTCATCAGATATAGCTCTAAAACCAAATCCTAAATCTGAATTATAATTTGAATTTTTGATTTTGTTATCGTCTAATAATATTGATTCAGATTTCGAATTTTCTAAATATAATTCACCATCATCACATTTTCGCAAAGTGTCTGAAATAATACTTTCAGCCTCTTTTCTAGATAGGTCAGATTTTTCGAAGAAATTACTCATAAAGTACATTAAATAGATTGTTTCATAGAATTTTCAACTAGAGTATTTTACGCATGTACATTTATAAGACAAATCAGTATTAAATTCTATAATTATGAAAGTTTATTTTAACAATTCTTGTAAAATTTGTAAGGCTGAAATTGATCTTTATAAAAAAGAAAAAATAAACGAAATTAATTGGGTTGATATTACAAACAATGAGTTAGCCGAAAAAGAAACCTCTAAAGATAGCAAACAGCTTTTAAGAAGACTTCATGTAAAAGATGGTGATAATGTTTTAGGAGGCGCAAAAGCATTTTTATTGTTATGGAAAAAAATGCCAAAATATAGATTTCTTTATAATTTTTTTAAGTTACCAATAATTTTCAATATATTTTCTGTAGTATATGAAATAGTAGCTTTTTTACTTTATATTAAGAATAGAAAACAATTGAAAAAGACTAACTAAAGAAAAATAATAAAAATTTACTTAATAAAGACATAGAGGCTATAAACATTACTAAAACTATAGAATACATTAATAATACAATATTATTTTTTTTTCTTCTAAGTCTCACAAAATCTTTATCATCTAAATCTGACACATCTCTTTCTCCGATGACAGGATAATCATAAGTAAATCTCCATGTACTATCACCAAGTCTTGGATCTAAGTTATTTAAATAAGTTATCCAAGCTATGATGTATCTAAAGACTAAATATAAAATTACAAAAAAAATGGACCCTAAAATCATAAGATATAATACCTAATTAAATCTTATTATTTAATTATTATTTTTGGCTCTTTTTCTAGCAATAAGTTGTGTTAAAGAATCTACCATAGTGTCTGAGGCTTTAAAAATATCCACATTTCTAAACTCGTGGGAAAGATTTTTTTCTGGATTTGTTTTATCTTCTATGACAATTCCCTCATCCGGAGAATTATTTTTAATATAAATCAGTAGTAACCATTCATCATCTGATGACTCGTCCCATTTTATAAAAACTTCTCCAGTTTCAAATCTTCTATCTATACATCGAAAAATTGACATATCTCGTGTAATATGTCTTTTATTTAGTTGAAATACTAAACTGCTTGCACTTCTATAAAAACTTTCAAGTGCAAATTCAATTTTTTGTCTCGCTAAAGTATATTCCTTTTCTTTTTCTAATAAAGTTTCTCTATCTTCGTCACCTTGAAGTTTGACTCCTAGCGCTTCAACTCTCTCTTTGATTTTTTGATCCCGCAGTAATCTGTATTTTTCTTTAAGTTTGTCAATTCTCTCTTGTAATCCAGAATAATCTTCTCTTTTTTCTTTTAACGAAATTTTCTCAAGTTTTTCTAATTCCTTGACCTCTCTTATTCTAAATTTTTCAATTTGTTTATCTAATCTTAATTGTTTTAAAAATTGTTTTTGTTTTTCTGCTTGTTCTATCCTCAAAAGTGCTTGTTCTTTTCTTAAAAATAATTTTATGTCTTTAATCCTTTGTCTTTCTAATCTTTCTTCTTCTTTAAGTGTTTGTTCTTTCAACTTTAATCTTAAAATTTCCTTGTCTTTTTTTCTTTTTGCCTCTTCTATTTTTTCCCTTCTTTCTTTTTCAATTTTTTCTATCTTAATTCTTCTTTTTTC
>CACJLN010000018.1 GCA_902594255.1 uncultured Pelagibacteraceae bacterium
TATCTAAAACATCTTTAAGTTTTTTATCTTTCTGGCCAAATATTTTTTCCTGTTTTTTTTTGTCTAGTTTTGAAATTAAGAGACATTTATTTATTATATTTTCTGGTACTTTTGACTCAAATACTTTTAATAATTCCTCTTTTTCTCTGCTAAGAATAATTTTATTAGGAAAATTAGAATTAATTAAATTTAATCCATGTATCGAGGATCCATTCTCTGAGATATATGGAAGTTTAATACCTAGTTCTTCATTGAATTTATCTATTTCTTTTTCAGTTTTACTAGAATTTGGGATTATGATTATTCCACTTTCAACAAGATTTTTGATGTAATCTTTAATTGAATCAAATTTAAAGGTTTCCCTATGTAATAGCGAGCCATCAAGATCAGTAAAAATAATAAGTGAAAATTTTTTTCTCAACGGATCTATCTCATCCTATTTTTAGATTTGTCAAAAAATAACACTTTATCTTTTGCGAAAGAAATTTTTAGGGAGTGTTTGTTCACATTTTCTGAAGATTTAATTACGATCTCATTATCAGAAATTTTTGTATGAATAATTTTTTCAAATCCTAAATTCTCTGTATGTTCTATTTTCACTTCTAATTTAATTTCATGATTATCTCTAAGACTTATATCTTCAGGTCTGATGCCAAGATAAATTTCATCTTTAAAAATATGATTACTAAAATTAATATTATTATTGAATAAGTTTAAAGTGTTTGAATTAATAATTTGTTCTTTTTCAACTTTTAGAATGTTCATTTTTGGAGATCCAATAAATTCAGCTACAAAAATATTATTTGGATTTTTATAAATATCATTAGGCGTTCCAAATTGTTCAACAATTCCTTTATTTAAGACCACTATTCTATCAGCTAATGTCATTGCTTCCACTTGGTCGTGAGTCACATAAATCATGTTCGAATTGATTTTTTTATGAAGTTTAGATATTTCAACTCTCATTTCTGATCTTAAAGCTGCATCAAGATTAGATAAGGGCTCATCAAATAAAAAAACTTTAGGGCTTCTTGTTATCGCTCTACCAATCGCAACCCTTTGTTTTTGACCTCCAGAAAGCTGTTTTGGTTTTCTCTCAAGTAAATCTTGAATTTGAAGTATATTGGCTGCTTGATTTACTTTTTTGTTAATCTCATCTTTTGAAATTTTTTCCATCTTTAATCCAAAAGATATATTTTCGAAAACATTCATGTGCGGATATAAAGCGTAGGATTGAAATACCATTGCGATTTTACGTTTAGAGGGAATTAAATTATTAATTAATTTACCGTCTAAAAAAATTTCTCCCTCGTCAATACTTTCTAGTCCAGATATCATCCTTAATAAAGTTGATTTTCCACAACCAGACGGACCTACTAATACAATAAATTCTTGATCTTTTATATCTATGTTAAAATTATCAATGACTTTATTATTACCAAAAGATTTCTCTAAATTTTTAATAATAATTTTTGACATTTGTGAGATTTAAAAGGATTTTGACTAATCATTGGTGTTGTTAAAAATTTATTACACTGCTAGATTTATCGCAATGAAAAAATCGCGTGCATCAGATAAAATTAAATATCAGAGAGGAACATTATAAGAGGGGGGAACGTATGATTAGAAAAATCATAATTAATATATTTGCTCTAGTATTTCTAATTTCTAACACTAGTTTTGCAGATATTAAATTTTGGACTACAGAGGTCCAACCAGCAAGAATGGCAAAACAAGAGGAGATGGCAAAAGCTTTTGAAGCTAAAACAGGCATCAAAGTTGAAGTCATTCCTATTGAAGAGAAAGATCTTGGCACAAGAGCTACTGCAGCTGCAGCAGCGGGAGATCTGCCAGATGTAATTTATCACACTCTACAATATGTTTTACCATGGGCAGAAGCAGGTATCTTAGATGTGGATGCAAATAACGCTGTAGTTAAATCGTTAGGTAAGAAAACATTTGCGCCGGGTGCATTAAATATGGCTAAGAAGGGTGGAAAAATTGCAGCTGTACCAGTTGATGGCTGGACACAAATGGTTGTTTATAGAAAAGATCTATTTGCTGCAGCTGGTTTAGAGCCACCAACTTCATATGCAAACATAGTTAAAGCAGTTAACGCATTATCAAGTAATGATATGTTTGGCTTTGTTGCTGCTACTAAAACAGATGAAAACTTTATGAGCCAAGTGCTTGAGCATGTACTTTTAGCTAATGGAGTTAATTTTGTTAAAAAAGGTGGAACTAAAAAGCAAGGGAAAGCTTTAAAGAATTCTTTAGAATTTTATAAAGTAATCGCTAAAGCAAGTCCTCCAGGAGAATTATTCTGGAAACAATCAAGAGCTTTATACTTTGCTGGCAAAACACCAATGATTATTTGGTCGCCATTTATTATGGATGAGCTAGCAGGCTTAAGAGACTCAGCTCCACCAACAATAAACAGTGATCCAACATCATCAGAGTTAGCTTCTAAAACAGGTTTCATTACAAATTTTAGTGGACCTAACAATAGAAAAGGAGCTGCTTGGGCCGATGTAAGATACTTTGGAATAACTGCGGATGCAGACACTGATGAAGCTAAAAAATTCATAGAGTACTCTATGAGTGAAGGATATACGGCTACATTAGGAATTGCTCCAGAGGGAAAATTTCCAGTAAGAAGAGGAAATAAGAGTGATCCTAGTGCTTACACTAAAGCTTGGAGTAAATTACCAGTAGGTGTTGATAGAAAAGCTCCTTTAACTGATCTTTATTCTGCAGATGTTATTGATAACATCGTTGCAGGTCTAGATACTGCAAACAGATGGGGTGTTAAAGAAGGTGAACTATCTCGAGCATCAAAAATCATTAATTCTCAATTCTTGAACAGAATCACAAGAGAATATATTGATGATCAAATCTCAGTTGATGAAGCAGTTAAGAAAATTAACGCTGAATTAGCTAAGTTTTAAATAATAAATTTATAAAGAGCGGATAATATTTTATTATCCGCTTTTTATTATGAGTGATTCATTATCAAAATTAGAAAAAAGAACTGCTTACACTTTAGTTTTACCTGCAGTCCTGTTAGTTTTTGCTATTGTATTATTTCCTATATTTGCAAATGTTTGGATTAGTTTCAAAGACATCGAATTAAAAGATATTAGAATTCCAGAACCTAGAGCAAAGAAAATTGTCAAATCAATTTCAGAAAATAAATCAGAATTAAAAATTATCTATAAATTACGAAATAGTTCCTTAATTCAAGAAATAAGAAATGTTCAGTTTCAAGATAAACTTCCTACAAATGTTTCACCAATTAATCTTGATCCAAGATGTAATTTTCAATCTAAAAAAGTTGTTTGTAATTTTGGCAATTGGCAGGCAAAATATAGAGAAAATTTTGAGATAATTATTCAGAGTAACAATGGTGAAATAATTGACAAAAAAATAATTAAATCTCAAAAACCAATTTTAAGTGGGAAAGCAGATAATCCACTACTGACTACAAATTTTACTTTAGAAAATTTTAAAAAAGTTTTTTATGAAAATAATTTTGTTGAATTACTTTTAACAACATTTTACTTCACTTTTTTTGGCACAGTAGGTGCAATTATCTTTGGAATTTTGGCAGCACAATTAGTTAATCAAAACATTCAAGGTCGAACCTATATGCGAGGTATTTTACTTTTTCCTTATGTAGGCCCTGTAGTTGCTTTAGCTTATACTTGGACTTTATTATTGGATCCTAATGGTGGAACTTTAAATGCATTATTAGTGAATTTTAATATTATTGAACAACCAATAAATTTATTAGGCCAAAAATACATAACAATGAGTATTTTAGGATTTGAATTTAAATTAAGGTTGGCTTTAACGACAGTTATCTTTTTTGAAATTTGGCGCTATTTCCCACTCGCTTTTCTTTTTATTTTAGCAAGATTACAAGCAATACCACAAAGTTTGTATGAAGCAGCGGAGGTGGATGGAGCAAGTCCAATTCAAAAATTTATCCATATTACACTGCCTCAAATTACAGCCATCATCTCAATTTTATTCATGATTAGGTTTATTTGGAACTTTAATAAATTTGAAGATATTTTTTTATTAACGGGTGGGGCATCAGGTACAAGAACTTTACCTATCAATGTTTATCAACAAGGCTTTGCGGTATCAGATATTGGTATGGGCTCTGCTGTTTCAATAGTTATTGTCATGTTACTTCTAAGTTTTATGATTATTTATTTCAGATTAATTGGAAAGAGGGCTAATGAGGCTTAAATCTCTTACAATTTTTTTGGTCATTTCATCTTTTTTTCTGACATGTATTTTGTCAATTTGGAAAATCATGGCTACACTGCAAGGTTTAAGTTTTACCAATCTAAACGTCACTCCTATTTTTTTGATTGGTATTCTATTATCTTTAGCATTTGTCTTAATTGGTAATAAGATTAATCACTTAATAAAGATTTTTTCATTATCATTTATATTTTCAATTTTATATTTTTACTTAAATGAAGCATCTCCATACTGGTATATTCTTGGAGTTTTCTTAATCACTTTATTTTTTACCAACAAACTCAAGAAATACAGTATCCAATCTCTAAAGGAAGATTTTATATCTGAAAAAATTATTTTTGATTTTATCACTTTATTTGGCATTGTTTTCTTTGCATTTGTAATCTTATTTCCGTTTTACATTATGTTGGTTACAAGTTTTAAAACTCAAATAGCTTTATTAGTTAATCCTTTAGACTTTAGTTTAGATTTTACAAAAAGCTTAACTGAGTTATTTAAATCTTATTTTGTAATCTTTGAAACTTATAATTTTGTCAGATATATTTTAATAAGCTCAGCTGTTTCAATAGGCACTGTTATTGTAACACTATTATTTGCAATACCAGCAGCTTATGCAGTAGCTAGATTAAATTTTTTTGGCAAAAACTTTTTATCAACCTCGATTTTAATTATTTACATGTTTCCAGCTATTGTTTTAGTGATCCCTTTATATACTGTGTTTAGTCAACTGGGATTAAGAAACTCAATCTTTGGTCTATTGATAGTCTACACCGCAACCACATTGCCAGTCGCTATTTATATGTTGCAAGGATATTTCAAAAGTATTCCAAAAGAAATTGAAGATGCTGGCATCATGGATGGTCAAAATTGGTTTGGTATAATTTTAAAGATTATAATTCCTTTAAGTTTGCCAGCTATTGCATCCGTTGCACTCTATGTCTTTATGATTGCTTGGAATGAATTCCTTTTTTCTTTGATGTTTTTGGATAGTCCTAAATCATTTACCTTATCAAGAGCCATTCAATATCTAAGCGGGGATGCAGAAACACCGCGTCAATACTTAATGGCAGGTTCAGTAATTGTAACTTTACCTGTACTTTTTATTTTCATATATTTTGAAAAATATTTAGTCAGTGGTCTGACAGCTGGCAGTGTAAAAGAGTAATTTATGATTGAACAAGTTAGTATTTATTTAACAGCGATGATACTGGGGATAATGTTATTTTTCTCGTTTGTGATTGCTCCAGTAGTATTTACTACTTTAGATGAAGATAATGCTCGAAAGTTTATCAGAAGAATATTTCCTTTTTACTATAATGTTAATTTAGCGATTAGCTTTGTTGTCCTACTAACATTTTTATTTTTAAGTAAATTAGGTATCGATTTTTATCTAATCTTATTTATCACAATCTTATTCGCCACATCAAACTATTTATTAATGCCATTAATTAATAAATATAGAGACGAAAAACAGGATAAGAAATTTAAATATTCACACTTTACATCTGTAGTAATTAATTTTGTTCAAATGATTTGTTTGGTATTTCTTTTAATTTAAAAGTTTTTTTTCTTTTTTACTTTTAACTTCGTTTTTTTGATCACAGTATTTTTTAAAAACATAGGCCGTTGATACCCCACCAATTAGTATTAATTTTAATATCTTTAATTTAATAAGTGTTTTTATCATGATTTAATATCAAACCTTTCTAATAAAAATTGGATTACTAAATTGTAGAGAAATACAAAACAAAAAATGTAGAATAGAAAAATTACTTCTTTAGAATTAAAGAGGTATCCAGTTGCAGTTAAAAGTACGAAAAATAGGCTAATTGATAAAGCAAGCTTTGCCTGGTACTTTTTTTTTAAGTGAGATTTAACAATATTGCTTTTCATTAGATAATAATAACTATTGAAGATATTTATTCATCATGAATTTTGTCCTACCTAGACTTTTCAACTGTAATGTTTTAAATTTTAACACTCATTTCTCTAATTTTTATGAGGTATTGATGATTAATTGTTGTGAAAAATATTTATAAAATTCATTACATTGTATTTTTTTTAGCTTTATTTTTTTCTAAAGCTATAGCGGAGCCAACTGTTGTGCGAAGTAAAGCAGTTGAACAAGTAACTATAGCTACTGATTACAATAATATGGCATTAACTTTTAATAACGATGGAACCAAAATGTATACATCATCTACGAAAGCAGTGGCCCCAAAGTCAACAGCAAAAGGAGATAAGGTTTACGAGTATGATTTAACAACAGCTTACAATATTTCTACTGCAACCTTACGTACCAGCTTAGATGTAGGTACATATACTGGTTCAGCAACTGAAATGCATGGAGCTATGCAAGTTGTGTTCAATAACGATGGTACAAAAATGTTTATTGCTGATCATCATAAAACTATTATTGAATGGACGTTAACTACACCATATGACATTGATACTGCAAGCACTACTTATAATGTAGGTCAAGGTTATAATACAAACTTGGAAGAAAAAAGAGTGACCTCAGTTGCGTTTAATAATGATGGAACTAAAATGTTTGTTACTGGAAACGGCAAAGATAATAGCAATGTTGGTGAAATAAATGAATACACACTTGATACCCCATTTGTCATTACATCAGGAGTTACTCATATTAATACAGAAGACCTAAGTTCTGATCACAGTTACATAGACGGAATTGTTTTTAATTACGACGGCACTAAAATGTATACTACTGACAGTGATGATAATATAATTAATCAATATAAACTAACAACAGCTTTTGATGTCTCCACTCTATCACTTGAGGGAACTCTTGAATTATCTAACTACAGCGGCTTAGGAAATGCAAGAGAAACAGCATTTAATTCTGATGGAAGTAAAATGTTTGTAATTGATGCGGATGCAGAAGTTTATGAATTTGATTTAACTTGTAATTGGAGCATTATCGATGGTACTTGTGATGATCCAATAACTACTTCTGATGAGGGTAAAGATATTTTAAGCTTAATCGAGTCTCAAACTGCAACAGCTAAACAAATTGCTATTCAAGCAAGCACTCCAGTCCTTAACCGTATGTATTGGTTAAGAAGACATAGAAATAATGATCAATTAAGTGATCAAAATATTAGATTAAATTTTTCAAATTCAATGATGGCATCGCTTTCTAACATTATTCCTATATCAAATAAAACAAATGAAGTTCTAGACAAATTATCAGATAATTGGTCATTTTGGAGTGAGGGTAGTGTAAGTATTGGTAGAACTGGAGATACATCTACTTCATCATCTAAAAAGATTAATACCAAAGGTATTACACTTGGAATGGACAAAAAGATAAGCAAAAATAGATTATATGGTTATGCTCTTAGATTTGGTAATGATGATGTTGATGTCGGCACATCCGGGACTAATTTAGATACCAAGTCTTTTAGTTTATCTGTTTATGGAACTTTTCCTCATAATGATGAAAAATTTACTGAAGGTATCATTGGAGTGAGCACATTGAAAACTGATCATGTTAGAAAAGGGGGAGGTAGCACTAGAACAGGAGAAAGAGATGGTGCACAAATATTTGGTTCACTAAATTACTTATCAACATATAAAAAAGAAAATTTGAATATTACTCCTAATTTAAGAATTGATTTAAGCTATACAGAATTGTCCAAATATAGAGAAAAAGGCCCTGCAGCACTAGTTTACAAAGCTCAAACAATTGAAACTGGAATGATATCTACTGGTTTTACCTTAAGCGATGTTATAAATTTTAATACTTTTACTTTTAAACCAAATAGTGGATTAGAGCTTGGAGTAGATTTTAGCCCGTCTTCAGATGCAACTTATCGTTATCTCTCTGAAACTACGGAATATACAAAATCTATCGGTCAAGATTCTAAAAATTTAAGAGCAAATATTGGATTTGATTTAGTAACCGATAATGGTTTTTCCATAATGACTATCTATGAAAGAAATCAAAGTGACAATGCTCATAGCGATACTTTATATTTGGGATTTGGTTATATACCAACTGACAATATTGAATATGCTATGACTTTAGATAATAACAAAGCATCTTTGAGTTATGAGAGAGATTTAAATGGTTTTGATATCAGAATGAGTTCGAATTATAGCTTGATGAGTCAAATACCTGAATATGGTGCAACCCTAGAAATTGTAAATACATTTTAGTAAATTTAACCAAAACTCTATAGGATAATACGGGATAACTAGATCTAGACTAGAACCTAGGGAGATAAAATAAAAAAAATTTACTTATTCATCTTGTTCAATTATAAATATTGGCATAAACACTCATGAAATTCATTAATGCCCTCGTGGTGAAATTGGTAGACACAAAGGACTTAAAATCCTTGCCGCTTGCGGAGTGCCAGTTCGAGTCTGGCCGAGGGCACCACTAAATGAAAAAAATTCAAATTATTTCTGATAAAAATTCTAGATCACTTAGGATTAAAAAATCTTTATTAAACATTTTCAAAAAGACTAAAGTAAAAAAATCAAATACAATAGTAGTGATTGGTGGTGATGGTTTTATGCTTCAAACATTAAAAAAAAATCAAAATTCAAAAAATTCTTTTTACGGTATAAATTCAGGTAATTACGGTTTTTTAATGAATAAGTATTCACCAAAAAATATTTTTAAAAATTTATTAAAAGCAAAAATGATTTCAATTTCACCTTTGGAAATGAGTATAATAAATAACAAAAATATTAAAAAAAAACATATTGCTATTAATGAAGTTTCTATTTTGAGACAAAGTAGACAGGCAGCATTTTTGTCAATCAATCATGGCTCCAAATCAGTAATTAAAAAATTAGTTTCTGATGGAGTGTTAGTATCTACTCCAGCAGGCAGTACTGCTTATAATCTTTCAGTCAATGGTCCGATTTTAAGTCTTAATTCAAAAAAATTATCTATTTCACCAATAAGCGCTTTCAGGCCACGTAGGTGGATTGGAAAAATAGTAAGCGATAAATCAAAAATAATAATTAAAAATTTAAATCATAAAAAAAGACCTGTCAGTGCAGTTGCAGATAATATTGAAGTAAGAAATGCAAAAAAAATAATTATCAAAACAAATCAAAATATTAAGTTTAATCTTTTGTATGATAGAAATAGGAGTTTACAAAAGAAAATTAAGTTAGAACAGATAAGGAAAGAAATAAGCTAATAGTTTATTTTATTATGCCTAATTAATAAAATTTTGAAATGTCAGTCCAGTCATTTATAAAACCAAATAAACTGAAAATATTCCGTGATTTACTTGTAAGGGGCAGGTATGAAAAAATTTTATCTGAATCAGTTGCTAATTTAATCAAAAATAATGTGCACAAGCAAAATGTAAAAATTTTAGATTTTGGATCAGGTATTGAGCCAACAATTTTACAAATGGTTAGAAAAAAATTATTAGAAAAATCAATTAAATCTATATCTCATGGCTATGATTTATATGATGAAAATGAACTTACAAAATTAAATAATCTCAATGAATCAGAACTCTATTTTAATATAGAAAATTTAAAAAAAAATAATGAAACTTACGATGTTGCAGTAATAAGTGATGTTCTACACCATATGGATGTAGAAAATACTCGGCTGATCTCAGAAACTTTATTATCAATTAAAAAAAGAGCAAAGTTTTTAATTATTAAGGATCATTTTCAATATGGTTTTTTAAGCAATCAGCTGATTAGATTCATGGATTTCTTTGGAAATTTAAATAGCAACATAAAAACTCCAAAAAAATATTACTCACAAAAACAGTTTCATTCTTTAATGGATAATTTAAATTTGACAATCAAATACAAAATATTGAATAATAGATATCATCCAATCTTTCTAATTTTTTTTAATAATCCAAAATATCATTTTATATATCTTTTAGAGTAGTTTTTTAGATATTCAAAGTTTGACAAAGCTTCCTTGTAAAAAACATAAGTTCCCCAAGTAATATGCGGAAGTATAAAAACTAAAAGTACTATAATAGATATACTTGTTAGCTGAGTTTTAACATTGATGTCATATAAAATACTTTGAGCATTATAAAAAGCTTCTATTGTTTCAATAACAAAATAATTAAAAATTCCCACAGATGCAGGTGCAGCCGGAATTAATTGGGATAACACAATAACACCAGTAATAAAGATTATATTAGGCAGTGAAGTTATAGGATTCGTAACCTCAAAAGACCAAAATATTAAATAGTCGATTAATATGAAAAAAGACCAAATTATGAATGATAAAATAACAGATGAGTACAAAATTTTTATGTTTTTAATTGAATATTTATAGCCCAAAATAAAATTGGAAACTACTTTTTTTGGTATGAGAAAA
>CACJLN010000019.1 GCA_902594255.1 uncultured Pelagibacteraceae bacterium
TTTGGTTGATAGTTCTGCCAGTATGGGTAGGTGGATTGGAACAGACGGACTTGGGCAATCAACAGGAGTTGCACTTGACTCACAAGATAGAATTTTGATTGGACAAAATGCAAGAAGAGCAATTGGCGGTTTATTGAGATATAATACCGATGGTACCAGAGATAGAACTTTTAATATTAGACGTATTCCAAATGCAGGATGTGGCACTGAAGTGGATGGCACTAGAGGCATAGCAAGGCAAAATTTAAGGAAAGTTTCTACAGTAAAATTTATACAAAATTTAAATGGTGCAAACACAATTTTTGTAAATAGCAGGATAAATAGAACAAGGAATTATATTTTTGGCTTTACTGAGAATGGCCGTACTTGCAGATATGCTATAGCTGGACCAGCAGGATCAAGGGTGAATGATTTTGATATTAAGGTTATAGGTGGCACTCCTTACCTGTTTTTTTCTGGAAGTGGATTTAGAAATAGAAGCGGTTATTTTAAATCATGTAATTTGAATACCTTGCAATGTGAATTACAAACATTTGGTAGACAAGATATCACGAGGTTTGGAAGTAGAATAAGTGTTAATAATGAAGGAACTATATTTTATATTTCTGACAGTAGAAATGGTCATTTAGTTGGGCTCACTATGACACAGGTAGGTAACGCTTATAATATTGGAGCTGAAGTTAGAAGATGTGAGGATGAAAATAGTCCATCACCACGGACACAGAGAATGCATGCTACGGGAGTTGAAGTTTCACTTGATGATAGTAACACAATTTATATTTCAAGCGGCATACAACACGCCATACAAAAATTAACTTTAACAGACACAACTTGCACAGTCGTTACAGGTATAGGAAGAGGTTTTAGAGATATTTCTAAAAATATTGGCACAGGTACTCCTGCTACTTTAGATGCCGATGATGTTAAATTTGATCGACCTTGGGGACTTAATTTTGTTAGAAGTATTGCAAATCCAGGTAACACAAGAATTTTAACAGCAACAGGACGTGGTTATGTGGATGTATTTGATGAAGATCTTTTTACAGATGCAGATAGAGATAGGGCTTGGCTTCAAAATATGGGAGGTCCAAGAGTAAGAAGATGGGATGGTGTAAAGCAAGCAATACAAGCAATTGTAAGTGACACTACTCTTACAACGGGAGCTCATTTTGGTTTTGGTCACTGGAATGCAGGAGAAAACCAAGGAAGAAATGGAAGAAGAGGAGGTGCTTATTGCCATCGTAACAATGATTGTAATTATTACGGAGGTTGGGGAGATGGTACAGTAGCTAATCAGCATCCAAATGGAACAAGCACAACATGTCATGTAGATGGATGTTTGAATGTTGCAGTCAGTCCAGCCGGTGCAAATCGGATAATGGACGTTTTTAGACCATTGGGAATGGCATGGGGAACAGACGCTAATGCATTCGCACAACTAGCGCATAATTATTTTTTTGATGAAGATGCTGGAGGGCAATTAGTAGATAGCGAAGCTGAGTGTCAGTTAAATTATGTCATTGTGATTGGTGATGGAGCTATGAGGAATACTGGTGTTTTAGGTCAGGCAGGTAGTGCAGCAGGGTTGATGGAAACATTAAGAATAAGAGGAGTTAAATCACTTTATGTTGCCTATGGTGGTGGAATTACAGGTGATAATCTTCAAAGGTTTCATGAACTTTCAAGAATAGGAACTAGTAATGCAGCTGATGCAGCAGCTTGCGCTGCAGATGATGACTGCGAAAGGGCCATCGTAGCACTTACCCCAGAGGATTTAAAAACAACTTTAACTGCAAAAATACGGCAAATTATTGCTGATAGGTTAGCATTTACTGCTCCATCTATTACGGCAACAATTGAAGAGGGTGGGTCTTTATATCAAGCACAATTTTCTTATGAACAGTTTGGAGAGTGGAAAGGAACAATTTTAAGAAAATCTATCGACTCTAAAGGAGAGGTTACACATGCGCTTACTGAAGCTGATAATTGGAGTGCGGCCATTGAACTTAAAAC
Organism: uncultured Pelagibacteraceae bacterium; assembly: GCA_902594255.1. Lineage (GTDB taxonomy): Bacteria > Pseudomonadota > Alphaproteobacteria > Pelagibacterales > Pelagibacteraceae > Pelagibacter. The sequence continues at coordinate 2,014 of CACJLN010000019.1, forward strand.
ACTGTCTAAAAAGGGAGCTGAAGCAGATGGAAGAAACCTTTGGTCGGCCATTCCGAGCACTAATTATGGAGAGGGTACACCTGATAACTTTAATACAGATAACGCAGATCAAATAAAAGTTTTATTTGATTACTTAGGTTATACAATTCCAGATTATCACAAAGCAGATGGAACCTCCGACTGTACAACACAAGGTGCAGATGACTTTTTGGGCGATGAAACTAATGGAATAATTTTATTTATGAAAGGTAATGATTATTTTAATTATTCAGGTGATTGCGGAGCAATTGAAGAGGTAAGAGAGCATGTTATGGGTGATATTTATCATTCACAATTAATAGAAGTAGGACCTCCAGAGATGACTACCAATTTTTCAGGAACTAACGAGGAGGCTTACTGGAGAGCTAAAAACGGGTATCAAAGTTTCATGGCAGCTAATGCAAACAGAGACAATGTTATATATGCTGGTTCTAATAGCGGAATACTTCATGCTATCACAGCAAAGGACGGTAAGGAAATTTGGGGTTTCATACCTCCATTTATTGCAATGCAATTGCCACAAATTGTAAATGCAGATTATGATGGTAAAGTTGGAGAAAATAACACCGGTGGAACTAATCCTATCTTTGGTGTAGATGGATCTCCAGTAGTCCATGATATATTTACTTATGGTTTTACAGTAGGAGCCAATGGTAAACCTGAAGCAGATGAGTCTAAAAGTTGGCAAACTGTATTGTTCGTCCCGTATGGAAGAGGTGGTCCTGGATTTTCTGTGCTTCAAGTCACTGATCCTTATCAACCAGTTCATATGTTTTCAATTTATAATGATAGAATAAAATCAAGAGTTTTAGTTTCTGACCATCTTGGAGATATAAGACAATATGATTATAATTCTACATCATCATCATTACTTGAGTCAGCAGAGGGAGATATGGCTCAAGCCAACTATAATGATGCTAGAGAATCAGATGGTGATGATAATTTTACTGAACAAAATAGAATTGCTCCATGTCAAAGCACGACTGATTTTAGAGAAAATGGAACTAATTCTTGTTACAGAGGTTCTAGTTTTCACTTCCCTGAAATTGATCTTGGTATTGATGTTGGAGGAACTATTCCTGACGGTTTACTGAGTGCATTTGAAGGAAGCACTCCTATTCCTATAACTTCTGAAATAGTTGATGATGGTGCAGGAGGGGGTTTATTAAAAATAACTTTTGGTAGTGCAAAAACTTTCAACGTCAGTCCTTCAGAGATAGAACCTTCAATATCAAATCAAATTACTATAACTGCCTGTCTAGGTGCTTCAGGTACAGATCCGATTGGTTACGATTATTCTAAGCTTGGAGAGACATGGTCAACTCCGAAAATAGCTAGAATACCTTCAAGCACAGGTAGTACTCTTGATAAAGATAAATATGTAGCAATACTTGGTGCTGGTATGAGTAAGGGCGATAAGTGTGGAGGGTCTGCACTTTTCTTAGTTGATCTTGAGTCACATGGTGACGGCTTACCAGGATTGTTACACGGAGCAGAGGCTAATGCAGGACCAATTCATATTGTAGATACATCACCTCGAGGTTTATATTTTGGTACAAACAAAGAAGAAACTCCAAATGGAAGTGATATTACAAATGCTGTTCCAGCGAGCCCTGTGGTTATTACTCCAGACACTGCACCAAATATACCGTGGAGAGGTGCACTTGTTTACATAAATGATCTAGAGGGTAAAATTACAAAGATTAATTTATCTAGCAACACTCAAGGGTTCGAAGATGGTAAATTAATACCAGACCAGACAGAACTTTATGATCAAACAACACTGTTTAGATTGGACGCTACTGAAGCAAATGCTAGATATTCGTATTTTTCAATGGATGCAGGTTTAGGTGTGAGCGATGGAGGTTTTTGGTTGTTTGGTTCAACGGGTAACTTTATAGATCTTGGTAATCGTTCTGTTGACATCGATAATATTTTATATGGTATACAAGATAAACATTATCCATATTGGAAACATCTCAATAATGTAACTATTCCAAAACCTGTTTCAACATCATCAACTGTAACTACCGGTACTGCAGGCACTGGTGGAGAGAATATACAAATAAATCCTGAATTTATAAAAAAAGCACATGCAGGTGCTAATGATGCAAGCAGTATTGATAATAGAGGCGCTACAGACAGTTGTTTGAATGTTACTGGAAATACTGGCGATGTAAATTGTCCTATACCTGAAGCTAAGCAAGCCTGGGTTATACATCTAGAAAAAGATAGTGGTGGAAATTTTTACCCTATAAGAACATTTAGAAAAGCATCAGCATCTCCTACTTTGTTTAAAGGTAAGGTTTATTATCCGGTTTATCAACCACCTATCCAAGATATCTGTAACCAAGGACATGCATTTATATGTGCTGCTGATGATGAATGTGGAACTAATAATGCTACTGAATTACAGTTAGAAACACCAGGAGATGTGCAAAATCCAAATGCAAATGCCTGCGCATATGTAAGAGAGGGTATATTGTCAGAACTTGTTGTTTTCAGTGATAAATTATTTGCCAATGTTGCAGGGCCGGCTGATGATGAGGATACACTATTTTCAATACTTTCTATACCTGGAGATATAATAACTAATAAAGGTGGATGGAGAGATAGTAGTTTTTAAAATAGTCTAATATAAAAATATATTATCCAAACAAACATTGTCAGCATCGTAAAAAAAATAATTGCTAAACCTACTAATGTATCTTGATTAACTTTTTTTCTCCATTTTTTTGGAAAGAATTTAAGTGAATAAGCGTAAGCTAAGATAAAGATATTTAAAGCAGAAATGATAATATTTATAAATAAAAAGGTATTCACTTGACTAGTTTTTTAAGTTTATTTTTAAGCTTGTCTTTTATTTTATTTTCAATTTGTTTAGGGTCAAAATTTTCAAGTTTGTTTAAAAAATCTTCACTTAAAGCTTTTTCTTTTACTAATTCAACTGTATCATTAAATATATCCCTTAACACATCCTTATAATTCTTACTTTCACTAGTATTTCCAATGTTATTAAAATTTAAATCATTTAATTTCAAAGTTTTTGAAATATCTAAATTCGGGGATATCACAGATAGAGATATATTTTTTGCATCAAGGTTCGTTATATTAAAATATTTATCAGATTGAGAACTATAATTTTTATTTTTAAGATCTTTTTCTAACAATCTAACATTATCGGAAACTATTTGATTGGTAAAATTGAAATAGTAATTCAATTTTATATTTTCAATTAAAACATTGTTGATAATTATATTATTAGAGTACAATGATAATGTATCTAAATTTAATTTGACTGTATCAATTCGAGCTAACTCTCCTTCAAATTTTTTATTTAATAAACGAATTCCATAGATATCTGCTTCACCACTTAAGTATTTAATATTAAGTTTATCGATTGATACTTCTCTATTTAAAGCGTTCGAAATATTTTTTTCTAATTTATTTTTAATTAATCTATCTCCTATAAATTCAATTGATAAATAAAATGAAATAGAAAAGATTATTATTATGTATAAAAATTTCTTCATTAATTTAAAAACTTTATGATTTGTTCAATCAAAAAAAAATATAATACACATCCAAGTACAAGATAAGGGCCAAAAGGAATCTTTGAAGACATTGTTTTTGATTTTTTTATTAAATCCGGAATAGCAAACATCAATGCTATAAATGAAGAAAAAAATAAAATAAAAGGAATAGATATCCATCCAAACCAAAAACCAATCGCAGATAATAATTTAGCATCACCTAATCCCATACCTTCTTTATTTTTTAATTTTTTATATCCAAAAATTATTATCCAAATAATAAAATATCCAATCACCCCACCGATTAAAGAATTTACATAGTTTGGAAATAAATATTGATTCAAATTTGGATCAAAAGATTTTATAAATCCTATTCCCATTAGTGGAAAAGTTAATTCGTTTGGGATTATGAAGTGTTTTAAATCTATAAAAAATATAATTACAAAAAAAATGATTAATATAAAAAGCAGTAAAGTGGTAACAGTAATTCCATAAAAATAATAAGAGATGAGAAATCCTAAACCAACTATTAGTTCTACTAAAAAATATTGATAAGGTATTTTAAAATCACAATTTCTACATTTACCTTTTAAAATTATAAATGAGATGAAGGGAATGTTGTCAAACCAACTAATCTTTGATTGACAACTTCTGCATGCTGATCTAGCAGAAACTATGTTACCTCCTTCAGGTAATCTATAGATACATACGTTACTAAAACTGCCCCACAAACTTCCTAGGATAAATACAGCAATATAAGTTATTAACACTGATTATAATCTAATTCTTGAGGCGATTTCTATTACACCATCTATACAATACTGAACAAATATCATAGCATCCTGAATATGAAGGTAAAAATTAGGCGAATAGATTAAAACTTCCATGCTTTGTAAAATTACCAAAAAAGAGATAAATTGCCAATATAATATTATGTTTTTCGGATCTAAAAAACCTGTAATAAATAAAGAGGAAGACACCTCTACCAAAGACTTAGCTCTTATTACTCAAATGAATAATGAACTTGCGGGTTCTTTAGATTTGAAGGAAACATTACAAAATTCCTTAGAGGCAATTATTAAAAGAATAAATGCTCAAGCTGCAAATGTTTTTTTAATTGAAGATAAAAAACAAGTTTTTCAATGCATTGCATCAAAGTATCAAGCTTACTTAGAAGATTTTGAAATACCAATTACTCAAGGAGTAATGGGAAAGGCAGCGCTCAGCAAAAAATGTATTAGAGTTGGAGATGTAAGAAAAGATGTAAGAGAAATTGCAGAATTTTATTTTGATTTAGATAATAAAACAAATTTCACAACTTATTCTGTTTTATGTTCACCTTTATTAGTTTCGGGTGAATGTATCGGTGTAATACATTGTTTAAATAAAAAAACAAATTCAAAATTATTTGAAGAGAACGATAGAAAACTTCTTGAAACTTTATCGGGTCCAGCAGCACTTGCAATTAAAAATGCAAAGACAGCAAAAGAATTAATAGATAAAAATAGAATGCAAAAAGAAATTGAAATTGTAGGTGACATTCAAAAAACTTTGTTATCTCAAAATAAAGATGAAACATTTCCAATAGCAGGTATAAATATTCCTGCGAAAGTTGTTTCAGGTGATTTTTATAATTTTTCTGACTTAGGAGATGGAAAATTTGGTTTTGGTGTTGCAGATGTTTCCGGTAAAGGAATTAAATCATCTTTACTAATGTCTAAAGCTTCAAGTCTTTACCGATGTTTAAGTAAAACAATTTTTTCTGCTGCTGAACTTTTAAAAATTCTAAACGATGAAATATGTGAAACAGCTTCTCGAGGAATGTTTGTAACAATGGTAGTAGGAATTTATGATAGTATAAAAAAAGAATTATTATTATCGAATGCAGGTCATGAACCTCCGTTAATTTTTTCTAACAAAGAAAATTTTTCAAACTTTGAAGATGCAGGTCCGCCATTAGGTATTGCTCCAAAGTTTAAGTTCACAGAAAAATTAATTTCTTTTAAAGAAAGTTCAATGTATATTTTTACTGATGGTATTACTGAGATGAAAGATACGAGTGGTACAATGCTTGGACAAGAAGGTTTTCAAAATTTTATAAAAAAATATCAAAGTCTTCCTGGCTCACAAAGACTTTCAAAAATTATTTCTGATTTAATTAAATCGGGGAGAGTTCAACGAGACGATTTAACAATAGTTGCTGTCGATGGAAATTAATTATGATTGGAATTCCAAAAGTTATGATTTTTTTTTTTATTATATTAAGCACAATTATGTTTTGGACTACTTCGAATGTTTGTAGATATAATTTCGTAATAGAAAAAAGAACAAATCAATTAAATA
>CACJLN010000020.1 GCA_902594255.1 uncultured Pelagibacteraceae bacterium
TACAACTGTTTCAATCTGATCATGGCAGAGAAACAATTAGGCAAAAAATAAGAGATGAAATTAAGAAATCTTTAGAAAAAGAAAATATATTAAGTGCAGAAGACAAGATTTTAATTAAATCATTTATTGAAAAAATTAATAATGAATTGAGATAATTGTGGCGGAAGAGGAGGGATTCGAACCCTCGGTACAAGTTTCCTCGCACGGTCATTTAGCAAACGACTGGTTTAAGCCTCTCACCCACTCTTCCATTTAAACATGGGACTTTTGATTGTATTGAATAATCAATTTTTTTAAAGTAATTATTCTAATATATATGAAAAATAAGTACTCAATTTTTTCTTTAATTAAAAATGCTCTATCAAACCATGAGAATTGGCAGAGAGCTTGGCGCGACCCACAGCCTAAGAAAGAATATGATGTGATAATTATTGGTGGTGGTGGCCACGGACTTGCTACAGCATATTATTTGGCAAAAAAACATAATATTAAAAATATCGCAGTCTTAGAAAAAGGATGGATCGGTGGTGGAAATACAGGACGAAATACAACTATAATAAGATCAAACTATCTCTGGGATGCTAGTGCTGGATTATATGATCATGCTTTAAAAATTTGGGAAGGCTTATCACAAGAACTTAACTATAACGTTATGTTTAGTCAACGTGGGGTGATGAATTTAGCCCATAATCTTCAAGATGTAAGAGATTTAAAAAGGAGAACTCATGCTAACAGATTGAATGGCATTGATGCTGTTTATTTGAATACTGAAGAAGTTAAAAAGTTTTGTCCAATCATAAACACTTCTCCTGATATACGTTATCCAGTTTTAGGAGGTACCTTACAAAAAAGAGCTGGAACCGCTAGACATGATGCAGTTGCATGGGGATACGCAAGAGGTGCGGATGAAATGGGTGTAGATATAATTCAGAATTGTGAAGTCAAAGGAATCAAAAGAAATGGAGATACAATCGATGGATTAGATACAACAAAAGGATTTATAAAAGCAAAAAAGATAGGTGTAGTTGCAGCTGGACATTCAAGTGTGCTAGCTAATATGGCTGGTCTGAGATTGCCTTTAGAAAGTAAACCATTACAAGCGCTAGTGTCTGAGCCCGTGAAACCAATTATAGACACTGTTGTTATGTCTAATGCAGTCCACGCTTACGTGAGTCAATCAGATAAAGGTGAATTAGTTATTGGTGCTGGTACAGATGATTACGTATCTTACTCCCAAAAAGGAAGTCACGACATAGTAGAGGGAACTTTAAGTGCAATATTAGAGTTATACCCAATATTTAGCAGAATGAGAATGCTGAGACAATGGGGAGGAATTGTAGATATTTGCCCTGATGCAAGTCCAATAATTAGTAAAACAACTGTTAAAGGTTTATATTTTAATTGTGGTTGGGGAACTGGTGGTTTTAAAGCAACACCTGGTTCCGGAGATTTATTTGCACACACAATAGCTAATGATGAACCACATAAACTTAATGCTGCTTTTAACTTAAATAGATTTGTAAGTGGTGATTTAGTTGATGAGCATGGTGCTGCAGCAGTAGCACACTAATGTTTTTAATTAATTGTCCTTTTTGTGGAGAGAGAGAGCAGAGTGAATTTAAAGCTGGTGGTGAGGCGCATATAGTAAGACCTAAACAACCAACAGAATTAAGTGACGATGAGTGGGCAGAGTATTTATTTATGAGAAAGAATATTAAAGGTGTTCAGTTTGAGAGATGGAATCATGTTCATGGATGTAGAAAATGGTTTAATGTAGTGAGAGACACTTCTAATGATCAAATAAAAGCTGTGTATAAGATGGGAGAAAAACCACCAAATTAAAAAAATATGAAAAAGAATTTAAGAGTTAAAAGAAGCAAACATATTGATGAAACTTACAAAATTTCTTTTAAATTTAATGGAAAATTGTATTACGGTTTTAAAGGTGATACCTTGGCTTCAGCACTTCTAGCAAATGATATTCATCTTGTGGGAAGAAGTTTTAAATATCATAGGCCTCGTGGAATTATGACTGCTGGCTCAGAAGAGCCAAATGCTATTGTACAACTTCACAATAATTCTCCATGGACTGAACCAAATGTTAGAGCTACAGAAGTTGAAATTTACGAGGGTTTGGAAGCGTCTAGTCAAAATTGTTGGCCAAGTGTAAATTTTGATATTGGAGGAATAAATAATTTTTTATCCCCTCTTTTACCGGCTGGATTTTATTACAAAACATTCATGTGGCCAGCTAGTTTTTGGGAAAAATATGAGTACTTTATTCGTAAGTCTGCAGGATTAGGTAAATCACCAACTAAGCCTGATCCAGATATTTATGAACACAGATATATACATTGTGATGTTTTGGTAATTGGTGCAGGTATTTCAGGAATAATATCAGCTAAAATAGCTGCTAAAAATGGATTTAAAACACTTCTTATTGATGAGAAACCTTATCTTGGTGGATCTACCATATATCAAAACTCAGAGTATTTTAAAATTAATAATCAAAATTCAGGGTCATGGTTAGAAAAAGAAATTAATGAAATAAAAAAAATTGAAAATTTAGAAATTAAAACTAGAACAAGTGTTGCAGCTTATCATGGTTACAATTATTTATTAGCAAAAGAAAATCTTACTGACCATTTGCCAATTGAAAGAAGAAAAAATAAAACAAGACATAAATTGCTCAAAATAAGGGCAAAAAAAGTTGTTACAGCCACTGGATCTATTGAAAGACCACTTATTTTTGACAACAACGATCGTCCAGGAATTTTACTTTCCTCGGCTATTAAAAAATATGCCGATTTATTTGGTGTTGCTTGTGGTGAAAAAAATATTCTTTTCACAAATAATGACAGCGCTTATGAAACTGCTATTAGTTTAATTCAAAAAGGGATAAACGTCGAAGCTATAGTTGATAATAGGGAAAAAGTTGATTCAAAATTGATTTATGAAGTAGAAAAAAATAATATTAAAATTTTTAAGGGTCATACAATTGTAAATACTTATGGATATAAAAGAATTAACAAAATTTCTATTATGCAACTTTCAAAAGATGGACAAAATGTTATAGGCTCAAAAATTGATTTATCATGTGATTGTCTTGGTATTTCAGGTGGATGGACACCAGCTGTTCATTTATTTACTCAATCAGGAGGAAAGCTTAAATTTAGAGACGAAGATCAAGTTTTTATCCCTAACGCCTACCCTTCAGATCAAATAAGTGTAGGTGCATGTAATGGAGATTTAACTTTAGACTCTATTTTGGTGAATGTTCCTAAATCTTTGAAAGATTTTCTCAATATTAAAAATAATGTGTATGAAAGTTTTGAGGTTTTATCCTCATACAATAATTCTAAAAGAAATATATGGCTTCTTCCATCTGATAAAATTTTGGGAAAAACAAAATCATTCGTTGATTATCAAAATGATGCTACTGCCAAAGATATTAAATTAGCCTTAAGAGAGGGTTTTAAATCAATTGAACATGTAAAAAGATATACCACGACTGGAATGGGAACAGATCAAGGTAAATTAGGTAATATGCATGCCTTAGGCATTATTTCTGAAACCTCAGAGGCTAAAATGGGTGAATTAGGAACAACAACTTTTAGACCTCCTTATACTCCACTTACTTTTGGAACAATTGTAGGAAGAAATGTTGGTGAATATTTTGATGTTTATAGAAAAACTCCAATTCACGAATGGCATGTAAAAAACAATGCAAAATTCGAAAATGTAGGCCAATGGAAAAGGGCTTGGTATTATCCGAGAGATAATGAGGATATGTTTCAAGCGGTTCAAAGAGAAAGTAAGGCTGCTAGAGAAAGCGCCGGGATATTAGATGCATCAACTCTCGGTAAAATTGATATTCAAGGTACTGACGCATCTGAATTTCTCAACCGTGTTTATACGAATGCCTGGTCCAAACTGCAAATTGGCAAATGTAGATATGGTTTAATGCTTAATGAAGATGGTATGGTTTATGATGATGGTGTCACTACACGTTTAAGTGAAAATCATTATTTAATGACAACTACCACCGGAGGAGCTGCAAATGTTTTGGGGAAATTAGAAGATTACTTACAAACAGAATGGCCTGAGCTCGATGTATATTTATCTTCAGTAACAGATCACTTTGCAACCATAAGTGTTTGTGGGCCTAATAGTAAAAAAATTATTTCTGAGATATTTCCTAATCTCGATCTCTCAGATAAAAATTTTCCACACATGTCGTTTAAAAAAACAAAGATAGGAAAAATACATTGTAGAATAATGAGAATAAGTTTTACTGGTGAACAAAGCTATGAAATAAATGTCCAAGCTAATTTTGGAAAATCTGTATGGGAAAAGTGTATGGAAGTTGGAAAAAATTGTAATATTACACCTTACGGAACTGAAACTATGCATTTGCTGAGGGCAGAAAAAGGTTTCATAATTGTTGGCCAAGACACTGACGCAACAATGACTCCTATTGATTTACAAATGGATTGGATAGTAAGTAAAAAGAAATATGATTTTATTGGTAAAAGATCATTATACAGATCTGATACAATTAGGGAGGATAGAAAACAATTAGTTGGTTTATTAACTGATAACCCAAATGAAATTTTAGAAGAAGGTTCACAGATAGTATCTGATATAAATAAATCACCTATTGAAATGTTAGGTCATGTTACTTCAAGCTATTTCAGCCCTAACCTAAAAAAATCTATAGCTCTTGGAGTTGTAAGAGGTGGAAAAAATATGCTTGGACAAAAATTAATAATTCCAATGGAAAACAAAAAGATTAATGTAACAGTCACAGATCCTGTTTTTTTAGATAAGGAGAATAAAAAATTAAATGCTTAATTATAATCGAGCTTTATCTGATGAAAAATCATATCAAGATCTTCAAATAAGAGAGGTGCAACCTACAATTAAGTTAATCATAAGAGGAAAAAAAAGAGAATTTTTTTCAGCTGTAGGGAAATCCTTAAATATGCTTTTGCCTACAAAACCTAACACCTCGTCACAAGGTGAAGATTTGACTGCTTTATGGTTAAGCCCCGATGAATGGATGGTTTACTCAAATAAAACTGTCAGAAATGATACAAACGAATATGAGATTGAAAAATTACTTTATAAAAATATCTCAAAGCTCAATCTTGGAGCTATAACTGATGTTACAGACCAATTTATATTAGTAAATTTAAAGGGTGATAAAGTATATGATTTGTTTGAAAGCGGCTGTCCATTCAATTTTATCGAATTCAGAAAAAAAAGGGGATCAGTAACACAAACAATTCTAGCTAAAATTGACGTAATTATTCATAATCAGAATGAAAGTGACATCAATCTTTTTGTTAGACGTTCATTTGCACAGCACTTATTTTCTTGGATAAATGACAGTGCGTCAAGATTATAGTCACATTTAGATCTTAAATAAGTTAAACAAAAGCTATGAAAAAATTATTTTTAGTAGCATTATTTGCTCTTTTACCCTTTTCTATTAACGCAGAGTCTAATTTAGATAAAATTTTATCTTCTGGTGTACTTAAAGTTGGTACTACTGGAGATTGGGATCCTATGACAGTCAAAGATCCGGCAACTAACAAATATAAAGGCTTTGATATCGATGTTATGAGTCAATTAGCTAAAGATATGGGTGTTAAAATTGAGTTTGTACCTGCAGAATGGAAAACAATTGTTTCAGGAATAACATCTGCAAGATATGATATCTCAACTAGTGTTACAAAAACACCAAAGAGAGCTGAAGTAGCTGGTTTTACCGATACTTATTACAAATATGCTACTGTGCCACTTGTTCTCAAAAAGAACTTAAAAAAATTTCCTACTTGGGACTCGCTAAATAATTCAAATGTAACAATTGCAACTACTCTTGGTACTTCTCAAGAGGAAAAAGCAAAAGAATTTTTCCCAAAATCAAAATTAAACTCAATTGAAGCACCAGCAAGAGACTTCCAAGAAGTCTTGGCAGGTAGAGCTGATGGTAATATTACAAGTTCAACAGAGGCAAATAAATTAGTCATTAAATATCCTCAGTTAGCAATCGTTCCAGATGGTGGAAAAAATCCAGCATTTTTAGCAATGATGGTACCAAAAGGTGATACTAAGTGGAATGATTATGTCAATAAATGGATTAAAGACAAAAAATCTTCAGGCTTCTTCACCAAATTATTAGCTAAATATAATTTAAAGAGCTTATAAAAAATTAGTAATTAATTTTTTATTCTTTATAAGTTA
>CACJLN010000021.1 GCA_902594255.1 uncultured Pelagibacteraceae bacterium
CGTAAGTTCTTTAAGACTGCCGCAAAAGCAGGAGCTGTTGCTGCTGCTACTGTTGCAATGCCAAACATTGCAAGGTCGGATGGTCACGTAACTTTAAAGATGCAGGCAGCTTGGCCTTCAGGCGCAAACATCTTTTTTGAAATGGCTGGAGACTACTGCAACATGGTTAAAGAAATGTCAGGAGGTTCATTAAGAATAGACCTTCAACCAGTTGGAGCAGTTGTGAAAACTTCAGAAATTGGAGCCGCTGTTAGTGATGGTAACCTAGATATGGGTCACTGGGTAACAGCTTATTGGTATGGTAAAAACCCTGCCGCTTCTCTTTTTGGAACTGGTCCTTCGTATGGAATGTCATCTCAAGAAGTAATGGGATGGATGGAGTACGGTGGAGGAAGAAAACTATATGATGAAACACTTGCTAAAGTGGGATTTGATTATATTGGTTTTTTCCATATGCCTATGCCAGCGCAGCCTTTTGGTTGGTTCAAAAAGAATGTAACAAAAGTATCTGATGTTAAAGGTATGAAGTATAGAACAGTTGGTCTAGCGACTAACGTTTTAACTGCTATGGGAATGGTTGTAAGACAATTACCAGGTGGTGAAATCCAACCAGCAATGAAAACTGGATTGATTGATGCTGCTGAATTTAACAACCCAACATCAGACTCACAGTTTGGAATGCAAGATGTATCTAAACACTATCATTTAGGTAGTTTCCACCAATCTCAAGAAATGTTTGAGATACCAGTGAACAAGAAAAGATACAACAGCCTTTCACCAGCTCATCAAGCTATATTGAAAAATGCTGCTTATGCTGCTAACTCAGATAACTACTTTAAAGCTTTAGTTAGATATTCTGCTGACTTAGCTAAGTTAATGAATGAGCATAAAGTAAATGTATACCAAACATCTGACGCTATTTTAGCTGAACAGTTAAAAGGTTGGGATAAAATAGTAGCTGAATTTTCTGGAAAAGATCCTTTCTTTAAGAAAATTATAGCATCTCAGAAAGCATATGCTAAGAGAACAATGAAGTATCTGTTGATGAATCAACCGAACTACAAATTAGCTTATGAAAATGAGTTTGGTCCAATTGCAAAAGTTAAAATTTAATTAGCTTTTAAAAAAATTAAAATTAAGGGGGTTTAAAAACCCCCTTTTTTTTTACTTAAATTTACTATATTTTAAAATGATGATGTCATCTTACATTAAATTTGCAGACACACTTAGTACATCAATGGGAAAAGCTTTTTCATGGTGTATTGTTATTTTAATGGGAGGGACTGTTTATGAAGTGGTAATGGCATATGCTTTCAATAAGCCAACACTATGGAATTTTGATTTTAGTATGCAAATGTACGGAGCTATACTAATGATGTCAGGTGCATACTGCTTAGCTACAGAAGCTCATGTAAGAGGAGATGTAATTTATAGATTATTCAGCCAAAAAACTCAGGCGTGGATAGATTTGATACTATATTTTGTATTTTTCTTTCCAGGTGTATTGGCATTAGCGTTTTATGGTTATGAGTACGCAGCTCAAGCTTGGAAAGTAAAAGAGACAAGTTGGAGTAGTCCTGCTCAAATTCAAATTTATATGGTTAAATCAATGATTCCTGCTGCAGGAATTATGTTAATTATTCAAGGAATAGGTGAGGTGTTTAGATCAATAATTTGCATTCAAACAGGTCATTGGCCAGCAAGAATGGTTGTCGCTGAAGAGACAGAAAAAATTTTAATGAGAAGCTCTCAAGAGGAAAATAAATAAATTTATGTTTGGCTTAACTAATCCAGAAGTTGCTATTTTGATGATGGGTGTTTTCCTTTTTTCTGTTTTGTTAGGCTTTCCGATTGCTTTTACTCTAATGGCAATGGGAATTGGTTTTGGTTATTATGCTTATTACGATCCAGTTTTGATGGATCATCTCTTCGATAATAGAATTTTTTCTTTATTTGTAAAAAACACGTACACAGTTATGGATAATAACGTTCTTACTGCAGTGCCTCTCTTTTTATTCATGGGATATTTAGTTGAGAGAGCAGGTATTGTAGCTAAACTTTTCTTTGCAATAAGATTAGCCGCGCATAGATTACCAGCATCCATGGCTGTAGCAGCATTAATAACATGTACATTATTTTCAACCGCAACAGGTATTATTGGAGCAGTTGTAACTTTGATGGGATTATTAGCTTGGCCAGCAATGGTTAAAGCTGGATATGATAAAAAATTCGCTTCTGGAATAATTTGTAGCGGCGGATGTTTGGGTATTTTAATACCACCAAGTATTATGCTTATTGTTTATTCTGTTATTGCCCAATTATCTCCATTAAGATTGTTTGCTGCTGCGATTTTTCCAGGATTAATGTTGGCAGGTCTTTATATCGCTTATGCAGTGATAAGAGCATGGTTGAATCCTTCACTAGCACCGAGACCTCCAAAAGAAGATATTCCTCCAAGAGCAGAGATTTTAAAAGAGGTATTAGTCTCTTTTGTTCCTTTATTTGGGTTAATAATGTTAGTGCTAGGTACGATCTTAGCAGGAATTGCAACCCCTGCCGAAGCTGCAGCTGCAGGTGCTTTTGGGGCATTAATACTTTCTTGGTTTTATAAAACACTTAAATGGCAAAATTTTAAAGAGTCTGTTTTTTTAACAGCAAAAACCACTGCTATGATAATGTGGCTTTTTATTGGATCTTGGACTTTCTCTTCAGTCTTCTCTTATCTAGGAGGCCATGAAGTATTTGAACATTTTTTCACATCTATAAATATAACTACTTGGCAATTTTTGATTATAACTCAAATAATAATTTTTCTATTAGGATGGCCTTTAGAGTGGACTGAGATCTTAATTATATTTGTACCGATATTTTTACCACTTCTTGAAATATTTGACGTTAATCCATATTTCTTTGCAATGTTAATTGCTTTAAACTTACAGACATCTTTTTTGACACCACCGATGGCAATGTCCGCATATTATCTTAAAGGTGTCCAGAAAACTAACGTTGAATTGTTGGAGATATTTAGAGGTATCATGCCATTTTTAAGTATTGTAATTTTTGGAATGTTCTTAATGTATATGTTTCCTGGAATTGCACTTTGGCTGCCAGACGTATTGTTTGCTGACTAATAAATATGATTGATATTTTTTCGTTAAGTGTGGAAGAAATGGCCCAAAATATTAAAGAAGGTCAAATTACTTCAGTTGAAATTTGTGAAAAGTATATTGAAAGAATTAATAAGTTTGAGAAAGATGTAAAAGCTTGGGCTCATTTTGATAAAAAAATTTTGTTGGAGAAAGCTGCAGAGTCAGATGAGCACAGAAAATCAGGAAAACCTGTAGGACCATTACATGGTGTTCCTATAGCTTTAAAAGATATAATTGGAACGGTAGATATGCCAACAGAGTGTGGTACATCTATAAGAAAAGGAAAATCTTATTCTCAGAACGCTGAAATAGTTGAGCTTTTGAATTCTGCTGGTGCTGTCGTTATGGGTAAAACTGCTACGTCAGAACTAGCTTATCTCGGACCTCCAAAAACAACTAATCCTCATGATTATTCTCGAACACCGGGAGGTTCCTCTAGTGGATCTGCAGCAGCGGTAGCGTCACTGATGGCGCCATTATCAATAGGATCTCAAACAGGAGGATCGGTCATCAGACCTGCATCTTATTGTGGAGTAGTAGGATATAAACCTACATATGGTCTTATTTCAAGAAATGGAGTTTTAAGAACTTCATATATATTAGATCATATTGGCTTATTTGGAAGAAATGTAGAGGATGTTGCATTATTAGCTAAAGTTTTAATCAAAAAGGATCAGTATGATCCTGCAACTATTTATTATTCAGCTGAAAATATTTTAGGGGAAACAAAAAAAGGACCACTTTTTGAACCAAAATTTATCTTTTATAAATCAGATTATTGGAAAATAGTGGATAAAAAATCAAGAGAGTCCTTTGAGTATTTTATAAAGTCATTTAAAAATGTTGAGGTATTCGATACACCATCTTATTTTAAAGATATTCATAAATATCATCAAATTATTCATGAAACTGATTTAGCTAATAATTTTAGTTTATATTACAAAAAATACAAAAATAAATTATCAAAGTTTATGCAAACCGCTATAGCTAAAGGTAATAAACATTCTGCAAAAGATTATGCTGAAGCAATTGACTTTAGAAAAAGAAGCTATGAGTCTTATCAAGAAGTTTTCGAGGATTATCATGGTGTTCTTACTCCTGCAAGTCCTGGTGTTGCTCCAAAAGGTCTAAAAAGTACGGGCACAGCAGAATTCAATAAAGTTTGGTCATACCTGGGAACGCCTTGTATATCTCTTCCGCTACTTGAAGGTGAAAATAACCTACCTTTAGGAGTACAGCTCATAGGTGATAGATACGATGATCACAGATTTTTAGGTGTTGCTAATTGGCTAGAAAAGGAATGTAATAACTAAATGCAAAAGTTTACAACATTTTTAGGGTCTTTGCTCGCCATAGCTTTTTTAGTGGGTCTTGCATTTACACTAACTAGATCATCAATGATAGGTTTTTTTGATGTATTACCTGTTTACATATTAATGGGTATTGCGATTTTTATGATGGTCTATGAAGCTTTCTTTGATAAAAAATAATTATTCAAAATTTTAAACGATTGAATACTAAAGTAAAAAATCTTTTAGCATTTTCACTTTTATTTATTCAGCCAATATTTATGGCATCAAACTTAGTTGTTGCGAGAGGTGGAGTTGAATATGTTCCGCCAATTTCTCTGGCTTTTTGGAGATGGACATTAGTTTTTGTTATCCTTTTACCTTTTACTTATTTGTCTTTAAGAAAAAATTATAAGATTATAAAAAATGAATTTAAAAAACTTTTATTTTTAGGAGCCATGGGATGTGGAGTATGTGGAGCCTTCCCTTTTTTAGCTGGAAAAACTACTACAGTTACAAATATGGGAATAATTTATACTTCTTCTCCAATTTTTATAATTTTAATATCTAGTTTCTTTTTTCATGAAAAGATTAATTTTACTAAGATAATTGGTCTCATTTCATGTTTGGTTGGTGTTTTTGCAATTATTATTAAGGGAGATCTTGATTTATTGATTAATCTTAATTTTACAATTGGTGATTTATGGATGCTGGCAGCTGCTATCGGTTGGGCTTTATATTCAATTTATTTATTTCACTGGAAATCAAAGCTTAAGATTTTTCAAAGATTTACCTTAATTGCATTTTTTGGTGCTTTGAGTTTATTTCCTTTTTATATTGGCGAAGAATTTTTTTTTGAAAGAACAACATTTAGTAATGAATTTTTTATGTGGATTATTTTTGCTGCTATTTCTCCAGGAATTATAGCTTTCACTCTTTATACAGTGGCTCAAAAAAAACTTGGTGCCTCTCTAACTGGATTTACATTATATGTTTTCACAATTTACGGTGCGATTTATGGTTACTTTTTATTTGGAGAAAAACTTGAGAATTACCACTTAATTGGAACAGTTTTAGTATTTATTGGAGTATATTTAGCGAAGAAGAAAAATGCTAAACAAATTTAGGAAAAAATTGACTCAAATTATTTTAATCTTATTTTTTATTTATTTTTTAATTTTAGTCTTTTTGTACTTTAACCAAAGAAATTTATTGTATCACCCAAATGAAAATAATTATTCTGGAGATAAAATTTCTGTTGAAATTAAAAAAGTTAAGATATTAACTTCGGATAATATTGAATTACTTGGATGGTATCATGAGAAAAATCTCAAAGACTATAAAACACTAGTTTTTTTCCATGGAAATGCAGGATCTTTAGAAAATAGAATTCATAAGCTTAATCATTTCAAAAACATGGATTTAAATTTTTTGATTATAGCCTGGAGAGGTTTTAGTGGAAATAAAGGTAATCCCTCAGAATTAGGTCTGTATGAAGATGGTCAAAGTGCCGTCGATTGGCTTTTTGAAAAAGGTGTAAGAAAAAAAAATATTATCCTTTATGGGGAGTCTTTAGGCACTGGGGTAGCTACACATCTTGCACAAAACAAAGATTTTGCAGGAATAATTTTGGAAACACCATTTACTTCCATGATAGATGCTGCCAAAACTTTCTAT
>CACJLN010000022.1 GCA_902594255.1 uncultured Pelagibacteraceae bacterium
GTTAACTCTATAAATATAGGTATCAATCCTTCCCAAGTTATTGATAAAAAAAAATTGATTATAAATTTAAGATTTATCTTTCCAGAAAAAAATTTTACTGAAATTAAAAAAAAACTAGATAGGGGAAAATTTTTCTGGTTAGAAAAAAAAATATCTGATGAAAAATACGAAAAATTAATGAGGCTTGGAGATAAGTCAATAATGCCTAGTGAAAGTTTAATCAGACTCTATCCACATAGAAATTTATTTAGTCATATAATTGGTCAAATTGATGATAATAATAATGGAATTTCAGGATTAGAGAAATCTCTAGACGAAAAACTAAAAAAAACAAAAGATCCAATAGTTTTATCGATTGATGCAGATATACAGTATCTGGTGAGAGAAGAATTAAAAAAATTTAATCAAATTTTTCAAGTTTTGGGTAGCGCGGCAATATTAATGGATGTAAATAACGGTGAGATTATTTCATTAGTTTCCTTGCCCGATTTCGATCCAAATCAAAGAAAAAAGATTACAGATAAAACTTTTATAAATAGAGCAACTAAGGGTGTGTATGAATTTGGGTCAGTATTCAAAACTTTAACTTTAGCAGCTGCATTTGACGATAAAATTATTGAACCAGAAACACAATTTGAGGATTTACCAAAAAACTTAACATGTGCAGGATTTCCAATAAGAGAATATGATAATAAAATTCCCTCAACTTTAACAGCAGAGCAAATTTTAATTCGTTCAGGAAATATAGGTTCCGTAAAAATTGGTCAAATGGTTGGTGAGGAAAAACTTAAGATGTTTTTGTCCAAAGTTGGCGTTCTTAAAAAAATTGATTTCGATATAGAAGAAATTGGAAAACCAATAGAATTTAATTGGGGAAAATGTCCTCTAGCCACAGCTTCATTTGGACATGGTATTACAACTACGTTATTGCAATTAGCAAAAGCTTACTCAATACTAGCTAATGGTGGATACAACGTTCAGCCTAAATTAATCAAAGAAACAAAAAAAATTAAAAAGAAAAAAATTTTAGATCAAAAAGTATCAGAAAAAATTTTACCTATCTTAAGAAAAATTGTAACCGCAAAAGAGGGGACAGCCTCTTTAGCCAATGTTCCAGGTTATGAAATTGGAGGTAAAACAGGAACTGCTCAAAAAAGTATTAGTGGAATTTATACAAAAAAAAAAATAAATTCATTTATATCAGTTTTTCCTATATCGAAACCGAAATTTGTTTTAGCAGTAATGCTAGATGAGCCTAAATTAAATGAAAATTATGTTTATCATTATAGAGATGGATCTAACATTAAATATAAGGGCACTCCGTATAATACTTCAGGATGGACTACTGTAGAGGTTACAGGACAAATCATTGAAAAAATTGGGCCTATTTTAGCCACAAAATATAGTGAAAAATAATTTATGCTTCTTAAAGATTATATTACAGACATCCCTAAACGATTTTACCAAATAAATTTTTCAGGTATCGCTTTTAATAGTCTAAAGGTAAAAAAAAACGATATTTTTTTTGCGATTAAAGGAAAAAAATTTGATGGGAATAATTTTATATCACAAGCCATAAAAAAAGGAGCAAAAGTAATTATATCTCAAAAAAAAAATCAAAAAAAAAATACAGATGTAATTTTTTTGTATTCTTCAAACCCAAGAAAGTTATTAGCAGAAGTATCTTATAAAATTTACGATAAAAGAGTCGAAAAATTAGTTGCTGTGACTGGAACTAATGGAAAATCATCAGTAGCTGATTTTTACTTTCAAATTTTAAAATTAAATTCAAAACAGGTTGCATCAATTGGAACACTTGGACTTAAATATAAATCTAAAACAAAAAATCTTGAAAATACCACATCAGATCCAATTCAAATTGGTTCAATGCTTAAAAATTTGAGAAAAAAAAAAATTAAATTTGCAATTATGGAGGCATCTAGCCATGGTTTAGATCAAAATAGATTAGATGGATTAAAGTTTGATATAGGTATATTTACAAATTTATCCCATGACCATTTAGATTATCACAAGAATATGAAAAATTACCTAAATTCAAAATTATATTTATTTAAGAATTTGATCAAAAAGGAAGGTCATATAATAGCTGACGAAAATATTCCAGAGGCACAAAAAATTAAAAAAATATCAATTAAAAAAAATATTAATTTAAGTCTTATTCATAATGAATCTAACGGGATACAATTGGTTTCACATAGATTTGAAAAAGAAAAACAAATTTTAGAGATCAAATTCAAAAAGGCCAAGTATAAAATTTACCTAAACTTAATAGGAAAAATACAAGTAAAGAATATACTTATGGCGATTATAGCCGCTAATAATAGTGGTATTGAATTTAAAAAAATTTTAAAGATACTTCCAAGAATTACATCTGTAGAAGGAAGATTAGAAAAAATTGGAAAAATACATAATAACAGTAAAGTAATTTTGGATTATGCACACACACCTGCAGCACTTGAATCAGCTTTATCAAATCTTAAAGAACAATTTCCCTTTAATAAAATCAATCTGATATTTGGATGTGGAGGCGATAGAGATTTTAAGAAAAGATCTTTGATGGGAAAAATTGCAGAAAAGTACTCCAATGAAATTTATTTAACAGACGATAATCCAAGGAATGAAAAACCTTTTGAAATAAGAAATGAGATAAAAAAAGGGATTAAGAATAAAAGTATTCATGAAATACCCGATAGAAAAAAAGCAATTCAAGAAGCCGTGAAAAATCTTAAAACTGGAGATATTTTGTTGGTAGCAGGCAAAGGACATGAAAAGATCCAAGATTATGGAAAAAAAAGAACTTTTTTTTCTGATCAAAAAGTAATTCTTAGTTCAATAAGAGCAAAAAACAAACTTTTATCTAAAAATATAAAACTCAATATAATTCAGGAACAGTCAAAATTAAATTTATCAAATAAAATACAAATTAAAGATGCTTCCATTAACTCTAAATTAATCAAAAAAAATGATATTTTTTTCGCTATAAAAGGTAAAAATTTAGATGGTAATAACTACATATCGGAAGCTATTAAAAAAAAATCAAGTTTTGTTATTGTAAATCGATTTAATAAAAATCATCCACTTTCCAAACAAATTAAAGTCAAAAATACTCTCAAATTTTTGACTACGTGCTCATCAATTTTAAGAGAAAATATTAATGCAAAAATTATTTCAATTACTGGTAGCTGTGGAAAGACGACTTTAAAAGAAATGATTGGTTTAGTTTTAAAAAAAATTTCAAGAACATCATTTTCACCAAAGTCTTTTAACAACAAGTATGGTGTTCCATTAAGTTTGTTTAACATGAAACAGAGTGATCATTTTGGTGTCTTCGAGATCGGAATGGATAAAAAAGGTGAAATAGATAATTTATCAAAAATTATTAAGCCTGATTTAGGGCTTATTACCAACATAAGTTACGCACATTCAAAGAATTTTAAAAATATTAAACAGATTGCGGATGCCAAAGCTGAGATAATGAACAATATTAAAAAAAATGGAATAATTGTCTTAAATGGTGACGATCACTTTTTTCATTATCTAAAAGGCTTAGCTCTTAAGAAAAAATTAAAAGTTATATCTTTTGCAATCAATAATAAGTCTTCAGAAATTAAATTGTTAAGTGTAAAAAAAACAAAAAATAAGTACGAATTATTTTTAAATATAAACAATAATAAATTTTCTTTTTACACTAAAAACGATAATAAAAATAATTTGTATAATATATTGGCTGCTACAGCTTGTATAACTTCTTTTGTTAATATCAAAAAGTTAAAAAAAGGCATTTTTTTAAATATTAATACACCAAAAGGCAGAGGTAATATATTTGATGTTAATTTTGAAAATAAAAAAATTTATTTTGTAGACGAATCTTATAATTCAAATCCACTGTCACTTAAAAGTTCAATTGAAAATTTTGAAAAATTAGTTTTAAAAAAATCAAAAAAATATATGTTTTTAGGAGATATGTTAGAGTTAGGCAAACACTCAATCAAACAACACAAATTAATAAGTAAAATAATTAATAAAACAAAAATTAATAAGGTTTATGTAATTGGAAAATATATTAAAGAGACATATAAAGGTTTAGATCCAAACAAAAAAGCAAAAATATTGGGTAATAAACTAGATATGCTTAAAATAATTAAAGATGATTTTAAAACTGGTGATTATTTAATGGTAAAAGGATCAAATTCCACTGGTTTAAATAAATTTATTATTGACTTAAAACAAAGAAGGCAAAATGTTATATGAATTATTACTCAACTATGTTGAGATCTTTTCATTTTTAAATGTTTTTAAGTATATTACTTTTAGAACTGGATTAGCATTTTTCACGTCACTTTTAATAACACTTTTGATTGGTGGTCCTTTTATAAAGTTATTTTCAAATCGGAAAATTTTTAATCCAATAAGAGATGATGGTCCATCAGATCATATTATCAAAAAGATAGGAACTCCAACTATGGGTGGAGTGGTAATCTTATTTGGTTTAATAGCTTCTGTTTTACTTTGGGCAGACTTAAAAAATGTTTATATTCTTTTTTGTCTATATATTGTTGTGTCATTCGGAATTCTAGGTGCGTATGACGATTATAAAAAAATCAAAAATATTAGCTCAGAGGGAATTTCATCAAAGTTTAAAATAATAATGCAAATTGTTTTAGCTTTGACAGGCTTGATAGTATTAATGTATTTTGTAGAATATGAAGAATTTAAAAACTTATATTTTCCGTTTTTTAAAAATTTGATTATCAACCTTGGGTGGTTTTTTTTACCATTTTCGATTTTTGTAATTGTAGGTTCTTCTAATGCAGTAAATTTAACCGATGGATTAGATGGATTAGCAACAGTGCCAGTAATTTTAGTTGCAGGATGTTTTGCTTTCATTAGTTACATAACGGGTAATATTTTTTTTTCTGAATATCTTCAAATATTATATATTGAGGGTACGGGTGAAATATCTATTTTTTGTGGTTCTATAATAGGTGCGTGTTTAGGTTTTTTGTGGTTTAACGCCCCCCCAGCAAAAATTTTCATGGGAGATACAGGATCGCTCTCTTTAGGAGGTTCGTTAGGAGCGATAGGCATTATAACTAAACATGAAATAGTATTAGCAATAACCGGGGGCTTATTTGTTCTTGAAGCTCTTTCTGTAGTGGTTCAAGTAGTTTCATTTAAATTGACTGGGAAAAGAATATTTAAAATGGCTCCAATACA
>CACJLN010000023.1 GCA_902594255.1 uncultured Pelagibacteraceae bacterium
ATATGCCCGGATCAGCAAGAGAAGTAGCAAACGCTGAAGAAGAAGGGGTTGAGTTTGTGTGGTTATCTAGTCCAAAAGAATTTAAAGGCAAAAATAAAATTGAAAATTTAGTCGTTGACCAAATTAAATTAGGTGAACCAGATGAGTCTGGAAGAAGGAAACCAGAAATTAAAGAAGGTTCGGCATTTGAAATAAAAGCTGATATGGTTATAAAAGCTCTAGGTTTTGATCCAGAAAATTTACCACTTCTTTTTGACGCTCATGAATTGCAAATTACTAAATGGGGAACTATTAAAACAGATTTTGATACTATGGAAACTAATTTAAAAGGTGTTTTTGCTGCAGGGGATATTGTAAGAGGAGCCTCTTTAGTTGTTTGGGCTATTAAAGATGGAAGAGATGCTGCATTTTCAATTAAGACTTATTTAGAAAATAATAAATTGGGAAAAATAAAAGTTGCTTAATGAAAAATTATAAAAAAAATTTTGAATTACTAACTAAAAACCATGTTTATTCATCAGAAATGGAACATGACTCATGTGGAGTAGGATTTATTTGTTCAACGGAAGGAAAAAAATCTAGGGCAGTAGTTGAATATGGAATTGAGGCTCTCAAAGCTGTTTGGCACCGAGGAGCAGTAGATGCTGACGGAAAAACTGGTGATGGTGCTGGAATTCATTTGGAAATTCCAAAAGATTTTTTTATAGAAAAAATTCAAGTTACTGGTCATGATTATGATAATTCAGAAATTTGTGTAGGTATGATTTTCTTACCCAGAAATGATTACTCATCTCAAGAGAGTTGTAAAACAATTGTTGAAAGCGAGCTAACTAAAAATAATTTTAGTATTTATGGATGGAGGCAAGTGCCTGTTAATTCAAAAGTTTTAGGTGAAAAAGCTCTACAAACTATGCCAGAAATAATTCAAGTATTATTTAAATCAAACGATCAGAATTTGCTTGATAAAGAATTAGAGAGGAAAATTTATGAAATCAGAAAAAGAATAGAAAATAAATCTTTTGAAATGTCTCTTAATGATTTTTACATATGCTCGATTAGTTCGAAATCTATAATTTATAAAGGTATGTTCCTTGCTGAGGCAATATCTGATTTTTATCAAGATTTAAAGGATCAAAGATTTATATCACGATACGCAATTTTTCATCAAAGATTTTCAACTAATACGGCTCCCAGCTGGAGTTTAGCTCAACCATTTAGAGCAATAGCACATAATGGAGAAATAAATACTTATAAAGGGAATAAAAATTGGATGAGAGTTCACGAGGAGGAGATGAATAGCCCCCTTTTTGAAAACCTAGATAATTTGAAGCCTGTTATTAGAAAAGGAGTTTCAGACTCCGCTGCATTAGATAATGTTTTTGAATTATTAAATAAATCTGGACAACCTGCTCCTTTAGCAAAACTAATGTTGGTACCTGACGCGTGGTCGAAAAAAAATAGAACTCTTCCAAAAAATCATCAACAATTATTTAATTTTTTAAATAGTACAATGGAGCCATGGGACGGTCCTGCAGCCATAGCTGCAACAGATAATGAGTGGGTAATTGCTGCTAACGATCGTAATGGATTAAGACCTTTAAGATATGCCATAACAAAAGATAAGCTTTTATTTGCAGGATCTGAAACAGGAATGATAGAATTAAATGAGAAGAAAATTTTACAAAAAGGAAGATTGGGGCCAGGAGAAATCTTAGGTATAAGAATAGAAAAAGGGAAAGTTTTTTCAAACGATCAAATTAAAGATTATTTAGCTAAAGAGTATAAACATTTTAATTCACAAATAATTGATTTAGACGAAAAATTACAAATTAATAGAGAGAAGTTTACTTTTAAAGGGGAAGATTTAAGAAGGAGACAACATACTTTTGGAATAAGTTTAGAGGACTTAGAATTAATATTACATCCGATGGCTGAAGATGCTAAAGAGGCGACCGGCTCTATGGGAGACGATACTCCATTAGCAGTACTATCTGACAAGTACAGACCGCTTTATCATTTTTTTAGACAAAATTTTAGCCAGGTGACTAACCCTCCGATTGACTCTCTTAGAGAAAATAAAGTTATGAGCTTAAAAACTAGATTTGGAAATTTAGGAAATATTTTAGATTTTGATACTTTGACGAAAGATAACATTTACGTTTTAAATAGCCCAATTTTATCAAATTCACAATTTAGTAAATTTGTAAACTTTTTTGGTAGCAATTCTTTGAGTGTTGATTGCACTTTTTCGAAAGATGAAAATTTAACGAATACTATTCAAAGAATACAAAGAGACTCTGAAATAGCTGTAAGACAAGGTATAACTCAATTAATATTAACTGACAAAAATCTTTCATTTGAAAGATTGCCAATGCCTATGCTTTTATGTGTTGGTGCAATAAATACTTACTTAATTGAAAAAAAATTAAGGGGTTATGTTTCTATAAATGTACAATCAGGTGAAGCTTTAGATACACATTCTTTTGCAACTTTAATAGGTGTCGGTGCCACCACTGTTAATCCATATTTAGCTTTTGACAGTTTGTATCAAAGACATGAAAAGAAGTTGTTTGGGCAGTACAGTTTTGATAACTGTGTAGAGAGATATATCAAATCAGTTAACGCTGGCTTATTAAAAATAATGTCAAAAATGGGTATCTCAGTTTTAAGTTCTTATAGAGGTGGATGTAATTTTGAGACAGTCGGATTAAGTAGAACTATAGTTAATGATTATTTTCCTGGAGTTGTATCTAAAATTTCTGGAATTGGTTTGACTGGTATTGAGAAAAAAATACGACAAATTCATAAGGAGGCATTTGAAAGTACTGATACAGTTCTGCCAATTGGAGGAATATATAGGTACAGAAAAAATGGGGAAACTCATCAATATCAAGGCAGATTAATTCACTTACTTCAAAGCGCTGTCGGTTCTAATTCCTATTCGGTTTATAAAAAATATGTAGAGGGGATTTATGATCTACCTCCTATTAATTTAAGAGACCTGATAAATTTTAGAAAAAAAAAATTAGGCCCGTCAATTGAATTGTCTGAAGTAGAACCCATAGAAAAAATATTAAAAAGATTTGGTAGTGGGAGTATGTCACATGGAGCTTTATCAAAAGAGGCACACGAAACATTAGCTATAGGCATGAACAGAATTAAAGGAGCTTCTTGTAGTGGTGAAGGAGGAGAGGATGCGAAAAGATTTAAAGTTATGGATAGTGGAGATAGTGCAAACTCAAGAGTTAAACAGATTGCATCTGCACGATTTGGTGTGACTATAAACTATTTGAATAATTGCAATGAGATAGAAATTAAAATGGCACAAGGCGCTAAACCAGGAGAAGGTGGTCAATTACCTGGATTTAAAGTTACAGAGGAAATTGCAAAATTAAGACATTCCACACCAGGTGTAACATTGATTTCTCCTCCACCACATCACGATATATATTCGATTGAAGATTTAGCTCAATTAATTTACGATTTAAAACAAATAAATCCCAAAGCAAGAGTAGGTGTTAAATTAGTTGCGTCATCAGGTATTGGAACTATTGCAGCTGGAGTTGCAAAAGCAAAAGCAGATATAATATTAATTTCAGGTCATAATGGTGGGACTGGCGCAACTCCGCAGACTAGTGTTAAGTATGTAGGTATCCCTTGGGAAATGGGTCTTACTGAGGCTAATCAAGTCCTTACCCTAAACAATTTAAGACACAAGGTTACTCTTAGAACTGATGGAGGTATAAAAACTGGAAGAGATGTTGTCATTGCAGCAATGATGGGTGCTGAGGAATATGGAGTTGCCACTACAGCATTAGTTGCTATGGGTTGTATAATGGTAAGACAATGTCACTCTAACACTTGTCCAGTTGGAGTTTGTACTCAAGATGAAAAGCTAAGAGAAAAATTTACTGGTACTCCTGATAAAATTGTAAATTTATTTACATTTATTGCGTCTGAAGTAAGAGAAATTTTAGCTGAGTTGGGCTTTAAATCTTTAAATAATGTAATTGGTAGAACAGACTTACTTATGCAAGTAAGTAAAGCATCACCAAATCTAGATGATTTGGATTTAAATCCACTATTTGTTCAAGCTGACCCAGGAAATAATAAAAGATATTGTGACAACGTAGAAATCAATAAGGTGCCCGATACCTTGGACCAAGAAATTTGGCCAGAAATTGAGAAGAGTTTAGATAGTTCAAAGAAAATTGATAAAGAGTTTATTATTAAAAATACTAACAGAGCAGTTGGCACAAGAATATCTCATAACTTATATAAAAAATATGGGTATGAAAAACTCGAGGAGAATTTCCTCTCTTTAAACTTTAAAGGCTCAGCAGGTCAATCATTTGGAGCTTTTGCTTCTAAAGGATTAAAACTTAATCTTAAAGGTGATGCCAATGATTACGTTGGAAAGGGATTATCAGGAGCAACAATTTCTATTAAACTACCTGATGAAAGCAACTTAATTTCTAATGAAAACACAATCATAGGGAACACAGTGCTGTATGGAGCTACATCAGGTAAACTATTTGCCGCTGGACAGGCTGGCGATAGATTTGCAGTAAGAAATTCTGGAGCTTTTTCAGTGGTTGAGGGTTGTGACTCTAATGGTTGTGAATATATGACTGGTGGATCCGTAGTAATTTTAGGTAATGTAGGCGATAATTTTGCAGCTGGTATGACGGGTGGGATGGCATTCGTGTATGATAAATCGGGGGATTTTGAGAACAAGGTAAATCCGGAGTCAGTCATATGGCAGAATGTCGAAACTGAATATTGGATGAATTTTCTCAAAAACTTAATTCTAAAGCACTTAGAAGAGACTAATTCTAAAGTATCAAAATATATAATCGATAATTTTGATGAGGAAATAAAAAAATTTGTTCAAGTTTGTCCAAAAGAAATGATAGACAAAATTGAAAATCCTATCACTTTTAAATCAAAAGAGAAGGAAGTTAGCTAGTAATTAACTTAATTTCTTTTTTAAGTAATTTTAACCCTTTGTCGGATGATAAACTATGATCTCCATTTTTAACTATAACTAATTTTTTCTTTGCATTTGTAAATATCTTTAATATTTTTTTTGAATAAGATACGGGGACAACCTCATCTTTTTGTCCATGAACCATTG
>CACJLN010000024.1 GCA_902594255.1 uncultured Pelagibacteraceae bacterium
AACAGCCTCTGCTCCAATGCCCGCTGTAAATGCTTCTTCACCAAATTCATCTTGATATTTGGCAAGTTCTTCCTCATTTAAAAGCTGATTTTTCTTTAAACCAGTTAATCCTGGTTCGATAACAATAAAATTTTCAAAATATAAAACTCGTTCAACCTCTTTTAACTTCATATCAACAGCTAAGGCTATTCTGCTTGGTAATGATTTTAGAAACCAAATATGAGCAACTGGTGTTGCTAAATTAATGTGACCCATTCTTTCTCTTCTCACATTGGACTTGGTGACTTCAACACCACATTTTTCACATATGATTCCTCTAAACTTCATTCTTTTGTACTTTCCACAGAGGCATTCATAGTCTTTGATTGGACCAAATATTCTTGAGCAAAAAAGACCATCTTTCTCTGGTCTAAAAGTTCTGTAATTAATTGTTTCTGGTTTTTTTATCTCTCCATAAGTCCAAGATTTTATTTTTTCAGGACTTGCTAAAGATATTTTAATACTATTAAAATTTTGTGCTTCTGAAACTTCCGAATTTTTAAATAAATCTGTTGATTCTTTTTTCATTAGTTTAGTTCCACATTCAATGCTAGTGATTTTATTTCTTTTACTAGAACGTTAAATGATTCAGGTATTCCTGACTCAAAATTCTCTTCACCTTTAACAATAGTTTCATAGACTTTTACTCTTCCTGCAACGTCATCAGATTTTACTGTTAAAATCTCTTGTAATGTATAAGATGCACCGTAAGCCTCGAGAGCCCATACTTCCATTTCTCCAAATCTTTGTCCTCCCAATTGTGCTTTCCCACCTAAAGGTTGTTGAGTGACTAAACTATATGGACCGGTAGATCTTGCATGAATCTTGTCTTCGACGAGATGATGTAATTTTAACATATAAATTATTCCGACTGTAACTGGTCTGTCAAATTTTTCTCCTGTTCTTCCGTCCCAAAGATATGTCTGACCTGAGCCTGGAAGATTTGCTAATTCTAGCATTTCAGTCACATTTTTTTCTTTTGCACCATCAAAAACAGGTGTTGATATTGCTACACCATTTTGAAGATTTTCACACAAATCTTTAAATTCCGTCTTGCTTAACTTTTCTACTTTTTCATTATAAATCTCATCACCATAAACAGATTTTAGAAATTTTGAAATTTTTTCAGTTTTCTCTATTTTTTTCTGATTTTCGTTTACTAACCTTCTTATTTCTTCACCGAATTCTTTACAAGCCCACCCTAAGTGTGTTTCTAAAATTTG
Source organism: uncultured Pelagibacteraceae bacterium (assembly GCA_902594255.1). Lineage (GTDB taxonomy): Bacteria > Pseudomonadota > Alphaproteobacteria > Pelagibacterales > Pelagibacteraceae > Pelagibacter. The sequence continues at coordinate 1,263 of CACJLN010000024.1, forward strand.
ACCAACATTCATTCTACTTGGGACACCAAGAGGATTGAGCACTATGTCTACAGGTCTACCATCTTCTCTGTAAGGCATATCTTCTACTGGAACTATCTTACTGACCACACCCTTATTACCGTGTCTGCCTGACATTTTATCACCTGGTCTCAACCTTCTCTTAATTGCAACAAAAACTTTTACCATTTTCATTACACTTGGAAGTAGATCGTCTCCACTTCTAATCTTTAAAACTTTATCCTCGAATCTTTCCGTTATATCTTGTTTTGCCTGGGTATACTGTTCTTTTAATTGCGCTAATGTTGACTCATGATTTGTATTTCCATTCGTAATCTTAAAGATATCATTTATTCCTATATTGTTAATTATATCTAAATTTAGCTCTGTGCCTTGGTCTAAATCTTTTAATTTTTTACTTAGTTTAGAGCCTGATAAAATTTGTGATGCTCGCTGCTTAATACTTCTTTCTAAAATTTCCTCTTCAACGATTTTATCTTGTTGTACTTGATCTATCTCAGCTCTTTCAATTGTTATTGATCTTTCGTCTTTTTCAATTCCATGTCTATTAAAAACTCTTACATCTACAACTGTTCCACTACTTCCTCTTGACATTCTTAAAGATGTATCAGTTACGTCTATAGCCTTTTCTCCGAAAATAGATCTTAAAAGTTTTTCTTCAGGTCCAGACGCAGAGTCTCCCTTGGGTGTCACTTTTCCAACTAATATATCTCCTGCGTTAACTTCTGCTCCAATATAAACAACACCTGACTCATCAAGATTTTTTAGCGCTTCCTCGTTTACGTTAGGTATATCTCTTGTGATTTCCTCTTCACCAAGTTTTGTGTCTCTAGCCATAATTTCGTATTCAACGATATGAACAGAAGTAAAAACATCATCAGTTACACATCTTTCAGAAATTAAAATAGAGTCTTCAAAATTATATCCTTGCCATGGCATAAACGCTACAGTAACGTTTTTACCTAAAGCTAATTCACCTAGTTTCGTTGATGGTCCATCAGCTATTATATCGCCTACTTTAACTTTATCGCCTACCCGGACTAAAGGTCTTTGGTTTATGCATGTATTTTGGTTTGACCTTTTAAATTTTTGTAGATTGTAAATATCAACACCTGATTTACTAAAATCAGTCTCTTCAGTTGCCTTGATTACAATTCTTTTACCATCAATTTTATCTACAACACCCTCTCTCTTCGCGACTATCGTTACACCAGAGTCTAAAGCTACATCGCTCTCGATACCTGTACCAACTAATGGCGACTCTGGTTTTAACAAAGGTACCGCTTGTCTCATCATGTTAGATCCCATCAAAGCCCTGTTTGCATCATCATTCTCTAAAAACGGTATTAATGAAGCTGCTACTGAAACTAATTGTTTTGGTGAAACGTCTATATAGTCAATAGTCTCAGGTTTAGATAACAAAAAATTTAAATTTTGACGGCATGAAACAAGTTCTTCTATTATTCTTCCATTTTTATCTAGTTTTGTATTTGCTTGAGCAATCGTAAATTTTGTTTCTTCCATTGCTGATAAATATTCTACCTTATTTTGGACTACACCATCTTTTACTCTTTTATAAGGGCTTTCGATAAATCCATATTTATTAATCTTAGCATAGGTAGATAAACTATTTATTAATCCAATGTTTGGACCTTCGGGAGTTTCTATTGGGCAAATTCTTCCATAATGAGTTGGGTGCACATCCCTCACTTCAAAACCAGCTCTTTCTCGAGTTAGTCCACCAGGGCCTAAAGCGGAAACTCTTCTTTTATGAGTAATTTCAGATAATGGATTTGTTTGATCCATAAATTGAGACAATTGTGAACTTGCAAAGAAATCTTTTAAAGAAACTGTTAAAGGTTTTGCATTTATCAAATCTTGTGGCATAGCTGACTCCACATCTAGAGTAGTCATCTTCTCTTTAATTGCTCTTTCCATTCTGTAAACACCAATTCTCGCTTGATTTTCAACAAGCTCACCAACAGATCTAACTCTTCGATTACCTAAATGATCAATATCATCAACCTCATCTTTACCATCTCTAAGATCTAACATTTTATGAATTATTGAAATAATATCATCGTTTCTAAGAATTGTGATTTTATCTGAACACTCTAAATTTAATCTTGAATTCATTTTCACTCGTCCAACATCTGAAAGGTCATATCTATCTGAGCTAAAGAATAAATTATTAAAAATCTGGGATGCAATCTCGATAGTTGGTGGTTCACCTGGTCTTAACATTTTGTAAATTTCTGTTATAGCCTCATCCTTACTATTGTTCTTATCATTCAAAATTGTATTTAATAAATATGGACCTTTGTTAATAGAATTCGTAGTTGATATTTTAATTGTATTTATTTTTGCATCTAAAATTTTTTGAATTATTGTATCATTAATTTCAGTGCCTAACTTAAACACTCCATCCTCTTCCTCGTTAATTTTTAAATCTTCATGTAAAAACTTACCTATCAAAGAGTCTGAAGTAACCAATATATCTTTTAATCCATCATTAGCTAATTTCTTAGCGTTTAAAAAATTAATCTTATCACCAGCATTAATTAAAATTTTACCAGTTTTAGCATCTACTATTTCCTCAGAAAAATTTTTTGCTTTATAATTGTCTGGATTAAATTTGGTTTTCCACTTACCACTATTGTTATCAAAAATATAGTTTTCACTATCGTAAAATTCATTTGCTATTTCTGGTTTTGTATAACCAAGAGCTAACAATAATGTAGATGCTAAAATTTTCTTTTTTCTATCTATTTTAAAATACAATAGGTCTTTTACATCGAATTCAAAATCAAGCCACGAGCCTCTATTTGGTATTACCCTACAATTAAATAAAAGTTTTCCACTTGCATGTGTTTTGCCTTTATCATGATCAAAGAAAACACCTGGGCTTCTATGCATTTGATTAACCACAACTCTTTGAACGCCATTAGTAATGAATGTTCCACTGTTAGTCATCATTGGAACATCACCCATATAAACTTCTTGTTCTTTTGCAGATAAAATATCTTTAGTATTATTCTCTTGATCTATTTCGTAAACTACTAATCTTAAAGTGCATTTCAAAGCTGAGGAGTAT
>CACJLN010000025.1 GCA_902594255.1 uncultured Pelagibacteraceae bacterium
TAGTTGAAGCAGTTGTTGAAAGAATTGATGTAAAACATCAAATTTATGAAAAAATATTTAAGTCAAGAAAAGTAGGTGCAATTGTTTCATCTAATACATCCTCAATACCTATTAAAGTTTTATCTCAAAATTTAACGGATATAGAAAAAAAAGATTTCTGCATAACTCATTTTTTTAATCCCGTCAGATATATGGGTCTATTAGAAATTGTAAAAAATGAGAACACTGATTTAAATAAGATTAATCAATTAAAAGAATTTTGTGAAATTGAGCTTGGTAAAGGTGCTATTGTTTGCAATGATACACCGGGATTTTTAGGAAATAGAGTAGGGGTTTATGCTATGCAAATAGCAATGACTGAAGCCTTTAAGATGAAGCTTTCGGTCGAAGAGGCAGATGCGATTTTTGGAAGACCAATGGGTATCCCAAAGACAGGTGTTTTTGGTCTTTATGATTTAATTGGGATTGATCTAATGGCTGACGTTTTAAAAAGCTTTATTAAAGAATTACCTAAAACCGATGAATTTCATGAGGTAGCAAAAGAAATTCCATTAGTAAAAAAATTAATTGAAACTGGTTACACTGGAAGAAAAGGCAAAGGTGGCTTCTATAGAATAAATAAATCTGGAGCAACCAAAGTGATGGAAGCAATTAATCTTGAAACAGGTGATTACTCGCCTAGTAAAAAGATTGATATAAAATCTGATAAAGTAGACCTTAATGGACTAATAAATAGAAAAGATAGATATGGTGAATATGCATGGTCAGTAATTTCAAAAATTATAAAATATGCCTCATCGCTAGTTCCTGGAATTACAAACCAATTTAATGACATTGATGAGGCAATGAGGCTTGGTTTCAACTGGGCTAAGGGACCATTTGAAATGTTAGAGGAAATTGGTGTTAAAAATTTTTTTAATAAAGTAGACGATTTTAGTGGAAACAATTTTTTAGAGGAATTGAATAAAAGTAAAAATGAAAATTTTTATGGTGAAAGGCAAAAATACACTAAAATTGAAACGCTAGGTAAAGTTAAAAAAACTGCTGTAAGATTAGATGGTAATGACTCTGCAAAAATTTTTAGATTCAATGACTATAATATTGTAGAGTTTACCACTAAAGCCAATGCTTTAGATTATGACTCAATGGATGCCCTTAAAAAAGCAACAGATAAACCATTAATAATTATAAATGAAAGTATGCAATTTTCAGCAGGAGTAAATTTAACTTATACGATGCAATTTGCAGAAAAAAATGATTTTAAATCAATAGAAAAATTTATTAAATATTTTCAAGAAACCTGTAAACACCTAAAGTATTCTAAATATCCTGTCATTTCTGCACCATCAGGTTTAACTCTTGGAGGGGGTTTTGAAGTAATGGTTCAAAGTAATTTTGTTGCATCTCATACTAATATAGTCGTAGGACTGGTTGAGACTATTGTTGGATTAATTCCAGCAGGTGGAGGCTGTAAAGAAATGTTGGGAAGATGGTTAGAAACTGAAGAGGCAAAAAAAGATCCAAATTTTGCACCACTTAAAGTGTTTGATATCATTGGCTATGGTAAAACAGCAACTTCACCTGTAGAAGCTGAACCATTAAAATATTTAAGACCTGGCGATAAAAAAATAATGAATAGAAACAGTTTATTAGAAGTTTCAAAAAAAATTCTTAGTGAAAATAAAAATTTTACAGCTCCTGAGCAGCTAAAATTTAAGCTCCCTGGAGAGAGTGTTAGAGTTGAAATGAACAAGATCATTGAAAAACTTTATAATGAAAAAATAATTTTAGACCATGGTGTTGAAGTTGCAAAAGAATTAGCTAATGTTTTAAGTGGTGGAGATACAACAATTGATAAGATGTTATCTGAAGATGATTTATTTAAGTTAGAATTAGATGCATTTATGAAATTAATTGAAACAAAAAAAACACAAGACAGAATAAAACATACCTTAGCAACAGGTAAGCCATTAGTTAACTAACATTCTAAGAGAATTTATAAAATCAGGCCTTAAAACATACTGTGATTTATTTAAATATTTAATTTTTTTTAATGCCTCAATATTATAGACAACCCTGCCTATTGGAGTGTATTCAGTCTCGTATAATGGCTCGTCCCTCAAAATAATAAAAAACTGACTATCTTCTGTATTATAATTTTTTGATCTAGCTAATCCAACACTCCCCGCTTTAAAATCAAATGGAGTGTCTATCTCTGAATTAATTGTTCCTAACCCAGATTTTCCAGTGCCAATCTTTGCATAATTTAAATTTCCTTTTTTTCCAAATTCTAAATCGCCTGCCTGAACGAGTGTATCTTTGATTACTCTATGAAAAGCAGAATTGTCATACGCTTTGGATTTGATTAATTTCTTAAATCTTTTGACAGCATTTGGTGAAATTTGAGGATAGAGCTCAATTATCACATTTCCACAGGGAACATTTAAGATTGCAATATTTTTAGGATTTTCAAAGATTAATTTACTCGGATCATAATCTTTAATAAATAAACACTTATTTTTAATTAGGTAGAAAGATCCAAAAGAAAATATTGCTAGAGATAATAAAAATACTAAGATTATTTTCTCGGATTTTGATGCTTTTATCTTTTTAATCATAAAATAAAATTTGGATCAATTTTCAATAAATTTTTTCTAATAAAATTTATTTTGTTTTCTAAGATTGAATCCTGATTTTTTAAACTAGTTCCAATCATTAAGTGTGAAAAAACCTCTGCCATGTCTTCTGAAGCGGTGGATTGTGAATATTCAGAAAAAAATCCTTTCGTATTACCATAAGTATCTAAGCCTAATTTATCAGTGCAAGTTGAGCACTCAGCATACTCAAAATTATTTAAATTGAATTTAGACCATGTTGCTTGGTTAAATATATCTTTAAAACTATCATTTATAATATGAAAAACTTCATGATGAATTACCCTTTCAAAATATTTTTCATTAAACTTTATATCAAGTATCAATGTTTTCATTTCGTTATCAGGAATTCCAGCAGTATTTATATTTGATATAGATAAATCTTCACATAAAACAATGTATTTTAAGCTTATCTTTTTTAAAAAACTCTGTTCATATCTATCCAAGTTTTTTTTAATTATTTTATACTTTTCATCTAATATTTTTTTTTCTGAGTTATAGCATTTAATATTTTTTTCTAAACCAACCGTAAAAGGTTTTTTAGCATAAAGATACCTTAGTTTATTTGCAGTTTGTATTTCATAAATTTCTAAATTTGGAATTTTTATTAAATTATAAATTGTATCAGCATGTGATGCTGTGAAAATAAATAAAGACAATATTATCAATCTTATAAAGTTCATAAATATGAATATAGATGATATTCCAAATTTAGTTAATGTGATACAATCAACTGTGAAAAAAAAAACAAATAAAGATCCAATCCAACCAATTAGCGGAACTATAGTTCCTAGATTTGCTGGTCCATCAACATTTGCTAGATTACCAGAGTTAAGAGATGTTGAAAGTTGTGATGTTGCTATCGTTGGTATACCTTTTGATGCAGGGACTAGTTATAGACCAGGAGCAAGATTTGGACCTCAAAGTATTAGACAAGCATCTAGGCATTTAAGAACAAATTATCATCCAAATTATGATGTTGAACCTTTTAAAGTTCAGCAAGTTGCTGATGCAGGAGATATTGCTTGTAACCCATTTAATATAGATGAAGCAATCAAA
>CACJLN010000026.1 GCA_902594255.1 uncultured Pelagibacteraceae bacterium
ATCTATTATTATATAACCTTACGTAATGTCGTCTAATATAAAAGTTCTACAGGTAATACCAAAATTGGGATATGGTGGAGCTGAAACTGGCTGTTACGATATTGCTCATTATTTACCAGAAAATAATTGTAAATCTTTTATTGTGACTAGTGGAGGGGAACTAATCAAATTTGTAAATAAAGAAAAAGTAAAACTGATTAGGTTACCAGTACATAGCAAAAATCCTTTATTGATGCTTTTAAACTCAATTTTTTTAATTGGAATAATTTTGTTTTTTAATATTTCAATCGTTCATGCAAGAAGTCGCGCGCCAGCTTGGTCATGTTTGTTGGCAACAAAATTAACAAGAAGAAAATTTGTAACAACTTTTCATGGAACTTATAATTTTAACGGGAAATTTAAAAAATTTTATAATTCTGTAATGGTGAGATCGGATTTAATTATTGCAGGTTCAAATTTCATTTTTTCTCATATAAAAGAAAATTACTCAGAGTTTTTAAAGGCTGACAAGAAATTTCTTGTAATATTTAGAGGAATAAATGTAGATTATTTTGATCAATCTACAAAGTTAGAAGATGATGAAAAAAAACTACTCCAAGAATGGGGAATAAATAAAGAAAAAAAAATTATCCTAGTTCCGGGTAGATTAACTGCCTGGAAGGGTCATGAGATGTTTATTCAATCTTTAAATTTAGTCAAAATAGAGCTTGGTTATGATGCTTTTCATGCTGTTATACTGGGGAATGAACAAGGTAGAAATTTGTATAAAAAAAAACTCATGCAATTGACAGAACAATATCATTTAACTAACCAAATAAAGTTTATAGATCACTGCAAAGACATGGCTTTAGCCTATAAGATTTCTGATATTGTCATTTCTCCCTCAATTGAACCAGAGGCATTTGGAAGAGTTGCCGTAGAAGCTCAGTCAATGGAAAAATTAATTATTGCCAGTAATATTGGAGGATCAAATGAAACAATTATTGATGGGAAAACTGGTCTATTATTTGAAGCGGGGGATCCGAATTCTTTAAGTAAAAGAATAATTCAAGCAGTAACATTAGATGAAAGTTCTTATAAAACAATGGGTAAAGAGGGCAGAAAAAATATAGCAAAAAAATTTAATGTTGAAAAAATGTGTTTTTCTACTTATTCAGAGTATAAAAGACTATTAAATTAAATGCCTACAATTACTTTGCCAGATGGAAAAAATCTCAATTTTTCGAAAGAGGTTAATGGTTTAGAAATTGCTGAAAAAATTAGCAGATCTCTTCTTAAGCATGCTTTGGTGATGAGTGTTGATGGAGAATTGAAAGATTTATATTTTACAATTAAGAATGATTGTACAGTAAAAATTTTTACGTCAAAAGACCCTGAAGGACTTGAGGTGATAAGACACGATGCGGCTCATATTATGGCAATGGCTGTACAGGAGCTTTACCCAGGAACACAAGTAACAATAGGACCAGTAATAGAGAATGGATTTTATTATGATTTTTCAAGAAAAGAACCTTTTACAAGCGATGATCTTATAAAGATTGAAAAAAGAATGTCAGAAATCATTGATAAAGATATTAAAACAAAAAGAGAAGTTTGGGATAGGGAAAAAGCGATAAGCCATTTTAATAAAATAGGTGAAAAGTATAAGGCTGAGATAATTGAAAGTATTCCAGAAAATGAAGAATTGTCGGTATATTATCACGGTGATACTTGGCATGATTTGTGTAGAGGACCACATCTAGTATCTTCAGGAAAGATAGGTAAAGCTTTCAAGCTCACAAAAGTTTCTGGAGCATATTGGCGTGGAGACTCTAAAAATGAAATGCTCCAAAGAATTTATGGAACTGGTTGGGCCTCTCAAAAAGATCTTGAAGAATATTTGAAAAGAATTGAAGAGGCTGAAAAAAGAGATCATAGAAAGTTGGGTAAGGAGATGGATTTGTTCCATTTCAGAGAAGAAAGCCCAGGTTCTGTATTTTGGCATGAAAAAGGTTGGTCATTATTTCAAAAATTAATAAATTACATGAGAGCCAAACAAGATGCTGCAGGGTATAGAGAGGTAAATACTCCAGAAGTATTAGACAGACTGCTTTGGGAAAAATCTGGCCATTGGGAAAAATATGGAGAAAATATGTATACTTCTCAAACACCTGATGAAAAAGTTTTTGCAATTAAGCCAATGAATTGCCCGGGTCATATTCAAGTTTTTAATCAAGGATTAAAAAGTTATAGAGATTTACCCTTGAGAATAACAGAGTTTGGAAAAGTGCATCGTTATGAACCCTCAGGTGCTCTACATGGGCTTCTGAGAGTTCGAGCATTCACTCAAGATGATGCACATATTTTTTGCTCTGAGGATCAAATCACAAGTGAGTGTTTAAATGTTACAAATTTAATTTTAGATATTTATAAAGATTTAGGTTTTGAGAATGTTATTCTTAAATATGCCGACAGACCTGAAATTAGGATAGGAGATGATAAAGTATGGGATCAAGCTGAAGTATCATTGCTAGAAGCGGTTAAAGCTACAAAATTAAAATACACTATTAATAAAGGTGAGGGTGCATTCTATGGTCCGAAAGTAGAGTTTGTATTAAGAGATGCAATTGGTAGAGATTGGCAGTGTGGAACAATACAGGTTGATTTAAATTTACCAGGGAGGCTGAATGCTTCATATGTTGATAAAGATGGGGCTAAAAAGGTACCAGTGATGTTGCATAGAGCATTATTTGGCTCTCTTGAAAGATTTATAGGTATTTTGATTGAACACTACGCTGGTAAATTTCCATTTTGGATTTCTCCACTTCAAACAGTTGTTATACCTATTTCTGAAGATTTTGAGGAATATGCATTAAAAGTTTCAAAAGAAATTAAAAAGACAGGCATAACTTCAGAAGTTGATTTAAAAAAACATAATTTAAATTATAAAATTAGAGATCATTCATTAGCTAAAGTCCCTCTTTTATTAATTTGTGGTAAAAAAGAAGTTGACTCTAATTCTGTAACCATTAGAAGATTGGACTCAACAAAACAAGAAAATATGGAATTAAAAACATTCTTAAAAAAATACTCTGCTTTAAACAAAGCTTTCTCAAACTAAGTGGCAGATTTCAAACAAAATTATTTTCAAAAAAGAACAAAAGAGAAGGGTCCGCGTTCCAACAATAGAATTTCATCACCCGATGTTCAGGTGATTACGAGCGACGGTGAAAATTTAGGTATTTTAAGCACCAACGAGGCTATATCAATGGCAAAAAACCAGGGACTAGATTTAATTGAAATTGCGCCAAATGCAAATCCACCAGTTTGCAAGATAATGGATATGGGAAAATTTAAATATGATGCTCAAAAAAAAGCAAACTTGGCAAAAAAAAAACAAAAGATAATTTCCTTGAAAGAAATAAAAATGCGACCAGTTACAGAGACTCATGATTATGAGTTTAAAGTTAAAAATGCTAAAAAATTTATAGCCAAAGGAGATAAAGTAAAATTCACTATTAGATTTAAAGGCCGAGAACTTCAGCACTCTCATTTAGGTAATGAATTGATGACTAAAATCAAAGAAGATATGAAAGATATTGGTAAAGTAGAATTACATCCAAAATTTGATGGAAAGCAAATGATTATGGT
>CACJLN010000027.1 GCA_902594255.1 uncultured Pelagibacteraceae bacterium
ATTTAATTGTTTCTGTTCCTATGAATAGAAATCTCAAGAAGGAAAATTATTTTTCAGATTCTTTTAGATGTAGGAATATTTTTAATTCTGTAAGAGATTTTTTATTGAGGAATGAAAATTTGAGTAATTATAGATATACTATGGCTACAAGCTATTTAACCTCTATATTTTCAACCCCAAGTTCATGGCCAGACTGGAGATATGATGAAGAAATTAGAGAGGAACTAGTAAACTTAGTAAAACTAGAAATAACTTTACGTCCAACCAAAGAACTAGCTCTTAATGAACAGGTAAACCCTGTTTCATGTATTGGTGGCTTAGAAACTGATATTGATCAAATAATTATATCAAAAAAATACAACTAAAAAGTTACCTTTTTAACAAAAGTGTAACAATTCTGTAATATTAAAGATTCAATAAATTTATACGAGTCAATCATCTTTTAATTAATAAATAACGAAAGGATTAAAAATAATGAAAAAACTAACTATAGTAATTGCTTCTTTAGTTGCACTTTCAATTGCAACTGTTGCTCAAGCAAGAGATCAAATTAAGATAGTTGGTTCTTCTACAGTATTCCCTTATGCAACAGTTGTTGCTGAAAGATTTGGTGGTTCAGGATTTAAAACTCCTGTAATCGAGTCTACTGGTACTGGTGGTGGAGCTAAACTATTCTGTGCTGGTGTAGGTGAACAACATCCAGATATTACAAACGCATCAAGAGCTATGAAAGATAAAGAAAAAGCTCTATGTAAGAAAAATGGTGTTAATGATATCGTTGAGATCGTAATTGGTAACGATGGTATTACATTAGCTTACAGCAAAGATGCAAAACCAGTAAACTTTACTAAAGAACAATTATATTTAGCACTTGCTGCTCATACAGTTGTTGATGGTAAATTAGTTCCAAATATTTATAAAACTTGGGACCAAATTGACCCTAGCTTACCAAAACAAAAAATTTCAGTGATGATCCCACCAGGAACATCAGGAACTAGAGATGCTTGGAATTCTTTGGTAATGAAAAAAGGTATGACTAAAGAAGCTAAAGCTCTTTATAAAGCTGGTTTTGAAGCTGGAAATAAAAAATACAAAAAACCTCAAAAACTTTACAGAGAAGATGGTGCTGCTATTGAAGTTGGAGAAAACGATAGTTTAATCATCCAAAAGTTAACTCAAGATAAAGAAATGTTTGGTTTCTTTGGTTTCAGTTATTTCTTAGCTGCAAAAGATAAATTGCAAGCAGCAAGTATTGATGGTGGACAACCGTCATTAAAGTCTATTCAAGACTACAGTTATGCTGTTGCTAGACCTTTATTCTTCTACGTGAAAAAAGCACACGTTGGAGTAATTCCAGGCTTACATGAGTTTGTGAAAGAATTCACAACTAAGAAAGCTATTGGAAAAGGTGGTTACTTAGCAGACATTGGTTTAGTGCCATTAGACTCTAAGTTGTATAAAACAACTAGAACTAATGCTACGAAGCTAGTTGCTATGGGTAATTAATTATTCCTCAGTTAACAAATGATTAAAAAGGGGGTCTTTTTAGACCCCTTTTTTTTAAAAAAAGAGTAAAGTCCTCACTTAAGGAGATTCTGTGAACTTAATATTATTTACATTTATTGTTCTTCTAGGTTTCACAAGCTATTATTTTGGACGCAAAAAAGCATATACAATTCAATCTACAAAAAAAAGATTAACCGCATTACCACAATTTTATGGTTATTATCTTGCAATCTGGTGTGCAATACCAGCCTTTATAATTTTTTCATTATGGGCAATTTTTGAGCCCACAATTGTAAAACTATTAATCTTAAGTGATTATTCAAATCAAGGTTATCTTGATGATGAATTAAATTTATTATACGAAAAATCAAAAGCATTGTCTCGAGGGCAATTCACTGGAGAAATTACACCTTTTATTGAAGCTTCAGCTGAAAAATATTTAAGTCTTCGATCAATAGCTCAAAGTTCAAAAGTTGTTATAGTATTATCTGCAATTATTGCCTCTGTTGCTTATGCGTATAAAAGAATTTCATCTAATTCTAGAACAAGAGAACCAGTTGAAAAATTTTTGAACGCAGTTTTATTTACAGCTTCTTTAGCTGCAATATTAACTACTGTTGGAATAGTTTTCTCACTTATATTTCAAACTATAGATTTTTTTAAAGTAATTCCATTATTTGATTTTGTCTTTGGAACTCACTGGTATCCAGCAAAAGCTTTTGTTAGAGATTCTTCTGAGGCTTTAGATCCGACAATGTATTCAGATACTTTTGGAGCAGTCCCTATTTTTGCAGGTACTTTTTTTATTGCATTTATTGCTATGTGCGTTGCTATCCCAATTGGATTAATGAGTGGAATTTATTTAGCTGAATATGCATCAACTAAAGTTAGACAATATGCAAAACCATTAATTGAAATTTTAGCTGGTATACCAACAGTTGTTTATGGTTTTTTTGCTGCCCTAACTGTTGGACCATTTTTGAAAGAATTAGGAACTTCAATGGGTCTTGAAGTTTCAGCTGAAAGTGCTTTAGCAGCAGGAGGGGTAATGGGTATTATGATTATACCATTTATTTCAAGTTTAAGTGACGATGTAATTACAAGTGTGCCTCAAAGTTTAAGAGATGGAAGTTACGCTATGGGAGCAACTAAATCAGAAACAATTAAGAGAGTTATTTTTCCCGCGGCATTGCCGGGGATAGTTGGATCTATTTTACTTGGTGTTTCAAGAGCTATTGGAGAAACAATGATAGTTGTTATGGCCTCTGGTTTAGCTGCTAATTTAACTTTAAATCCTTTAGAGTCTACTTCAACGATTACAGCTCAAATTGTAGTTATTCTAATTGGTGACCAAGCTTTTGGCGACCCAAAAACGCAAGCTGCTTTTGCTTTAGGTATGTCATTATTTTTAGTAACACTTTGTTTAAATATTGTGGCCTTGAGAGTAGTTAAAAAATATAGAGAAAAATATGAATAAAAATAAAGAACAATTATTAAATAAAAGATATAAAGCTGAACAGCGATTTCGCTTATACGGTCTGAGTGCAATTTTTATGGCACTTTTATTTTTAACAATCTTTATTTTTAAAATTTTTTCAACTGGCTATTCAGCTTTTCAAAAAACATGGCTTATTGTTCCAGTAACTTTCGATGCTGAATTAATGATGTTAGACCAAAATCCTTCTAAAG
>CACJLN010000028.1 GCA_902594255.1 uncultured Pelagibacteraceae bacterium
TTTTTTAACAAAAATATAGAAAGATTAAAAAAAGAAAAAATAAAAATTTTTATAGGTCAAAAAAAACAAAATTTGAAAGATGTAACAATTGTTGTGGCCTCTTCAGCTATAAAAAAAAATAACCCTGAAATGATCGAGGCTAAACGAAAAAATTTGCCAATCATCACAAGAGGTGAAATGCTGGCGCACATTGTTTCATTAACAAAAAATATAGTTGTAGTAGGTTCTCATGGCAAAACCACAACTACTTCTTTGGTGTCTTCGATTTTTCAAAAATCAAAATTAGATCCTACAATTATTAATGGTGGTGTCATTAATTCAATTAAAAGCACTGCCAAATTGGGTAAAAGTGATTGGTCCATTTTAGAGGCAGACGAGTCTGATGGTAGTTTTGTTCACATACCACCAACTTACTCAATAATAACTAATATAGATAGGGAACATATGGATTTTTATAAATCTATGAAAGACTTAAAACATTATTTCAAAAAATTTATAGAAAAAGTCCCCTCATTTGGAAAATCCTTTATTTGCTTAGATGACAAAATTAATAAAGAATTAATCAAAGAATTAAAAAATCAAAATTTTTATACTTATGGAGTAAATATTAATTCAAATTTTTTGATAAAGAATATTAAACAAAGTAAAAAATATACTAAGTTTAATTTGCATATAAATATTCCAAATAAAAGAAAAAGTGACATAAAGAATATCCAAATCCCTCTGCTTGGAGTCCATAATGTTAGAAACTCGGTAGCAGCTACAGCGGTTGCTTTGACTGTTGGAATTCCAATAAAAGATATTAAAAATGGATTATTAAATTTTAAAGGTGTTCAAAGAAGGTTTAATAAAATTTTTACATATAACAATATAGATTTTTATGATGACTATGCTCATCATCCTACTGAAATTAAGGTTGTATTAGAAGGTGTTAATAAAGTTTACAAGGGTCATGATAAAGTTTGTATATTTCAGCCACATAGAATTTCAAGGCTAAAGGATTTAAAGAGAGATTTTTCTCTTGCTTTTAAACATGCTGATATTGTTATTTTATGTCCTATATATACTGCAGGAGAAAAAATAAAATTAGGATTTAATTATTTAAATTTTGCTAAAGAGATAATTAAAAAATCTAAGGTAGAATTATTTATAGTAAAGAATAATATTCAATTAGCCAAATTTCTTAAAAAAAATATGTATGGAAAAAAAATTGTGATTGGAATGGGAGCAGGATCTATATCTAATTGGATGAAAAAACTCCCACAATTAATGTAATGGAAATTGAAAAATTAGAAAAAATACTTAGTGAATTTGGAGATAATGTAAAGTTTAATTACGATCTAAAGAAAAAAAATTGGTTCAATATTGGAGGAAAATCAAAAGTTTACTTCAAAGCCGATAATTTAAAAGAATTAGTAAATTTTCTGAAAAAATTGAATAATGATGAAAAAATATTTATTCTTGGTGCCGGGTCTAATACTTTAATAACGGACAAAATTTTTGATGGTGTAGTAATAAAACTGAGTAAAAATTTTAATAATATTACTTTGCTTCGAGATGAAATAATTATAGCTGGAAGCGCTGTTTTGGATAAATCTTTATCAGATTTTGCAATGAAAAATAATTTAAGTGGTTTTGAGTTTTTGTCATGTATTCCTGGAACTATAGGAGGTGGAATAAGAATGAACGCGGGTTGTTTTGAAAATGAGTTTAAAGATATTTTGTTGTCAGTTCAAGCTATAGACAAAATTGGAAATGTTAAAACTCTTTCTTCAAAGAATATTAATTTTGAATATAGAAAAAGCAATATACCTGATGATTTGATCTTTTTAAGTGCTTCATTTAAAGGCATTAAAAGCAATAAAGAAAAAATAAGCGATAAAATAATTAGTTATAAGACTGAAAAAGAAAAAAACCAGCCAACTAAAATTAAAACAAGCGGCAGTACATTTAAAAACCCTATTTTTCAAACTGATAAAAAAGTTTGGGAACTAATAAAAGAGTCTGTTCCTTTGGACAAAAGTTTTGGTGATGCTTGTATTTCCAAAAAACATTGTAACTTTTTTGTTAATAAGGGTAATGCTAAATTTGAAGATATGAAAAATTTAATAGATTATGTGGCTAAAAATGTTTTAGAGAAAACTGGAGTGAGACTAGAAAAAGAAATTAAAATTTTGGAATAATTTGAAAAAAAAGATATTAATAATTTCAGGTGGGATATCAAAAGAGAGAGTAATAAGCCTTGATACTGGGAAACAAGTAGCTAAAGAATTAAGAAAAAATGGTTATATTGTAAAAATATCTGAACCAAACTTTCACATTTATAATGTAATAAAATCGTTTAAACCTAATGTTATTTTTAATGCTTTGCATGGTCAATTTGGGGAGGATGGTTATATCCAATCAATTTTAGAAACTACAAATATTCCTTACACCCACTCAGGTGTAATTTCATCTGCACTTGCAATGGACAAAGAACTGTCAAAAAAAATTTTCTTAAAAAATAATATCTTAACACCCAAATATATTATGTATTATTTTAATAGATCTAAAACAAATTTAATAAAGCTCATTAATAAAAAACTTAAATTTCCTGTCGTGATAAAACCAATAAATGAGGGATCTAGTGTTAATGTTTTTATTTGTAATAGATTAAATATTTTCTCAAAAATAAAATTACTAGAGGATTATAAAAAGATAATTATTGAGGAGTTTATACCTGGAAGGGAAATTCAAGTTGCTATAATGGGTAAAAAAAAATTGGGAGCTATAGAATTAAAACCAAAAAGAAAATTTTACGATTATGACGCTAAATATAAAAAAAGTGCTAAAACAAAACACATAATACCCGTCAAAATAAGTAAAAATTACTTAAATAAAGTTTTAAGTATTTCATTTAAAGCCCATAAATTGCTTGGTTGTAGAGGAGTAACAAGATCAGATTTTAAGTTTTTTAAAAATAAATTTTATCTTTTAGAAATTAATACTCAACCAGGAATGACTAAACTTTCTTTAGTCCCAGAAATTGCCGCATATAATGGTATAAGTTTTTTTGATTTAATAAAGTGGATGTTAGATAATGCCTCTGTCAAAAAATAAAAAAATATTAATTTACCTGTTTTTGTTAACT
>CACJLN010000029.1 GCA_902594255.1 uncultured Pelagibacteraceae bacterium
AAAAAATAAAACTGGATTGGGGTTAGGTATTTTTATTGGAAAAACCTTGCTCGAAAAAAATTTTGCAACGCTTCAAATTAGAAACTCAAAAACTAGAGGTGGGGCTGAAGTTTCGATAAAATGGAAAAATAAAGATTTATTTAATATTTAGTGTAATTTTTTTTTATTTTCAAATAATGAACTTAATTGAGTGATCATTACATCACCTAACTCATTTACATCTGTAATTTTAATAGCTTTGGTATAATATCTTGATACATCGTGGCCAATCCCAATTGCTAATATCTCAATGTCAGACTTTTCTTCAATAAATTTTACAATTTTCTTTAAATGCTTTTCTAAAAAATCACCTGAATTTACTGATAAAGTAGAGTCGTCCACGGGTGCACCGTCAGATATTACCATTAAAATTTTTCTCTCTTCTTTTCTTTTTTTTAAACGACCATAAGCCCACGCAATAGCTTCTCCATCAATATTCTCTTTTAATAAACCTTCTTTTAACATTAGACCTAAATTATTTTTTGCTTGTCTCCAATGAGTATCACCCCCTTTGTAAATAATATGCCTCAAATCATTTAACCTACCAGGTGTTTTGGGCTTACTATTCTTATTCCATTTTTCTCTACTTTGACCACCTTTCCAGTTTTTTGTTGTAAAACCTAAAATTTCTACTTTAACTGAACACCTTTCTAACGTTCTTGATAAAATATCAGCACATATTGCAGCAATAGTTATAGGCCTTCCTCTCATCGAACCAGAATTATCAATTAATAATGTAACTATTGTATCCTTAAAATCTAAATCTCTTTCTTTTTTAAAAGACAATGAATTATATGGATCCATAATAATTCTAGTTAGTTTGGAGCTGTCGAGCAACCCTTCCTCTAAGTCAAAATTCCATGATCTATTTTGTTTTGCTAAAAGTTGTCTTTGAAGTTTATTTGCAAGTTTTGTTACAATATCATGAAAACCTACAAGTTGTTGATCAAGATTTTTTCTTAGTTTTAGAGACTCCTCCTCATTTTCTAAATTTTCAGCTTTAATTATTTCATCAAATTCATTTGTAAAAATTTTATAATCAAGATTAAGATTTTTAATTGATTTCTTAATAAACTGTTCAGAATTTTCCTCACCTAAATTGATATCATCAAGCTGGTCATCTAAATTGTATTCGTCTTTGTTATAATCAGACTCCATAGCTGATTCTGTTTGATCTTCAGGCCTGGAGTCTTTTTTATCTTCTTGATCTGATTTGTCATCTTCATTTGAAGACGAACCCTTAGCTTCATTATTTTGCTCGTCTTTATTTTTCTCAACTTCCTCAGTGTCAAAAATATCCATATTTTGAAGGATTTCAGAAAATTTAGAACCATATATTTTTTGATTTTCTAAGTTTTGAGAAAGGAAGTCGATGTGTTTTTTTATTGATTCGTTGAAGTCTTTTTCCCAAAAACTCAATTTTTTTTCTGAAATTGAATTTAATTTAATTTTTTGAAAATTTTTGAGCAAATAAAGTTCAAAGGCCTCAGAAACCATAACATCTTCCTTTGTATTGATTTTTTGCTCCTTTTTCGTATTTATCATCTGATAATAATTCTGAGTCAAATTTTTTTCTATTCCTTTTAAAATTTGGCAACCTAATAACTCATATCTTGTTTTTTCAGCCAATGCATAAAGGATTTTACATGAGGGGTTTTTTGGAAGATTGTCATTAAATATTTCTTTGTTTGAAAATTTTTTTTCTAAAGCAGAGGAGTCAAATTCAGCCCTTAATCTTATAAAATCTTCAGGACCTGATAAACTATCTACTTTTAGTACTTCTGTGTGGTCATGATTAGTATTTGTTTTTTTTTTATTATTAATTCCAAAATCATCAGAAATCACCCTTTTGGTCGAGGTTAACGCCTGTTTCATTTTTTCTTTAATATAGGATATTTTGGTAGCCATTTAAATTTGAATATTAATCAATGACTCTGGCAATTCTTCTCCAAAACATCTTTGATAATATTCTGCAATAGTATTTTTTTCTAAATCGTCACACTTATTTAAAAAAGTTACTCTAAAAGCATAACCAATATCCTTAAATATCTCAGTATTTTCAGCCCAATGTAAAACGGTCCTTGGACTCATTACAGTAGAGATATCGCCCGCTATGAAACCTTTTCTTGTCAAAGAAGCAACTTTTATCATGTTAACTACACTTTCTTTACCTTCTGGATTATTAAAATTTTTATTTTTCCCCAATATTATTTCCATTTCTTTATCAAGGCTTAAATAATTAAGTGTTGAAACTATATTCCATCTATCCATTTGACCCTGATTTATTTGTTGTGTTCCATGATATAAGCCACTTGTATCTCCTAATCCAACAGTGTTCGAAGTTGCAAACAATCTAAAAAACTTATTCTGCTTAATTACTTTATTTTTATCAAGAAGAGTAAAACTACCCTCTGATTCCAAAACTCTTTGGATTACAAACATTACATCTGGTCTTCCAGCATCATATTCGTCAAAAACTAACGCAACAGGATTTTGAATAGACCAAGGTAATATTCCCTCATTAAACTGAGTAATTTGCTTTCCATCTTTTAAAACAATAGCATCTTTACCAATCAAATCTATTCTGGAGATATGACTATCTAGATTAACTCTAATGCATGGCCAATTTAATCTTGCAGCTATTTGTTCTATATGTGTTGATTTTCCTGTTCCATGATATCCTTGAATCAAAACTCTTTTATTAAAAGAAAATCCAGAGATAATTGCTAAAGTAGTGTCTTTGTCAAATATGTAATTTTTATCAATTTCAGGGACATAATCTGTTTTTTTTGAAAAAGCATCAACATCCATCTCAGAGTCAATTCCAAATGT
>CACJLN010000030.1 GCA_902594255.1 uncultured Pelagibacteraceae bacterium
GGTTGAAAGTAAATTTAATATAAGTTTTTTTACAAATGCTGACTCAAGAGAAGCTGAGCTAGCTGGAATAGCAAGTTCATTTATGGGCTCAATTTTTTCTATACTTGTTTGTTTAATGATAGCTTTTCCTGTTGCGGTTCTAGCTGCAATCTATCTTGAAGAATTTGCCCCTAAAAACAGATTTACTGATTTTATTGAAGTTAATATAAACAACTTAGCAGCGGTTCCATCTATAGTTTTTGGTCTATTAGGGTTAGGAGTTTTATTGGCTATATTTCAATTACCAAGGTCTACCCCATTAGTTGGAGGTATCACTTTGTCCTTAATGACCTTACCAACAATAATTATAGCTGCTAGAGCATCTTTAAAAGCAGTTCCACCAAGTATAAGAGAGGCAGCACTTGCTATGGGAGCAAGTCGAATGCAAACCACAATGCATCATACAGTTCCTCTTTCTATGCCTGGCACGTTATCAGGAACAATAATTGGTTTAGCTCAAGCTTTAGGAGAAACTGCACCCTTAATTTTAATTGGAATGGTTGCTTTTGTTAACACGATACCTGGATCACCCATGGATCCTGCTGCAAGCTTACCAGTTCAAATTTATATTTGGGCTGAAAGTGCTGAAAGGGGATTTGTAGAAAAAGTTTCGGCATGTATAATGGTCTTACTTGGCTTTTTAATAATAATGAATTTATTTGCCCAAATAATAAGACATAAGTTTGAGAAAAAATGGAGTTAAAATGATAAAGATTAAAGCAAAAGATGTTGATGTTTTTTATGGAAAAAAACAAGCGCTCTTTAATATAAGTTTAGATATTGAGGAAAATCAAGTAACGGCATTAATTGGTCCATCTGGTTGTGGTAAATCAACTTTCCTAAGATGTCTTAATAGAATGAATGATGTAATTGATATCTGTAGTGTTAAAGGAGAAATTTTAATTAATGATTTTAATATCAATGATAAAAGTTGTGATGTCGTAAGACTAAGAGAAAAAATTGGTATGGTTTTTCAAAAACCCAATCCTTTCCCAAAAACTTTATATGAAAATGTATCTTACGGTCCAACAATTCATGGTATGGCTCAATCAAAACAAGAAATGGATGAAATTGTTGAAACTAGTTTGAAAAAGGCTGCACTATGGGAAGAGGTAAAAGATAGGTTGCATGAACCTGGAACTGGATTATCTGGAGGACAACAGCAAAGACTTTGTATTGCTAGAGCGATTTCTGTAAGACCTGAAGTTATATTAATGGATGAACCTTGTTCAGCATTAGATCCAATAGCAACAGCACAAATTGAAGAATTGATTGATGAGTTAAAAAAAGAGCACACAATAATAATTGTAACTCATTCTATGGCTCAAGCAGCACGTGTTTCTCAAAATACAGGTTTTTTTCATTTAGGACAATTGATTGAACATGGATCTACTGATAAAATATTTAAGAATCCTGATAATAAAAAAACGCAAGATTATATAACAGGGAGGTTCGGATAATGTCTGAAGCACCACATACAGTCAAATCTTACGAAGAAGAACTAAAAAATCTTAATGCTAATATAATTAAAATGGGAAGTGCATGTGAAGATTCTTTAGGTAAAGCAATTCAAGCCATTACAACAAGAGATACCAATATTGCAGAAGCTGTTATTCAAGAAGATGAAAAAATAGATAAATATGAGACTTTAATTGAACAGCAAGTTGTGAATTTAATTGCTTTAAGACAACCTATGGCAATTGATTTAAGAGAGACAGTAACGGCTTTGAAAATGTCTTCAGATTTAGAAAGAATAGGTGATTTAGCAAAAAATATATCCAAGAGAACACTTTTGCTTAACGAAAATCTTCCAAAGAACTTGGTAGACTCATTGAATAGAGTATCTACCAATGTTCAAAAACAATTAAAATCAACATTAGATGCTTATCTAGAAAGATCTGCGCCAATGGCAGTAAATGTTTGGGAAGGTGATGAGCAAATAGATGATCTAACAAATCTTTGTATGCAAGAAGTTATAAAATATCTTAAAGAAAATGAAAAAAATTTAGAAGATGGAACCCATTTATTGTTTGTAACTAAAAACATAGAGCGTATTGGTGATCATACTACAAATGTTGCAGAACAAGTTTATTATTTAGTTAAAGGCGAATATTTAGAAGGTGATAGACCCAAGGGAACAGAGCCAATTGTAACCGGAGAAAAATGATTTATGTCAGCTCATGTTTTCATAGCTGAAGATGAAGCATCAATTGTTAGTTTGTTAAAGTACAATCTTGAAAAAGAAGGTTATAAAGTCAGTCATTCAGAAAATGGAGAAGATGCTCTTAAACAAATAAAATTAAAACAGCCAGATTTAATATTAATGGATTGGATGTTACCAGAATTATCTGGTGTTGAAATTTGTAAAAACTTAAAAAAAGATAATAAGTTTAATGATATTCCTGTCATTATGTTAACTGCAAAAGGGGAGGAAGAAGACAAATTAAAAGCATTTGATACAGGTGCAGATGATTATGTAACTAAACCTTTTAGTCAAAAAGAATTGAATGCTAGAATTAAATCTTTATTGAGAAGATCTAAACCTCAATCATCATCAGACATTGTAGAATTTACTGATTTAAAAATAGATCGGATTACAAAAAGAGTTTATAGAAAAGATAAAGAAATTACTTTGGGTCCAACTGAATTTAAACTCTTAGATTTTTTTATCAAAAATCCAAAAAGAGTTTATTCAAGAGAACAACTCTTAAACAATGTTTGGGGAGAAAATATATATGTTGAGTCTAGAACAGTTGATGTTCATATTAGAAGAT
>CACJLN010000031.1 GCA_902594255.1 uncultured Pelagibacteraceae bacterium
TAAAAATCTTATCAGGTGTATTTGAAGGAAAAACTACAGGAACTCCAATATCTCTAATAATTTATAATGAGGACGTGAGATCAAAAGATTATAAAAACATCAAAGATAAATTTAGACCTGGTCATGCTGATTTTACTTATTTTAAAAAATATGGCATCAGAGATCACAGAGGAGGCGGTAGATCCTCTGCTAGAGAAACAGCTGCAAGAGTTGCAGCAGGAGCAGTAGCTAAAAAGGTTTTAAAAATAAAATTAGGAAAAAAATTTAAAGTTTCTGGTGCCGTAACTCAGCTTGGTATTCTTGGATGCGATACAGGGAAATGGAATGATAAGATAATATACAGCAATCCATTTTTTTGCCCCGATAAATCAATGTTGAAAATTTGGGAAAAATATCTTCTTAATATTAGAAAAGCCGGATCTTCATGTGGTGCAATAATTGAAGTCAGAGCAGATGGTGTGCCTGTAGGTTTAGGTGCACCTATTTACTCTAAACTAGATTCCGATATTGCATCTGCCATGATGAGTATAAACGCAGTTAAAGGAGTAAACATAGGCTCGGGTATGAATTCTGCTCAACTATCTGGTGAGGAAAATTCTGATGAAATTTCACAAAATAAAAAAAGAATGAAATTTGCATCTAATAATGCTGGTGGTATTCTAGGTGGTATTTCGTCAGGGCAACAAATAATTGTCTCATTTGCAGTGAAACCAACCTCCTCAATACTTAAGAGTAGAAAAACAATTAATAAATTTGGAAAAAATACTACTATATCAGTAACTGGTAGACATGATCCCTGTGTAGGTATAAGAGCTGTTCCAGTTGGTGAGGCTATGTTATCTTGTGTATTACTTGACCACTATTTAATGAACAAAGCTCAATGCAGTTAAATATATTATTTTTGTTTTTGTAAGATTATATTCGAATTCAACAAATCTAAAACTTTTTCCTCAATAGAAATAGCATCTAAATTGGCAAACTTATACATGTTATTTGGTGTGTCCTGATCAATGAAAATATCAGGTAAAGTCATGGATCTAAATTTTAAACTTGAGTCCATTAACCCTTTTTTGGTCAAGAAATCAACCACATGTGAACCAAATCCTCCTATTGACCCTTCCTCAATTGTCATGATTGCTTCATGAGTGGTCGCCAGTTGCCAAATAAGATTTTCATCAAGAGGTTTAGCAAACCTTGCATCTACAATTGTAATATTAACTCCCTTTTTTTTTAAATTTTCAGAAGCTTTCAAAGTTTCACTTAATCTCGCACCAAAGTTTAATATAACCATTTTTTTTCCCTCTTGAATTATATTAGATTTACCAATTTCTAGCTTTTCATTAATTGAAGGTAGAATTGAACCTACCCCAGTTCCTCTTGGATATCTAAAAGCACTAGGTTTATCATTTATTTCTATGGAGGTGTTAATCATTTTAACACACCTAATGATAAATTAATATGGGATGTCGGTCACCAATCTTATCCTCACAAAATTTTAACAGGAAGAAAAGATAGAATAAGAACTATTAGACAAGGCAAAGGTCTTTCTGGGTTTACTAAAAGATCTGAAAGCGAATACGATCCGTTTGGTGCAGCGCATAGTTCGACATCAATTTCTTCAGCTTTAGGTATAGCTGTAGCTAATAAATTATCTAACAAATCAGATAACGTAATTGCAGTGATAGGTGATGGTGCTATGAGCGCAGGGATGGCCTATGAAGCAATGAATAATGCAGGTGCTTCTAAAACTAAAATGATTGTCATCCTTAATGATAATGATATGTCAATTGCAAGACCTGTAGGTGCAATGAGCACTTATTTAGCAAAAATTTTTTCTGGCAAAATCTACTTCAGTTTAAGGGAAACTTTAAAATTAATCATGTCAGCATTTTCAAAAAGATTTAGTGCAAAAGCTGGAAAAGCAGAAGACTTAATAAGATCAGCAGTGACTGGTGGAACTTTATTTAGTTCTTTAGGCTTTTATTATATAGGCCCAATTGATGGTCATGATCTAAATTCTTTAATACCAATTTTAAAGAATGCCAGAGATACTAAACATCAGGGACCAATATTAATTCATATCAAAACAAAAAAAGGTAAAGGATATTTATTTGCAGAAGAGGCAAAAGATCACTACCACGGAGTATCCAAATTTAATGTAAAAACAGGAAAACAAGTCAAGAGTAACAGCAAAATTCCTTCTTATACCAAAGTTTTTTCAGATACCCTTATTAAGCACGCTAAAAAAGACAGCAAAATAATTGCAATCACAGCAGCTATGCCTGATGGTACTGGTTTAGATAATTTTCGAAAAGAATTTCCAGAAAGAACTTTTGATGTAGGAATTGCTGAACAACATGCAGTTACATTTGCAGCAGGTTTAGCAACTGAAAATTACAAACCCTACGCAGCTATATATTCAACATTTCTTCAAAGAGCTTATGATCAGGT
>CACJLN010000032.1 GCA_902594255.1 uncultured Pelagibacteraceae bacterium
TTGATTAATTTAAAAATAATCACTAATTATTCTTTAAGCCCTTGTAGCTCAGCTGGTAGAGCAATTGATTTGTAATCAATAGGTCCGCGGTTCGAATCCGTGCGGGGGCACCATCATGAATTTATTAAAACCTTCCTGAAATATCTATTTTTGCACCGTAGTCAGGTATATCACTTAAAAAATTATAATTAGAACTCATTTTTAAATCAAATCTATCTAACTTATTGGTTAATGACAGGTTAGTATTTTCAAAATCATTCACATCAAATGCAAATTCCATTTTATCAGTTGGAACATAGCCAACAGATAGATAAATATCATTACTATGGCCTTTTCCATTAGATTTAAATCTTTCAATATTTCCAACTAATGACCAACCTGATATTAAGCTTACATCAAAACCATAACCAATTTTAAAATTATGTTTTGATTTATTATCTACCTTATAGTTATAAATTGTACTTTGATCATTTAGATAATAAAATTCTGCATCAGATGATTGACTTAAATCAGCAATATAATCTAGTCTACCATGATGATTAATAATTTTGTCTTCCATTTTATCAGATGTATCTATAAGTAAACCAATTGTAGTTAATGCTGATTTAATATTTTGCGCTTCATAACCTAGTGCATCTTCCAAAGTATTTCCTAGTAGTGTTTTTTCATTAAAAGATTTTAGTTTTGTGTATCCTAAATCTAATTTGATACTAGGATTGAAGTTTATTTTTTCATCAGCCAATCTTTTTCCAAAATTAAATGAACTAAAGATCTGATGTCCATTTCGATTACCTTTTAGGGTGTTGCTATATTCAGTAACCCTTTTTTGATTAATGTCTAATACACTAAGTCCAATTAACGCATCAGTAAAAATGTGATTATCTTTAAATTTGGTGTTGTATAATGCTAAACTATAATTGTCTGTCTTTAATTTCGTTCCTCTATTTCCAATGCCAATATCATCAACTCCATACTGAAAAACGAATCCATACATTGTATCTCTGTCTTCTTTTTTTATTTTATCTGCACCGATTGAGATACCTCTGCTATTTAACGTTCTTGATGATGAGTTTCCTAATTTAGTTTTACCTAAACTAACTCTACCTTCGCTCCATTTAAACCAATCATCACTATCATAACTTCTATCAATTTTTTTTTTTGAGCTTTTTAGATTACCAAATAATTTTGATAATTTTTCATTTGTAAAATCAACTTCTGCATTAAAATTTGATAAATTGTCCTTATTTTTATGTCTTCTCAACCATTCCATTCGATGAAAGATTGGAAGAGTGATATGTTGAATTACAAGTTTTGATAATTCAACATTAGCTTCAATAATTGCTTTAACATCTCCATCATCAGAAGGATCGCTACAAGTTATTACAGAACAAGAAGGACTATATTCTAAAATTGTACTTGTTGTACTTGCATCATCGACAACATATAATCTTGTAAAACCTGCTACAAATATGAAACCTCTCATTTGTGAAAATCCACTATTTAAATCAAATGTAGTAAAAGAAGATGATATAGATGTGACATCCCATGCTGTACTTAATGTAAATTTGTGTATGTTGTCGTTATCGTTACCCCCTATATATAATATACTTCCATTTGGATCGAATTGAGCATTTCTAAGATTTGGTTCAGCACCACCTAAATCATCTGATAAGCCTGCATCAGAAACTCCAGAAGATAGATCCCAAGGATTTGTAAGTGTAAATTGTTTTATTTTACCAGTAGTTGAAGGATCATCTTTTCCACCCACAAACATACGTGTGCCATCAGGTTTAAATGCTAAAGTTCTTAAATGTTTTACATCAGTTCTACCTTCATTATGTCTTGCTTCAAATTCTGCTGAAGATGAATCCCAAGGAGTAGTTAAATTATACTGATATACTGATGCAACTGCATCTCCTGCAGTTACGAACATTTTTGTTCCATCTGGTTTAAATTCAATTGCATGGGGATATTTTAATACTGAAGAAGCATCACTACCTAATAAATCTGTTTGTGAAGTTTTTGTTGCTGTGCTTATATCAAAAGGTGTACTTAAAGAATATTGAGTTACTTGACCTTTTTGGCCCTCAGCACCAGATGCAGCTTTACGGTTAGTTATATACATTATAGTACCATCTGGTTTAAAATTTATTCCTCTTGCTTGCTCAGTATCTGACGAAATATTTTTTGATTGTTTAAATTCGATAAATGCAAAAGAATTATTGCTAATTAAAAACAAAACTAGACCCACGATCATTATAATTCTTTTCATTCAATTCTATTATCACTGTGCCAGGATTGTGACCAGACTAAAAATATTTCAAGATTATTGTTGCAAAAAAGTGTTTATTTAAACTTTAGCAATTGATTTGTAATCAATAGGTCCGCGGTTCGAATCCGTGCGGGGGCACCACTGACTTA
>CACJLN010000033.1 GCA_902594255.1 uncultured Pelagibacteraceae bacterium
TATACCCATTGATCTAGCTGAACCTGCAATAATTTTAACTGCTTCCTCAAGATCAATAGCATTTAAATCTTCCATTTTTTGTTTTGCAATTTCTTCAGCTTGTTTTTTTGTAATTGATGCAACAATATTTCTTCCTGGTTCTTGAGATCCACTCTTTAATTTAGCTGCTTCCTTAATAAAAAAAGATGCTGGTGGAGATTTAATTTTAAAATCAAATTTCTTATCTTTATAAACTGTAATCTCTACAGGAACAGGTTTGCCTGCTAAAGATTTTGTTTTATCATTAAAAGCTTTACAAAATTCCATAATGTTTACACCTCGTTGACCTAAAGCTGGACCAACAGGCGGTGCTGGATTGGCTTGTCCACCCTTAATTTGCAATTTTATAAAACCACTTATTTCTTTTTTTGCTGCCATCTAACTTACTTTCTCTACTTGGTTATATTCCAAATCAACAGGTGTTGGGCGACCAAAAATTGAAACTGATACTTTCAATCTAGATTTCTCCTCATCAACACCTTCTACCATTCCACTAAATGATGCGAATGGACCATCAACTACCTGAACCTTTTCACCAATATTATATTCTATACCAGATTTTGGCTGAGCTACACCATCTTTAATTTGACCTAAAATTTTCTCTATTTCTTTATCTGAGACTGGCACAGGCATACCCTTAGTACCTAAGAAGCCACTAACTCTTTTAAGCTTTTTAATCATGTGATAAATATCGTTATTCATTTCACTTTTTATCAAAACATAACCAGGAAAATACTTTTTTTTTCTTTGTACTCTTTTACCTCTTTTAACTTCTGTCACGTCGTGTGTAGGCACTATAATTTCCTCAAATTTCTCTGCTATCTTAGCTTTTTCAGCCTCTTCCTTGATAAGTCCTGCAACTTTATTTTCAAAACTTGAATGAGACTGAACAATGTACCAGTTTTTCATTACAAGCTCACTTTCAAAAGTATTTCTAAAAAAAATTTTAATACCTGATCAATCAATAAGAAAAATAAGGACATAGCAAGAGCCATTAAAAAAACCATTATAGCACCTTGAAGTGTTTCCTTTCCTGTAGGCCATGAAACTTTGAAAGCTTCTTGTTTTACTTCTTGAATAAACTTAATTGGGTTTCTCATATTTATTTTACTCTCTATTGGCAGGAGCGGAGGGACTCGAACCCTCAGCCTCCGGTTTTGGAGACCGGCGCTCTACCAATTGAGCTACACTCCTATATAGAGTTTACTCTATAATTTTAGTTACTACTCCTGCTCCAACGGTTCTACCACCCTCACGAATTGCAAAGTTCAATTTCTCTGACATCGCTATAGGAGTAATTAATTTTACTGTAAATTTAGCATCATCTCCAGGCATAACCATTTCTGTACCAGCAGGAAGCTCTACCTCTCCTGTTACATCTGTTGTTCTGAAGTAGAACTGCGGTCTATACTTTGTAAAGAATGGTGTGTGTCTTCCACCCTCTTCTTTTTTTAGTACATAAGCCTGAGCTTCAAATTTAGTATGTGGTGTTACAGAACCTGGCTTACAAAGCACCTGACCTCTTTCAATATCAGTTCTTTCTACACCTCTTAAAAGAACACCAACGTTGTCACCTGCTTCTCCTGAGTCTAAAAGTTTTCTAAACATTTCCACACCAGTACAAACTGATTTTTTAGTTTCTCTAATACCAACAATTTCAAGTTCATCTCCAGTTTTAAGTATACCAGACTCAACTCTTCCTGTTGCTACAGTACCTCTTCCTGAAATTGAAAAAACATCTTCAACTGGCATCAAAAAATCCTTATCTTTTGGTCTGTCAGGCTGAGGAATAAATTCGTCAACATTTTTCATTAACTCTAAAATAGAGTTTTTTCCTATTTCATCATCTCTTCCTTCAACAGCGGCAAGAGCTGAACCTTTAGCAATCGGAGTTTTATCTCCTGGAAACTTATAAGAAGTTAGTAATTCTTTAATTTCTTCTTCAACAAGATCTATCATCTCTTTATCATCAACTTGATCTACTTTATTTAAGTAAACACAAATCGCTGGAACACCTACTTGCCTTGCAAGAAGAATATGTTCTCTTGTTTGTGGCATAGGACCATCAGCAGCATTAACAACTAAAATTGCACCATCCATTTGAGCAGCACCAGTAATCATATTTTTTACATAGTCTGCGTGGCCTGGACAATCTACATGAGCGTAATGTCTTTTTTCAGTTTCATACTCCACATGCGCAGTTGAAATAGTAATTCCTCTTTCTTTTTCTTCAGGTGCTTTATCAATTTGATCATAAGCTACAGCTTGCGCTCCACCTGTCTCAGACAGCACTTTTGTTATGGCAGCTGTTAAAGTAGTTTTACCATGATCGACATGACCAATTGTACCAATATTACAATGTGGTTTATTTCTTA
>CACJLN010000034.1 GCA_902594255.1 uncultured Pelagibacteraceae bacterium
TTTTTTATTCATTGATAATTCAGCTTGAAGCAAATTTGCAGTGCCAGCAGGAATATAACCTATGGCAAAATCGTCTTTAAAATCAAAATTATTTTTAATTAATTCATTAATTGCAAAAGAAACTGAACCATCACCACCAGCTACTATTAGTCGATCATAATTTTTTTGATTAAAATTTTTGAAAATTTTCTTAGCTTGATTTATTGTTTTTGTTTCAAAGTAGTCTACAGAAATATTCTCTTTTAACTTAGATAAAATCCTATTTATGAATATAGATTTTCTTCCAGAGGAAGAATTCAAATTATAAATCAAACAACATAACATAATTAATCCTTAAAAAATTTTTAACAAATTTGTAACATTCAAATGAGATAACGATTAAATGATTCGTGTTACAGTTGTATTAAAATATAGGTCTTTAAATGCCTAATTTACTTAAATATAAAAGTATATTTATTTCTGATGTTCATTTAGGTACCAAGGGTTGTCAGGCGAAAAAACTTTTAGAGTTTTTTAAAAACTCAAGATCCGAAAATCTTTATCTTGTAGGGGACATTATAGATATCTGGGAAATGCAAAAAAGTTTTTTTTGGCCTCAAGAACATAATGATGTAATCCAAAAAATTTTAAGAAAAGCTAGACATGGTACCAAAGTTTTCTACATAATGGGTAATCATGACGAAATGTTAAGAAAATTTATTCCAATGCATTTTGGTGACATCCATATGGTTAATAGAGTTGTTCATGAAACAAATGCAGGAAAAAAATATGTTGTTGTTCATGGTGATGCTTGGGATGGTGTTATGAAACATGCTAAATGGTTATCTAAACTTGGATCAATAGCCTATAATTTACTATTAAAATTAAATGTAATAATTAATTTTTTTAGAAGATTGAGAGGAAAAGAATATTGGTCTCTTGCAAAATTTTTAAAGTATAAAGTCAAAAATGCAGTTAAATATATTGGTGAATATGAAAAAACACTTTCAGATTATGCAAAAACAAAAAAATTTGATGGAATTATTTGTGGCCACATCCATCATGCTGAGGATAGAGACTTTAATGGGGTCAATTATTTAAATTGTGGAGACTGGGTTGAATCTTGTACCGCATTAGCCGAAAATTATGATGGTAGTTTTGAAATATTATATTGGGACAAAATAAGAGAACAATATTTAGACGATAAAGAAATAATTGAACCAATTAAAACTGAAGAATTAAAAAAAGCTTCATAATTAATGAAAATTTTAATTGCTACAGATGCATATTTTCCACAAGTAAATGGTGTCGTAAGAACCTTACATGAAACAGGCAATGTATTAAAAGAACAAGGTCATAGAATAGAATATATTACACCTGACTTATTTTTTACTTTTCCGATGCCGAAATATAATGAAATTAAGTTGTCTATTAATGTATGGCCAAGAGTTGGTAATTTAATAAAGAAAATCAATCCAGATGCAATTCATATCGCTACCGAAGGCCCGATAGGCACTATGGCAAGAAGATATTGTTTAAAAAATAATCTAAAGTTTACTACGAGTTTCCATACAAGATTTGATAAATATCTAAAACTTTACTTTCCTATTATACCAGCAAAATGGGCTGAAAAATTCTTAGCAAATTTTCATAATAAGGCTGAGAGAATTTTAGTAACTACAGAGTCTATGAGAAAAGAATTAATCGATATAGGTATAGATGACAATAAAATGATTACTTGGACTAGAGGAGGAAATCATGGAGCTTTTAAGAACCCTAAAAAAATTGATTTACCTCATAAAAGACCTATTTGGATTTATGTTGGAAGAGTTGCAGTTGAAAAAAACATAAGAGCTTTTTTAGAATGTGATTTAGAAGGTACAAAAATAATTATAGGAAAAGGACCTGATTTAAAAAAATTGAAAAAAGAATTCCCTAAAGATATTTTTTTAGGAGAAAAAACAAATGGTGAATTAGCATCACATTTTGCATCCTCTGATGTTTTTGTTTTCCCTAGTAAAACAGATACATTTGGAATTGTAGTTACAGAAGCTTTAAATTGTGGAACACCTGTTGCTGCGTATCCTGTTCCAGGTCCTAAAGATATATTTGAAGGATCCAAAATAAATTGTTTAGATGATGATCTTAAAGTATCAGCCCAAAAAGCTTTAAAAGTTGACAGAAATGATTGTCTTGAATTTGCAAAAAAATTCACTTGGGAAGAAACAGCAAAAATATTTTTTAACAATATTTCACCAAATCATTAGTTAATTTTTCCTTAATTTATTTGCATTAAAAAGTGTAATGATGCAAAATTAAGCCATCT
>CACJLN010000035.1 GCA_902594255.1 uncultured Pelagibacteraceae bacterium
TTGAAGTTGGAAAAAAGATTAAAAAAGGTGACACCGTTATGATAGTCGAGGCAATGAAAACAATGAATCATGTTCCTTCATCTTCAGATGGAATTGTTAAAGAGGTCTGTGTTGAAGATGGTCAACCAGTTGAATTTGGACAAACAATAATCATTTTAGAATAATGTTTAAAAAAATCTTAATCGCTAACCGTGGCGAGATTGCAGTAAGAATAATTAGGGCTTGTAAAGAATGGGGAATTTCTACAGTAGCAGTGCATTCAGATGTAGATAGGCAAAGCATGCATGTGAAATTAGCAGATGAAAGTGTCTGCATAGGATCTCATCAACCCGCAAACAGTTATTTAAATATTCCAGCTTTATTATCAGCTATCGAATTAACAAATACAGAGGCAGTCCATCCAGGATATGGGTTTTTATCTGAGAATGCAAATTTTGCTAAAATTTTAGAAGAAAATAAAATTAAATTTATTGGTGCATCCTCAAAACATATAGAAATGATGGGTGATAAAATTCAAGCAAAAAAAATTGCAAAAGAACATGGTCTACCAATAATTGAGGGGTCTGAGGGTGGTATTAATGATATCGCTGAAGCAAAAAAACTATGTAAAAAAATTGGGTTTCCTGTTTTAATTAAAGCAGCTGGCGGTGGTGGTGGGAAAGGTATGAAAGTTGTAAAAAAAGAGGAAGAGTTTGATACTCTTTTTTCAACAGCTAAATCAGAGGCGAAAAAATATTTTGGCAACGATCAAGTTTATATAGAAAAATTTTTTCAAAATCCAAGACATATTGAAGTACAAATTTTGGCTGGAAAAAATAGGACAGTACATTTGCATGAAAGAGATTGTTCAGTTCAAAGAAGACATCAAAAATTAATTGAGGAGACACCTAGTCCAGTGTTGAGCGATGAAATAAGAAAAGATCTTTTTGAAAAAACAGTGCACATGGTAAGTAAAATCGGTTACGAAGGTGCGGGTACAGTTGAATTTATTTATGAGGATGGGAAGTTTTACTTTTTAGAAATGAATACAAGAGTTCAAGTTGAACATCCTGTGACTGAAATGGTTACAGGTATAGATATTATTAAAGAACAAATATGGATTGCATTCTCTGGTGAAACAGCGCTTAGACAAAATGATATAAATCCTAGAGGCCATGCAATAGAATGTAGAATAAACGCTGAAGACCCAAGCAAAAATTTTCAACCTTCACCAGGGACTATCGGAATGTGTCATCAACCTTCTGGATTTAGAACAAGGGTAGACGGAGCAATATTTCAAGGACTTAAAGTAACACCTTATTACGATAGTATGGTTTGTAAGCTTATTTGTCATGGAAGAAATAGAATAGAGGCAATTCAACGAATGAATAGATCTTTAGATGAGTTTGTAATCGAAGGTATAAAGACTACAATACCTCTTCATAAAAAACTGCTAAATCATAATAAATTTTTAAAGTCTGATTTTAACGTTGGTTGGCTTGATAATGAAAAAATAATCTAGTCGCATCCAGTCAGCCAAATATCATAAACAGGATGATCAAAAGGATTAATCGAGGGACTAGACGAGAACATCCAGCCATTAAATACATACACCTCATCATTTTTTTTATTACTTAGATCTCTTACTTGAACATAGGCAGTAATTTCTGGATCGTCGTCAAATTCAGAATGTTTACATTTAATACTTTTAATTTGTAAATCAGAATATTTAAAATTCTCTCCATTGGTAAGATTTATAGAAATATTTTTTGAACTAATTTTATCTAGTATCTTAATTTTTGTATATTTTCTTATTACCAAATCTTTATCTGATGAAATCAAGTCTGGAGTAAAATAAAAAAAAACTAATAAAAAATAAATCAGAAAATTAACTTTTCCAAGTTTTGTATTTTTTTGAAATTTCATTATTATTTCTATTTGGGTAATAGGCCTTTTTTGTTCCAGTTAAATTAGGCTGATGAGGCTTTTGCCAATCATGTTTATTGGGTTCTTGATTGTTTTGTAAGTTATTTGGAGTATGATGAATCCATGAATACCATTCAACTGGAATTTTGGATGCATCAATTTCATCTGAGTATATAACCCATCTTTTTCCTTTTTTGTTTTCATAATATTTATTCCCAAAATTATCTTTACCTATAAATTTTCCAGAAAAAATTGTTTGAATTCTTGTCCCAAAAGTATC
>CACJLN010000036.1 GCA_902594255.1 uncultured Pelagibacteraceae bacterium
ATTTCTCTCACCTGATAATCCCCCTAAATACCTATTATCAAATCTTAGTGCACTTAATCCTAAAACTGCATTTATATACTGAGTATTACTTGTTGGAACAACTCCATAAATATTCAATGTTAAAGACTCTAGATCTACCTCTTGAACGGATTTTTTGATATCAGACTCACTATTCCCATATCTTACAGCCAAACCAAAAAACTTATTGTCTCCAATTTTTCTATCTGAGCCTAGTGTTAGTCCTTTGGTGTAAATATCCTTTGGTTTTTCCAAAATTGTTTCGTCATAATTTCCAACAGAAATTTCCGCTATACTCCATGATGACCACTTAGATTTTTTCTTTTTTTCCTTTTTTTCGGTATTACTTACAAGGGTTGCTAAGTTATTTTTTAAAGATGGCTCAAATTTACTTGCCAAAGATTTTAATAGAGGGTTTGGGTAATTTATATTTATATTATGACTAGATAATTCCTCATTATCTCTATTTCTTTTAATCCACTCAAACCTTTTAAAAATAGCATCAACGTTTAAGCTGATATTTTGTTTTGCTAATTCAACTTGAGAGATTATTGAAGTGGAGGTATCCGATACACATTGTATAACACCAAAAGGACAGTCTAAATTAAATTGATTTATTTGATCTACCCCTGTACCAGTCATAATTTGTACAATAAACAATTTCATTCCATCTCTTGAAAAAGAAAATCCTCTTGGCTTACCAAAGCCACCTGATGTACTTCCAAAATTGTCAATCTTATGTCTACCGACAAGTGTTGCCGTTGATACATCATAATTTTTTTCTAAACTAAACTGATAAATGGAAGCATTACTAAAGTCATCACCGCCGTTATCTGTAGAAATCATAATAAACATAGCGCTACCATTATCATTAAATTCAATATCACGTGCTCTTTCTGTATCACCTGCGTCGTTTTCAATGCCAATTGTAGTTAGATTAACAATGTTAGTTTGAGTTGGTGAGGAAATATCAAAACTCCCTGTTAGAGAGTAGCTTCTTAAATTAGGAGTGTTGTTTTGTGAGCTTAATAAAAACATTTTTTTCCCATCTCTACTAAAAGACGCACTATCTTGTGTGTTGTCTGGAGTAATGAATCTATTTTCAAAAGTAGCTGATCTAAAGTCAAAAGATTTACTTAAATTAAATTTACCCAATCTTCCAGCAGTATCTAAAAAGAAAAATATTTTTCCATTATTAACAATATTTATGTCTTCTAATGCTTGATCTATTCCACCACCAGCACCTTTGCCAGAAAGTAGTCCAGGATCAAATCCATCGAGATCATTACAATCTTTACTTCCGTTATCAGTTTTGACTGTAGACAATTCAAAAGGTACACTTAACCTATTCATAGATAAATCAAGTTCTCCTTGCTGGTTATGGTTTGCTGTAAATACTTGAAGACCATCATTACTAAATATAACATCATGAGGATCCTCTGTTCTGTCATTACCAAGTGAGGCACCAGTTTGAGAACTAGTACAGTTTGCATTTCCCAATGGAATACGACCATCTACCCATTTGACCGTCAGAGCAGCTGCAAATGCGAATGTTGAAAAAAATAAACTAAATAAAATTAAAAATGCTTTAGGTTTAAGAGCACTAGTCAAAATTAATCTTTCAAATTTTTTAGATTGTTTCAACATTTATTTAGTCTTTTTAATTAATTCAGTATTTGCAATATTGATCACCATACAAGTAATATCATTCCTCAATTTTTCTGCACCCTAGTTTAATTGATTTTCAATAAATTGAAAAATAGTTTTAAGCGTTACCTTATTTATACCATTTATGATTTTTTGAACACCTTCCGCTCTTAATTCTTCACCATTTCTAATATATTCCTCTGTTACACCGTCTGTATAGTTATTAATTTGTTTTTTGTTATTTCTTCATTAATTTAATGTTTTAATCAAAAAAGTTGATTATCTTTAATTTAGAGCTTATGAAAAAAATCAAGATTTATAAGGATTAATTAAAATTTGTTAAAAATTTCAATATATTTTTAAT